>CAYTQP010000001.1:0-36777 GCA_964440175.1 uncultured Verrucomicrobiota bacterium
CCTCATCTGCCCACGAGCATAGCCCTCGCGAACCTCGATCAATTCGACACCCAGCAACTTGCCGAGCCGGTCGTTTTCGTTGATATACGCTTTCACATCTTTTTTCATATTCACCTTTCAACAAACGGTTTAAATTTGGATCTTGACTCACAACAGCATAATGATTATACATGCCCTTCGTTTTCACGATAGCGGGTATAGCTTAATGGTAAAGCTCCGGCCTTCCAAGCCGGCTATACGGGTTCGAGCCCCGTTACCCGCTCCAATCTGAACTGTCCGCATGTGTGAGGTTCACTGAACACGTACCTTGTGGCAAATTAATGTGATTTCTTAAACGCCAATTTCAACACCTTAACCAGCAACGCCAGTCTTATAGGCTTTGAAACGTATGCGTTCATACCGGCATCAAGACACTTTTGCCGATCGCCGCCTATCGCCTCCGCCGTCATAGCAACGATGCAAGGCTGACATTCCTTCTCAATATCACGCCGTATACGAAAGGTTGTTTCCCAACCGTCCATCACCGGCATCTGTATATCCATAAAGACAACATCGTACTGGCGATCATTCAGGCGCTCAAGTGCCACAGCCCCATTCTCTGCCACATCCACGTGATAGCCAAGTTTTTCAAGCATCTTTATCGCAACTTTTTGATTCACAAGATTGTCTTCCACCAGCAAGATGGATAATGGATACTTCTGACTCATCATCATATCCGGGAATCCTTCTCTGTGTTTGCCGACAGATATATCAACCGGATGATCGCTCGCATGCGAGATCGACACGGGGAGTTCAAAGAAGAAGACCGAACCCTTGCCTTCCGCGCTTTCCATTCCTATCTCTCCGCCCATAAGCTCAACAACCCCTTTGCTGATGGCCAATCCCAGCCCCGTACCCTCAAAGCGGCGCGTGTCGGAAGAGTCCACCTGACTGAACGCATCGAAGAGCATGGACTGATTCTCTTTAGCGATACCAATGCCGGTATCTTTGACGCTGAAACGCAACCGACATTTATCATTTTTGTAACCCTTCGCTGAAGAGGGTTCCACTGTTGAAACTTCAAGCGAGACCTCGCCTTCATCGGTGAACTTTATCGCATTGCTCACCAGATTCACCAGTACCTGACGCAAGCGATCAAAATCGGAACGGATCATCTCGGGAACGGACGGATCGATTCGAGCGGTCAGCTTCAACTCTTTCCCGCGTGCATTGTAAGCCAACAGGTCAATCACGTCTTCGACACAATGGCTCAATACAAATTCATGCTGGCGAACCTTCATTTTACTGGATTCGATTTTAGAGAAATCCAGAATATTGTTGATTAGATTTAAGAGGGATTCGCCACTCTTCTTTATGGTATCGACCAGATCCCACTGTTCGGCACTCATCTCCGTTGCCGAGAGCATCTCCGTCATTCCAATAACGGCGTTCATGGGTGTTCTTATCTCGTGGCTCATCTGGGCAAGAAAACGACCTTTAATTTGCGCCGCCGCCTCGGCTTCTTTGCGGGCATCTTTGAGTGCCATCAGGGTGTCGCTTATCCTGAAGAAAGCCTCGACCTGCGCAATCAGCTCTCTTTTTTCAACGGGTTTGCCCATACATGCGTCGGCACCAATATTCAGACCTATCACCCGCCCTTCTATATTCGCCAGTGCCGCCGATATCATAAGCAACAGGATTGAGGATGTCTCCTTGTTGGCCCTAAGCTTTTCACATATTAGAAATCCGCCCATTTCAGATATCAACGCATCAAGCAAAATCAGATCAGGCTTCTCTTTAAGCGCGATATCGAAAACATCGGTTCCCTTGCTTGTCGACAGTATTTTCACCCCCGGAAAGTGCAGGCGAATAGTCTGCGAATAGTTGTCAATATTCGCTTTGTCGTTATCAACAATTAAAATCGTCTTATCATGATCATTGCCAAAAGCCATCGGTCACGCCTCACTCAAAAAATTCACAGCGTTCTCGAAGAGTCGCAGTCCCAACCCATTGGACGGCAACGTGCCGTCCGCACTCTGCATATCCCAGCCGGGATGATTTTCGGGGAAGAGATACGCCTCCGGGTGTGGCATCAATCCGAAGACTCGGCCGGTCGGGTCACAGAGTCCGGCAATCGCGTTCTGTGAGCCATTGGGATTCGCAGGAAACTCACTTGTCGGCTTCGCTGTCTCCGGGTCAATATAGCGACATGCCGCACAGCCTTTCTCTTCAAGCGTCCGCAGTATTTCCGGCTTGCAAAACACCTTGCCCTCGCCGTGGCGAATCGGGAGTGGCATTTTTTCGATTCCACGGGTGAATACACATGGAGACTCTTTTTCAAATGCCAGTTCCACCCAAAAGTTCTGGAACGTGCCGCAGTCATTCTGCATAAGTGCCACTTTCGGTTCAAAGTATTCCTCATCCAGACCGGGCAGGAGTCCCATTTTGGTCATCACCTGAAAACCGTTGCAGACACCCATAACCAGTTTACCATCACTGATAAAGCGTTCAATATCCGCACGCAAATGGTGCTTAATCTTGAGCGCGAATACATGTCCGCTGGTCATGTGGTCGCCATACGAAAATCCACCAATAAACATTAGCACCTGATATCGGTGTAATCGTCCGGGGTCATCCAGAAGATCGTTCAAGTGGATCTTATCGGGAGCCGCCCCCGCCAGTTCCCACGCATACGCCGACTCCGCCTCGCAGTTCACCCCATATCCCGTAATTATTAGAACTGATACTTTAGCCACCGTCAACGTTCCTTCCCTATAATGATGTAGACTTTTTTATTCAAAATCAAAACGATACTGAAGACCAAGCTCATCTCTCATCGTCACAATCTGTTTCTGCAACGCTGTATTTATTGGCACGCCTTTATCGCGGCGATCAATAAACGCGAGATTCTCTTTCTCACCGCAGGTGTATATCCTGTTCTCACCGGGAGCCTTTTGCGATGCCCTCAACTCACGGAGAATATCGCCTGTGGTTTTTTTAAATTTATCCAAATCGGTAAAGCACTCAATATCCGCAGCCATGAAAAAATGACCGAGGCTGTAAGGGATTTTCTTTCCATCTTCATCGTGCCCGGACAGCTGCTTCATAAACGCGCCCTGCTGGAGGGCAGCGGACAGAATCTCCACCACTGTGGCAAATCCATAGCCCTTATGCCCGCCGGTCTCTTCTGTCAGTCCGCCGATGGGCGCAAGGGCGGCCTCACCATTCACAAGGTCGCGCAGAATCTTGGCGGAGTTCGTCTCGGTTTTCCCGTCCCGCCCGATAACCAGACCTGCGGGACAGTCTTTGCCGTCACGATTGTACTGTTCAATTTTGCCGCGCTGAATTATAGAGGTGGCGTAATCGTTGGTGAACGGGAAGCCTTCATCTGTCGGCATGGCAAACACGAGCGGATTTGTGCCCAGCATGTTTTCGACTCCGAACGTGGGTGCTATTGAAGGGCGTGCGTTTGTTCCCGTCATTCCTATCATTCCGGCATCACTCGCCATCATCGGATAGTACGCGGCAAACCCGTAGTGGGTAGAGTTGCGGGCAACCACCATGCCCACGCCAAACTTGCGGGCTTTATCGATGGCCATCTCCATACAGCGCTTGGACACCACCATGCCCATGCCATGATGTCCGTCCACCACCGCCGTTGCCTTGCGATCGCGCAACACCTCGAACTCTGTCACCGGCTTCTGTATTTTGTGCTCAACTATCCGGTCGTAATAGATGGGCTTAAGTCGCCCCACACCGTGTGAATCAATTCCCCGTTTATCGGCGGTTACAAGCACATCTGCGCAGACCTGCGCGTCATCCGGCGGCACACCAATCCCCTTGAAAACATCGATCATGAAAGATTCAAGCTGATCAAAAGGAATATAGCATATATTTTCCGTCATCTTCAAAACCTTCCCCGCAATCGATAAAATACGATCACTGCTCAAAACCTAAACGGCGCACTCCCGGCTATTTCGCCAAAACGGCATTACGACATTGATGTATCGCGAAAAGTGTTTTTTACCTGTCTCTTTTTTATGCGAATTTTAGTCCTGCCGGCAACTCCGCCCGCCGCAGGCTGTTTCAATAACTCCGCCATTTTCTTCAATGCATTGGTGAACGTTTCGGGCGTGCCGGATTCCACCGACACAACAGGTATCCCCTCCACAAGACCAAGCACCGACCGAACGTGATCTTTACGACTGAGAACATCAAATTTCTTTTTACACTTCGGGCATCTTCCCCGATGACCCGCATGCTCGTCGGGAACCCACATCTTCTGTCCACAGACAAAACAGCTCATCTTAAACCCGTTCTCTTTCGCCTGTCGATAGAGGGCGATAACCACCGCCAACTCCGGCTTCTTCTCAAGCCCCCGATAAACACGCCGTAATTCCTCAACCGAGACAAGGTCCATAAAGTGAACGAGCAACACGACAAGATCGGAATCAGATGCAACATCATTCAGTCTGCCAGCATCAACAAGGGTCATCTGTATTTCGCTATCACCAACCGTTTTGAGCCCAGCGACAGCAGGGACAGGCGTCAGACATGACTCCTGAATGAACGATTTTCCATCAGCGGACTCAAGGCTAATGACAGATATTCTTTTTTTAACACTCACCGCAATCTCCCCACTATTACTTCACTTTCCCATTTTCACGACGTTTGTTGACAATATCCTCCGCTATGGAGAACGGTACCGCCTCGTAATGTTCAAAGTGCATTGAGAATGACGCACGACCCTGAGTCAACGTGCGCAAATCGTTTGAATAACCAAACATCTCGCTCAGCGGAACCATCCCTCTTATCACTTTCACTCCGCCTTTATCACCTATGGACTCAATCCTGCCCCGACGCTGGCAGACAGAACTTGTGACCGGGCCCATAAAATCTTCGGGCGTGGTCACTTCAATAGACATGAGCGGCTCAAGCAACTGCGGACTAGCCGCCATTAAAAGTTTTCTAAAGCAGAAGCGACCCGCTGTTTTGAACGCCTGCTCGCTGGAATCGACATCATGATAAGATCCATCTATCAAACTCACGCGCACATCGACCACCGGGTATCCGGCAAACGGTCCTTTCTGCATAGCAGAGACAACACCCTTCTCGACCGCAGGTATGTATTCCGAGGGAATACGCCCGCCGACAATCTTGTTTTCGAACTCAAAACCACTGCCGGGATCAAGTGGATCCGCCGTCATAACAACATGCGCGTACTGCCCGCGACCGCCGCTCTGTTTCGCGTGTTTATAGACATCCTTCACAGATGATGTAAGTGTCTCACGATAGGCCACTTCGGGACGTCCAATCGTCGCCTGCACATTGAATTCGCGCTTGAGACGATCTACAATAACCTCCAAATGCAACTCTCCCATTCCCGAGATAATTGTTTCGTCCGTCTCTGCGTCAAACGCCACTGTAAACGTGGGGTCTTCATCGGCAAGGCGATGCAGTGCCTGCCCCAGTTTCTCGTTGTCCATCGTACTCTCGGGTTTGATGCTGATCGATATAACCGGAGCGGGAAACTCTATTGTCTCCAGATGAATGGGATATTCCGCTGAACACAAGGTGTCACCCGTCTTGGTGTCGCGCAAACCGATCACTGCCACAATATCGCCGGTATACGCGGCATCGAGAGCCTCCTGCCGGTTGGCGTGCATCCGCAAAATTCGCCCCACCCTCTGCGAAGTTTCCTGCGAGCTGTTATAAACTGCGGAGCCGGATTTCAATGTGCCGGAATAGATTCGGATGTATGTCAATTTACCCATATGCTTATCCGACATAATCTTAAAGGCCAAGGCGGAAAGCGGCTCGTCATCGGTGGGTTTACGGGTGTCATCACCGCCCTTTTCACAGATGATCGGCGGGATCTCGTTGGGTGCCGGCAGAATCTTCACAATGCCGTCCAGCAAGCGCTGAACCCCTTTGTTTTTGAATGCCGAACCGCAATAGGCAGGAACCACGCGCCTGGCAATCGTCGCTTTACGAAGTATTTTCCAGATATCATCTTCCGACAAATCTTCCGATTCCAGATATTTGTCGAGCATCTCCTCATCCTGCTCGGCGCATTTCTCAACCAAATTGCTGCGCCATTCATCGGCTAACTCTTTCAAATCTTCAGGAATATCCTCTTCAGTGAATTTCTCACCTTTCGTTTCCTCGTCGTAGTAGACCGCCTTCATCTTGATGAGATCAATTATCCCCGTAAATGTCTCCCCGGCACCAATCGGTAGTGTCACTGGCACTACGTTTGCACCCAGTTCCTTCTGCACCCCCTCCACAACGCTTAAGAAATCCGCACCCACTCTGTCCATCTTGTTCACAAAAGCGATCTTTGGAACGCTGTAGCGTTCACTCTGATGCCAAACTTTTTCGGACTGAGGCTCCACACCGCCAACCGCGCAGAAGAGCGCAATCGCGCCATCGAGAATGCGGAGACTGCGCTCCACCTCCACCGTGAAATCCACGTGTCCGGGGGTGTCAATAAGCGAGAGCAAATGATCGTTCCACATAGCGGTCGTGGCGGCGGAAGTTATAGTAATTCCGCGTTCCTGCTCCTGCTCCATCCAGTCCATAACCGCCTCGCCATCATGGACCTCGCCAATTTTGTGCAGCTTCCCCGCATAATAGAGTATACGCTCGCTGACGGTTGTTTTGCCCGCGTCAATATGGGCCATAATACCAAAATTACGCACTTTTGAAAGTTCTACTTCTCTTGCCATCTCACAACATCCTAACTTCTGCTCTATAATAATATCTGTTCATCTCTTTTAGTGTAGAGATATAAAAGCGAATCCTTATATGGTATTTCCGCAATTTTTTCAAGACCAATCTGCGAGTTCTTATTTCCGGAAACACGCGGCATCGATTCATCCCCGGATGCGTCACAAACGCATTACGCTACAGATTCGGTATACCTGTCTTCTCACTGCCGGACGGCATCTTGTCAACATGACGGGGAAGCGCCATTATGCTGAACAGATAAGCCGCCGCCGCGATCTGAACACCGTTTGCAAGGCAGACAATTCCAAAGAAAAGAGGTCGGGCCTCATTCAAAGACCCGCAACCGCCAGCCACCCACTTCCAAATAACATTAACAATCAGAACCAACCCGCCAATAATCAGCGGTGACACAAACAGGGTGGCCTTCTCAAAATTGAGCTTGCAATAGAGCCAGGAAATAAATGTGTCATTTCTCAGGCCCGACAGATGCGCGTACGCCTTGGCCAGAGCACCTATTGTTATGATCTGGATGCTGACAATGTTGAGCAGACCGCCCAGCAGCATGAAATGAATATCTATACTTCGACCTTGCACATATACCGATCCGAAAACCAGCGGAAACATCATAGCCAACCCCAGCAACCAAAAGAAAATACCGGGAAACAGCAGAACCGCCGTCGGACTGTGAAGCATCATGAAGCGCAGATGTCGCCATCCATCTCTGAATGAACGCAACTTTGAGTTTCCGACTCTGGGATGATATATAATGTCGCGCTCGGTCATGCGTACATCGCAATGGATTGCACGCACTATCATCTCGCTGGCAAACTCCATGCCCGTTGTCACGCAACCGAATTTCTCATATGCCGCCTTTGTGATCGCCCTCATTCCGCAATGCGCGTCCTTGACGATATGCTTGCGGAATAAAAGCCGCAGAGTCAAAGACAACATCGGATTACCTATAAAACGATGTAATTTCGACATCGCGCCCGGGCGGATATTCTTCATTCTGTTCCCCACCACAAATTCGGCTGTGCCATCGACAATTGGTTGCGTCAACACGCTTAGTTGTCTGAAATCATACGTTAAATCACCATCGCCCATCACGACAACATCGTACTTGGCGGCAGAGAAACCGCAACGCAAAGCAGCACCATAGCCCTGCTCTTTTTCCAGAAGAACCCGCGCACCCATCTTGCCTGCAATCGCCGGAGAGTCATCGACACAACCGTTATCAACCACAATCACCTCTCCCGGTAAACCAGTCGCCGCAATGCCCTCAATCGCCGCAGCCACCACCACGCCTATCGAATCTCTCTCGTTCAGACATGGAATCACAACGCTTATCCCGTCAACATCGGCGTTTCTGTTGCGCTTCTCTTCGTTCACTCACTTCCTTCTCTCTATTCTTTCGCCATTCCGCACGGACTCTGGAGACTACTTCCAATAATAGTTGTAGAAACTCATGCGTGCCGCAAACCGACGTGGCATAACATCTGCAAAGTGGCTCATCAGCGTTCCCAAAACCCGTGCGGCGGTGTAAAAAACGTAATACGGTATCCAGAGCGGATGATGACTCACAATAAAAACGGACTCCTTAAGCAGATACTTTGACCCCATTGCCACACTTTTTTGAGCTGTGTGACTCTTAAAAATTTTACGCACAGAGTAGACACTGTCAAAGTAGCGCTGAAACACCTTTTTCAGTGAATAGTTATGGGAATGAATGACCATTGAATAGGGCTGATAAACTACAGCGTAGCCGGCCTCCAGTACATCATGCGCAAACTGCTGATCCTCGCTCATGATCAAATCCTCATCTAACGGGAACTGAAGAAGAATATCGCGCCTGGCCGCAGCACTCACATTTGACAAAAATACATCACGCTGGAAATCCATTTCCCGGTCTTTATCCTTTTTCATAAAAACCTGCTGTTCGTCAGAGAAATGGGTCTGCAGGAAATAACGCTCCATCGGGTTGGCATTCTCTCTCGGAACCTGACGTGAAAAAGATGCCGCCACACGTTCATTCTCCAGCGGCGCAATAAGCTCGCTCAACCAATTGACATCCGCCGGTAATGCGTCCTGCGTCATAAAAACAACGTACTTGCCTCCAGCTATATTCACTCCGAGATTGCGTGCGCGACCGTGCGAAAAGTTTTCAATCGGAATAACACCCACCCCGTCATACTCTTCGGCGATCTCACGGGTGGCATCAGTTGACATCGAATCGACCAAAAGTATCTCCCGGATATTAACACCCTCCTGCCGACCAATCATATCAAACAGATCAGGAAGATCACTCTCCGCATTCAAAACAGGAATCACAATCGATATATCGTCTTCTTTCAAACCCATATTCACCATCCAATCTACTCTCATTATAAACATCAAGCCGCAACACCTGCGCCGGCATCAAATCCGGTCAGAGTCCGATCACGATACACACTTCCATTATCTACATTTCCGGAGGGGTAAATTGCAACGTTAAATATCAGGAAAACCGCCAAAACCATGAAGTTCCCCGTCATATTCACCATGACTCCATATTAATGGTTATCGACCTGCCGAATCATAAGCAGCAGATGCTCCATTGTTTTGAGGATTTCACTCATGTACTCATCAACCGCTTTTACGCTTCCCGGCAGGGCATAAACAAGTGTTTCGCCCGCAATGCCCGCCATGGATCGACTGAGCAACGCACGGGGATTATCCGTACCATACTTGATTCTAATATACTCCATCAGCCCGGGAATGAGTCTGTCACATAAGGATGCAACTATACGGGGTGCTATATCACGCGCACCAACGCCAGTGCTGCCGGTCGTAATGACAATCGCCGCTTTTCGGTCACGCACAGATTCAATCTTTTCCTGAAGCACCATCGGGTCATCAGGAATAACATCAATAGCGATTTCTAAATGCCAGCGCTTGTCAGCAAAAAAACTCTGCAACGCCCGACGAATGGTCGGTCCGCTGCGATCCTCATACAAACCAGCGGCAGCGCGGTCGCTGAGTGTGATAATTTGAATGTCCAGACGAAAGGGGATCATCTCGATCGCGTCGCCGGGACTTATGATGCCGCCTTGCAGAACGCGGGCAAAAATTCCGTTTTTCGGCATCAGGCAACTTCCCGTCTCATGAAAGATTGCGCAGTTCGCGTCATGACACTTTTTCCCGATCTGCGTCACCTGAATTTCCGCCCGACCAATCTTTATTCTGTCAAGCAGCCCTACCCGGCTCAAGTTGAGACCATGAGTGATGATGTTCTCCGCAAAAGCACCGGATTGAATGCGCATCCCCGTCTGACGAACAAAAACATCAATCTGTTCTTTGGATAAAAGACTGATCTGCCGATGCCATGATCCGGCGTGGGCATCACCCACTATTCCGAATTCATTCAGTTGCACAGAAGAGACCGGTTGTTTAACCGTCCCCTTCTCTTTGGAAAGATTAACCGAAACAACGCGCCCCACCATATAAAACTCCTATTTTGACAATCACTCTCGACGCGTATTTATCTCAAACAATTTCGTCATACTTTTTACCCGCCTTCCCGCTACACAACATTTCTCACCACGTCCATGACATCCTCGATGGAGACGGGTTTTGACAACACTGCGTCAATGAGACCTTCAAGCTCTGCGGATTTCATCGCCGTGTCAAATCCAGTGAGCATTATGATGGTCTTTTTAGGGGTTTTCTCTCTAATCAGCCGCGCCAACTGTTTCCCCGACAATCCAGGCATGGACTGATCGGTAAGGATAACATCAAACTTATTTTTCTTATATATATCCCATGCCTGATCCCCCGAAGCGGCCAACACCACCTCGTGCCCCTGTTGTCGCAGCTCATCCGCGAGAAGCGAGCGTATCGCGGCGTTATCTTCCGCAAGCAGGAATTTCAGATCGCCATCGTTTGCCTTCTTCCGCAACCGACCTCTCTTTCGTTCAACCTTGTCCAGCTCCTCTTTTTCGTCACCATGCGCCAATGGTATGCAAATAGTGAAAGTTGTGCCCTCATCCAGCTTGCTGTCAATATAGATACCGCCTTTCAAGCGCCGTACCACTCCGTACACAATCGAAAGCCCCAGACCGGTGCCACGGCCGGTCTTGGTGGTAAAAAAGGGTTCCAGACAACGCTCCGAAACCTTGCTCGACATACCAACTCCGTTATCCGACACCGTCAGCAATACATTTGTCGATTCCAGCACCGTCTTTACAAATATCTTGCCCTCACGGACAATCGCGTCGGCCGCGTTGAATATGAGGTTCACCATCATCTCCCTGAACTCATCTCCATAACCGCAGATAAGACATCCGTCCTGAAGCTCGGTCTCCACCTCAATCATGACACCCCGATCCCGAGCCTCCTCCCTCCATTTCGGACTGGTCAGTCTCACAACCTCCTCTATAATACCGTTCACATCAACTATCTCGCGAGTTCGGTTTTTTCCGGGCTTGAAAAATCGCACCAAACGCTTCACCGTTCCTGCGGCCTCACGTGATGCCATGTTTATCACGTTGATGTACTCGTGAATCTTCGGGTCGTCACTAAGCTCGGCCTTACGTCTGTTGAGAACGCTCGCCGCCAACACTATCGGTTGCAGGGCGTTGTTGAAATCGTGCGCCACTCCACCCGCCATCTCACCAAGGGCCCGCAGACGCTCCTGCTGAATAATCTGATTCTCTTTGCTCTCCAGCTCTTCCAGCGCATTCTGCAGCCGGCGATTGCTTTTCTCCAGCTCGCGGCGCGAACTCTTTAAACGCTGATTTGTCCGCATGGTTGCCACCGTAATGACCCCCATCAGTATGACGATTATCGAATTCGATATGACCTCATCGGGATTAAACCCCAAAAGAGAACGCAGGGAGAAACTCGTCTGCGTGAAAGGCCCAACATAAACCACCTGCGGATTCCCCCCGTCCTGCGCCAGCACAAAAGACGGTGTTAATATCCACACTACGGCAAACAACGACCAGATATATTTAAATCTCTTCTTCATAATCAATATACGTTTCTAATAAATACAACTTGCAGTTCACAGAAAAGTGCAATATTGTGTGTTGCGACATTTTACATTTTACAAAGTTGTATTTTAACATATAAGGGGCAGTAATATGAAGAGACTAACTGTTTTATTTAATTCAGCGATTGCAAGCTCACTGGTCATTGGATTGCTCGGTTGCGCGGCGGTCAGAGAATCAACACACGTTGTCGATGTCGGTGACCAGCGCCACTACGATGAAAACTACGATCACACCGACCTGAAGACTCTCAGCACAGATGTCTCCAACGACCTGCTGAACAGCCCGTTCCTGTCGCAGCAACCAACTCCGCCCGTCACGATGATTGCCGGCATTAAGAACGATACGGATGAATATATCGACACCAAGAGCCTGACAGATCAAATGAAGGTGAAGATATTCAAAAGCGGAAAAATGCGCTTCATCAACGAGACCCGCAGAGACGAGATATTGAAAGAGCAAGGATATCAGGCTAAGAACGTGACCCCCGGACAACAGGCGCAGATCGGCAAACAACTCGGTGCCAAATATATGATGAGTGGCTCTTTCAGCAAAATCACCAAGGGTAGCGGACGTCAGGTGCGCGTCTCCAAAAAGAAATTCAGCTACTACAAACTCACCATGGAGATCACCGATATAACAACCGGCGAGATCACGTGGATGGCTGAAAGAGAGTTCGCCCGCGAAGCAAGTAAGCCGCTCTTCGGCTGGTAGAATGTCACTTGTTCGGCAGGTTTTTCACGCTTGCGGCCGCCAGCTCTCAGTGCTGGCGGTCGTTGCGCTTGCTACTGGTTGCTCAACGCCGCTACAGAGCGCACGGCGTGACCTCTATAAAGGGGACACCGACAAAGCCCTCGTTTATTTGAACAAACTGAACGTGCCGAAAAAGGACCGCCCCCTGTTTCTCATGGCACGCGGGACAATTCTCCAGGCGGCGGGAAAGTTTGAAGAGAGTTCAAAAGATTACATCGAAGCCTTTACACTCTTGCAGACCACTGAGACCTACAGCCTCTCCAAAGGTGCCGGCAGCATGGTTATCAACGATTCAGTTCAGGACTTCCGGGGATTCCCGTTTGAACGCACCTACCTGCATGTCTTCACCGCCATAAACCACCTCGCCACCGGACACTGGGAGAACAGCGCAGTCGAAGCCCGCCGTATACTGAACTCACTGACTCCCGAACAGCGCGGCGAATATCCCGAAGATGCTTTCAGCCATTATATGGCCGGTTTCTGCCTCGAAATGAATGGAGACCCATCCAACGCCGCGCTTCAATACCATAAGGCGGCGGAGCTGCGATCAAACATAGATATTGATGAACACGGCGGAATTTCGCTCGTCACAACAAACACACCCGCAAAGGATGTCGAACCGTTTCGGGATGATGATAAAAACAGCGCGGAACTGATCTGTTTCGTTTTCAGCGGTCACGCAAACTACCAGGGGCAGTTCTCATACAATTCGCCACCGTACGCAGAGATCCACTGCGACGGCAAAAAACTTGGTCGCACCTATCTTCTTACGGACACCACGGAACTGGCAAATGTTTCACAAGCCAAACGAGCCGTCCTCAACGCCGCCAAAACCGCATCGCGAATCGCAATTAAAGAGACGGTCGCCAGTAGCGTCGAATCAGAGGACGAATTACTCGGCATGTTGGTGCGCATAACCCTTTTCGCCCTCGAACAGCCCGACGACCGCCACTGGGAGACACTTCCACGCTATATGCAGGTGGCACGCCTCCCCTGCCCCCCGGAATTTGAAAAACTGGAATTCGTCTTCAAAACAAACGCCGGTATCCCCATCAAACAACTGCCGCCCAGAAGCAGTGTGCAGAAAAAAGGAGACACGTTTATCGCTTTCTGCCGCGATTTCGAGTGAACCGGTATACCGTGAAAACGAGAACTCCATAAAAAGTCCACCGCATCCGCGTATCTTCATGGAGAATGAGGTTTCAACTCGCGCCCCTCGCTATCCACAGGATACAATGCGTTTTCAGCTTCGAGCTGTCGGCTCATCACCGCAATCATCTGTTGAAGTTTTTCAGGATTTTTCGCCGCCAGATTCTCGTCCTCAAAAGGATCCTTCTTCAGGTTATAAAGCGCATGCTTCGGCGCTTCTTTGCCGTCTGGATTATAGTCATAAACCAGTTTCCAGTCACCCAGCCGGAAGCTGGTGAAGTAACTGCTGTTGTGGGGACCGTGGGGAAAGTGCATCAGAAAAACCCCGGGACGCTCAGGATTACGTGTTCCCGACAACTGAAGTGCCAGATCACAACCATCCACCATATGCCCGGCAGGATTCTTCACCCCTGTCAAATCGAGAATTGTGGGATAAATATCCATAACAGAACCAAACTGCCCCTGAACCGCGCCTTGCAGAATCGGCAACTTCTTCTGCCACCTGTTCTCGGGATTCGGCTTGGCCCACGCCGCGATAAAAGGAACACGCGTTCCCCCTTCATAACAGGTACCCTTTTTTCCACGCAGAGGTGCGGATGAGGCATGACCGAGCTTTGAACCCAGCGGCGCGTCGGAACCGTTGTCGCCAAGAAAAAAGACAAGCGTGTTCTCCGCTACCCCAAGCTTATCAAGCTGGTCGAGTATGTCCCCCAGTGATTTATCCATACCCTCTATCATTGTCGCGTAGGCACAGGCACCCCTCCCCTTGCCGGAACCCTTGTAATTCTCCGCGAAACGGGGATCACTCTGAAATGGAGCGTGAACTGCGTAATGCGCCATGTATAGAAAGAACGGGCGTTTCTCCTCCACCGCCACCGCAAGTTGCGCGTTGGCCTCAATTGTCAGCGCCTCAGTCAGAAAGGTGTCAGTGCCATGATATTTTTCAAGACCAGGGACATTGTGGGTTAACCGTCGCTTCCCGTCCTTACCTTTATACTTGGGGTGATTCCCGTAATAATCCTTGCCATAGTAGCTTTTCGGATGACCCCAGCACGCCCCGGCAATATTAACATCGAATCCGACTTTCAGCGGATCCGCGCCATCATAGTTGCGCGGACCAAAGTGAGCCTTGCCGACGTGAATCGTCTTATATCCAGCCGCGCTCAATAACCGGGGCAGTGTCACGTCTCCTTTTTTGAGACCTTCCCAATTCCATTTCGGCGGTCCGTTCCGCCCCCTGTTGTTGCCGAGAGGAGCAATCCATGTCGTCGTTCCATGACGGGTCGCATTCTGTCCTGTCATAATCGACACGCGGGTCGGAGAACAAACGCTCTGCGCGTAGAATGTGCTGAAACGTATTCCGTGCGAAGCCAGACGCTCCATGCTCGGCGTTCGATACCAATCGTTCAAAGGATAGCGCTTGAGTTTGCCGTTCCCGTCCGTCAGAAACGGTAGCGACGTATCCATAACACCCATATCATCCACCAGGAAAACAACGATATTGGGAGCTTGAGAACCTTTCACTTCGGATTGACCACGGACAGAGTGCGTCAGCGACAGTGCCGCAAATACAATTATAAATAAAAATCTTTTCATAACAATATTCCCTTTCAAAATTTCAGTGCCGCCAGTTGTACTCCTAAAAAGAGACCACGTCAAGTGCCTCGACACAGTTCATGCCGAATTAAAACCCTCTGACTTTGTGAAAGAGAGGGGCTTCTTCATGGCAATCAAAATGCAAACCATCGTCAATCATGCAATCCAGGTTTGGAGTTTTTATGACCGGGGTTTCCATTGCAATCCCCCCCCATCATCCTGCATACAAAGAATGCCACGTGGACGTTCAGCAGGAGCTTCCGCAACCCCCGCACTATAACCTGCATTCAGTACCAGCACAGCAAAACATACATCCCGCCGAGAGCAGACACCTCACAACTGCTTAACCTCTCCCGGAAACCTCAACCCTACACTCCAGGTTCTTCCAAGCATAATAAGGCTTAACTGCGCAGCCGTCTGCCATATCAAAAACAAAGTTAGCATCAACTGTGACACCAGAATCAGATTCCTTATTTTGATTCGAATTCGATTGGCGACATCTGTCACCTTTGTGATCACTGCTTCAAAACCCTCCGCATACCCGCTTAAGTTATTTAGCGAAGCATCAATTTGGTCGGATAGCATTTTAATTTTGACACCACCGTCCGCAATTTCACGACCGTTCTGTATATCGGTTATCTGCTCTTTCAACGTCACTGCGTATGCGTCGACTCTGGCAATCTCATTGCTGACCAATTCCAGAGCGTTCTCAATTTTGTCAAAACTCACCGGATTCTGTGTGAAGAACATATCCGTTGACTCTATTATCACTGTCACCTCTTCAGTCAGCCCCAGTATTGCGTTCGCACCATCCACCCACTGGTACGCTTTATCCAGACCGCCCTGCAACGTCCCTTCCAATTCTGTTAATTTAATCATCACATCGGAACCCGGTTTTATGGTTTCCCGTAGATGATCATTCACCTGCCCGCGAATCCTCTCTTCAAGTTCACGGGCAACCCCCCTGGCAATCACTATCTCCGTTTGCGCATCCGTAACCACTGCAACCAAGCTGTT
The DNA here is from genome assembly GCA_964440175.1 of uncultured Verrucomicrobiota bacterium. GTDB lineage: Bacteria > Verrucomicrobiota > Kiritimatiellia > CAYTQP01 > CAYTQP01 > CAYTQP01. Next base: position 16,251 of record CAYTQP010000001.1, read on the forward strand.
AAGCCGCGATACCGTTTGCTCAATCGTGTTCGAGGCGACACTATTTATTTTGATGCCCGCCAGCCAAACAAAGATAAATGCCGTCAGACAGAAGAGAACACCAACGAATCCAAAAATCGTCATTATCCAACCCGCTATAGGATGCTTTTTCATATTGAGGAACAATTTAACAACATAAACACTGCATATCCAGTAATTGAGACAAAAATATTTCAGGGAACAGCCGGCAGAGTGACGCAAACACGATAAAATCCAGCAGCGTTAGTGAGGGGAACGGAGTAGCTCATCGTCCCCCCTGTGCCACGGCGGCGATTCATAATCAGAACCGGAGCGGTGGGCGTATTCAACGCGGATGCCGACTCAATCGTATAAACACGGTTAGTTGATGAACTCCAGCAGAGTCGAAGTTCACCGCAAGTACAACCTGATTCTAACCATAGAGACAGATTGCTGAGGGCGTTTGTGGGAACAGTGTCAGCCATATACTCTTCCCATACAGACATATGGTCATGGTCGCTGTCGCTGAGTTCCACCGCTCGAAAGTCATTCGTCCAGCCCCATGCGATCAGCCATCGCCGCGGAACAAAGGCATCCGCCTCCCCCGGCGAGCCATCTGCACAGGTGGAAACTGTCCAGCTGGACGGATCGTTGCCATACGCCGCCAGATCGATTTTCACCAGCGACGGCCCCAGCCCGTTGGCGGCCGATGGCCAGGGATAATCGTCGTCGTACTTAACACGGTCAACCAGAATATATGGAATCGTACCGTTCGTCGATGGGTCACCGGGCTTGCGCAATTTCACGCTTTCGCCGTCGTTGTTGAGAGCCATTGTATAAGGACCATAGATGCTAACCTGTGCAGGCACTCCGTAGATATGCCGGAACACAGACGGCTCCGCAGATGTCACCAGCGCATAACCGCCCGCAGGTATAACTGCATCTTCGGGCAGACTGAAATTTATCGCACCGGTGAAGCGCCAAGTGTTGGATGGATGATCGGGGTCACACAAAGATATGTCTGTAGCACTCAAGTTGTAAAGCTCGACAAACTCATACCCGCCGATAACAGGGTGATACATGATTTCACTCATCACCACTGGACCAACACGCGGTGGCGCGTTCGGCATTCCCGGTGTGGCGAAATCTAACGCCGTGAAATCGACAACACCGTCAGTGCGCTCATACCGCCCAACCGTAACTTCGTGCCCGGTCGCACCAAACGCCTGAAGCGCACGATAACCGGTCGGAACCCCGCCCTCCGCAGAAGCAAGCACGGCATGCCCGCCCAGTTCAGTAAATACGAAAACCTCATGCGCCCCCGGATTGTCAGGTCTGGCAAAGTGTTCACCCTCCGTGAACGTCAAATATCCATGCGCCGGCAAAATAACGCCCCCGGCAATCTCAAATTTCGCCAAACACGTCGGATCATCACTGAGTAGCCAGCCGCCAATATCTATATCATCCTCCGTCGTGTTGTGAAGCTCAATCCAGCCACTCCCCGTGTTCGAGTGTGGCAACAGCTCATTGATAACAACCGCATTCTCGTGAAAGAGAGATTCTGCACGTCCAGGCGTACCGTTTTTCAGTATGCTCGCACGCCAGGCAAACGGCTGACTCCAATAGTACAGCGGGGCACTGCTTTCACTGATGACAAGGGAGTGTCCACCACCGTCAGTGGACGGGAACCAATCGTCACTGTAATAAAACTCCTGTATGACAGATCCAAAGGGATCCGTTAAAGCCAGCCGCTTACCACCGTTTTTCAAGTGACCACTGTATACACCGGCAATAACAAGCCCATTTGTGTCGTAGCGTGAAGCGAACGCATCGCGGTTGGCGACAACCACCGCCAGCTCTCCGCGTTCCAGTACGACATCACTCAATGTCACCTCGACATCATCTGTAAATTTGACACACGCCAGACCCAGCGGAACGTCACCTGTGTTTTCCAGCTCTATAAACTCAAAATCACGTGCGTTGTACGGGCTGCTGTCCGGCGGTGGTGCAGGATTGAACATAAGCTCACTGACACGGAGCTGGTCTTCAGCAGAGCCCACAGAAAAGAACGCCTCAGTGAGCGCACTCCACTCCCCGCCGCTACGCGCCCTGGACTTTATCCTGCAACTGCGGCGCAACTCAACAACTCCAGAAGCAATATCCGCGTTCGGATTGACCGCGCCGCCCGGAAGCCGGGGATCATCACCGTTGAGAGTAAAATAGATGGAGCCTTTATCCGCAGTCTGAGAGAATGGAAAACCTCTCTCCACGACCCCCCCCATCCGATTGAATACAGGGGCATCAACACTCGGAAACCAACCTTTCTTTTTCAGCTGATTAAGAACTATGTCAGTGCGCACCGCCATATGCTCATTGAGAACCCATTCACAGGCATTACTCCAGTCGGCAAGCGTAAACGGTATTCTGTGCGAGGAATCACCCCAGCGTGCCGACTCGGCAATAATAGCCGTTGAGACCTCATTCATCCGCTCCCTGAAACGCATCCGGCACGATTCGGGAGTTAAAGTGCCATTGTTGAAAAAATGCCGCTGCGCATGATCGGCAAACAATATGCGGTACTCGCTGTTAGCAATAAGTTGCTGATGAAGCCACTGTGGATTGGAGGCGGAAAATTGATCGCCAACCGAATACGGTCCGGTGCGGTCGCGGTTATTGCTTAGCAACGTATGTTCAGCATCGTGCCGGAAACATTTAAATCCATCGGGATTCACACGGTTATATATCATGTAAAAATTGTTGGGCGAGGAGCCGGACACCGGACCATCGAGATCTCCCGCGTAATAGGTGCAGAGCATGTAGTCGATAAGATTCCCCGGATCAAGCAGTTCGGGTAACGCCGGATTTGGCGTTCCGTCAGGATTGAGTCCACAGGCGCGATAGTAATCTCTGTTATCTTCAAACCCCGCCTTTGCCATTGTCCAGAGCGACCGCCAGGCATCAAGCGATCCATCCGTGGCACTGATTTCGGGATTCGGTCTGCGTGCCACTTTCACCACATCATAATCCAGCTTATCACCGCCGAAATATGACTCAGCATAACTCGCCTCGGCACGCTCTTGAGTCATAAACACACCCCAGTACTCTCCGTTAATATATAGATGATAGTAGCGGGAGCGCGTGCTTGGACAACCCATGGCAAATTGCAAATCGCGGTTCCAGACTTCACGCACCATTGTGTTGCGGCAGTCATTCCCAAAACTCCAAGAGTAGTTCTGCGCCGTACGCAGGTCTATATTGTCGTAACTGTCAGTGCCGTCACCGCCGAAGAGCGGATAATTGAGGTGTCCACAACCATATCTCTTCCTGAAGAGTACCCTGAACGCATGCTTGGGATTTTCCCCAACGCGGCTATATCCACCGCGGATGCGCAAACCGGAGTCGATCTGAAAGCCCACACGCCCATCAGGATAGATCAACTCCATTGAAACAGGTCTCTCCCACTCGATGCCCTCACAATCGGCGTTGACAAATATACCCGTAGAAGCATCGAAGAGATTGCCCAAATCCGTAACAAGCGAAATTGCCGGAATAGAGGTAAGTGCCTCAGTCATAAGCGGCGCGTATTTAGGCGAATTAACGATGTCGGGATCCATGCCATAATCAATCTTCTGCCCGTTCACATTGCCGACCGGCCATTCGGCGGAGGGTGGCGCGCCTCCAGGCGACTGCCGGATAACATCATCAGGGAAAATATACGTGTGCGTACTAACCGGCGACGACACATATCCATCCCGAAACGCACGAGCACGCAGAACGCTGGTTCCCTCTATTGTCAGCACGCCCGTGTACAGGTTGCCATTACCGGGCGACGGAAGAGAACCGTTAAACGTGTAGTAGATAACGCTCTGCGGTGTTTCGCAGGAAAGCCTCAGCATAAAAGGCGCATAGGCGAAACAGCGACCAACATCAGCCCGCACCGCGCCGACACAATCCGGGGTGCCAAACACAGCGCGAACAGACATCAAAAAAACCCATCCCGCACAGAGAGAAAACACCGCACGCGAAAACCGCCACCTCTGCCAATTATTTTCGAGATTAATCATGCGTGCCAGTGTATTGCCACAACCATCAACTGACAAGCATTCATTTAGCCTGAACTTTTCAGATGGAATTATTAGATTTTTTTCATTTTCTTTAAAGTTGATGATTAAATTCATTGTTTTCACGAAACGACGAGGAATAGATGCAACCACCATCTTCCCGATAAATAAGTCATTCATATTCACAGGTTCAGGAAGGAATGAGAATAATTCTCCCGCATAATCGTATAAATGGCTGAATATATACTCACGCACGAAAGTGGCAGTCCATTCTCAATTCAAGCGTTCATTTCACCGTCCCCGGACAATTACTTAGAGCCTGTCCCATGTGAGGCGTTTTTAGAAAACAGGAAGAAAACGAGATTTTCAACTATGAGGAAATCAGTAGTTTTGGGATTTTGTCCAAACCTTGGACAACTGTTTTTTACGTTTGTCCTAAGCTTGGAACTGGTTCAAAGCGGAACAACCATCCTGCTCTACTCTTCAAAAAAAATAATGATTCAGGCGGACCGACCCCTTCGCCCGCCTTCGCCACGACCCCTTCGCCGACCCCTTCGCCGGGCGGGCTGACACCTTTTGCCGGGCTGACACCTTTTGCAAGAATTTCTGGACGAAGCTCGGGTTGAAACGGTATTCACGTTTGCGTGTTCTCCGGCTTATTTTATCGTTTACCGAAATATAACACACTTTTTTCGGACATAAGAGCTTTTTGGCTCTTTCTGTCCGAAAATTTCATTCGCAATATCTTTTAAATCAATAACTTAAACACTATGGGACAGGCTCTACTTAATTTCGCACTTCGTCGTCGTTTAGTCGCCGAGCAATTCCCCGGGCTGTCTCTCTTCGCATTCAAATTCGGGTTAACGCAGATATTTGATTGGGGCTTTTCGCAGATAGCGTTCAGTGAATATACTGTCCGGCAGTCCTCTGTCATATTTAACGTCCGAATAGCTTAAAATGGTGTGCCCGCCAATTCTCTCATCGCTCATCTTCGCCTTCATGACGGTTGGGTATCCCTGTATCTCTTTCACTTCCAGGGCGCTGTATTCGCGATACTTTTTGTCACTGGCATTGTAATACTCGGTCTTCGTCACGAGGAAAGTGGGTTTGTGTATCCACATTTTGTAATAGGCGAACTCAACTGAATCCGGATTTTTCGGTGTATTTTTCAGCACAAAGTAATTGTCGGTCGTCTCCAGCAGTTCATGAATATCCTCGTCAGGACTACGACCGGAGACATCTTCATAAAAGAAATGTGAACCGGCAAAACTGGTGCGTTCTTCGGAGGCGGCAATTCGCTTGACGAGGTCGAGAGCCGGCATATAAAGCCAGCGGTCATCATCGGTTCCGGTATGCTTCCAAACCATAAAGACCATTTTGCGAACATCTGCGGGACGCTGAAAGTAGACATAGAACTTCTGATCCCCGATAAATTTATCATCGGGATCTTCAGTTTTGACGCTGTCGCGCCGAATAATAGTCAATTCACGCCCGCGCTCCCGCCCTTGTTTGTCAACAATGGTCATTTTTACACGCGCCCGTCCATCCGAACCATGATAATAGTTGGCGCGAACTCCGTTTGCCACAATCTCGTCAACTGACAGTTCCTCCGCACAAATGCTTACCATCGGTACAATCAGCATAGCCGCCATCGTTATCAACACTTTAACACTATCTAACTTCATCGCATTATCTCCATTTCGTTTCTATTCAATATCATCAAACAGCACCGTTAAAACTGATATACAGTAATCACGGCGCAACTCAATCATTTATGTCTTCCGCAACTCCACCATTGTTCGAGGGAAACTCAACCCTGCAACGCTTTGTCCGACCAATCAGATAACATGCCAGTACCATAAGTAATATCGCCGACAAGCTGTAAAGCGTCATAGTTGTCCAGCCCAAATGCAGAAAATTATAAATATTCATCACAATCACCGAGACTATCGCGACTGCTGAAACTATGCAGGTGCCGCAATTGCATATCATGCAGCATCGCTGTGTTTTCGGGAAGAGATATTTCTCGATAATCCTCAAGAATGCCGGCAGTATCAGCAGTGTTGCCAAACCAGCCGAAAGGAGTATAGCGGCGATGAAAAAACCCACCGTTTTATACGGAACCAACGTCGCCGCCAGCAGAGGCAGAAACCCGACACCCGCCACAATTGCGTTGCGGGCAATCGCACGTGCGGGAGCGTCAAACATCTGCGGAGATGTAGCCTCCCAAGACCCATGCCGGGGGTATTCCATCCTGGTTCGCGAAAGGAAATGAATGGCATAATCCACAGCAAGACCAAGACTCATTGAGGACAGAACCGCTACCGGCATATCGTAATCTTTGCCTATAAAACCTATAATCCCATAAATCACCGCTATAGTTATCGTGAGCGGAATCATCGCCAATGTCCCCCAAAGTGCCGAACGATAGAGAAAAGTCATCATTAAAAAGACGATCAGAAAACTGCCGAGAAACGCCTGCAACATTCCCGCAACCATTTTGTCCTGCCAGATCACATTGATATAGGTAAGTCCAAACCAGCGATGTCTGAGCTTAACACCCTGAGGCATTTCGGCGTTCGCCATAAAATCATCAATCTCTCTCACCACTTTGTTCATATCCTGATTGTCACCACTTTTAAGCTGAATCCAGAGTACTGTTTTTTGATAGTTCGGGGTGACAAAGTGCCACAAATCCTGGGGACGATGACTGTTCTGATACTGAAGAAGAGCCTGCGCCACCCCCGCAGAAGAGTCGGGAATACGATAATCCTTCTCCTCCCCCGACACCAGTTCGCGCCGGACAGTCTTCACAATATCCGCCAGCGAGTTGGACTTGCCAACAATTCCCGTCTTCAACAACCGTTTCTGGATGGTTTCAATGAAACGAAGTACTTCCGGTTGCTTGAAAGGACTCGACTTCGCGCCTTCCATCATCACAAAATCAAGTGCCTTGTCCCATGCATCCCCCTCCTCTTCCGGCTGAGAAAAAAGCTGATCATCGGCGTATGCCTCAAGCCGATTGAGAAGCTCTTTGCGTGACGGGGCATCTTTTCCTTCTTTCAGCATCTCCGCCTTTAATTTTCCAAACACGGAAGCCGCGCGGGGTGTTCCTGCAAGCTCCGCGCCACGCACCCCTATCCGTTTGCGCAGCAACTCGATATATTCTTCCAGAGGCTGATCACTCTTCTCGACCTCCAGCTCCAGATAGGCCATATACGTTCCGCCGAAATGGGAGTTCAAAACCCGGTCCGCGACTCTGATGGGGTGACTGCTCGCAAACCACTTGACCGGATTGTCGTTGATGCGGACAAGGCTGATCCCATACGCCGCGATACATCCAATCACAAAGGCTGTCACCAGACACAATTTTGAATGCGCGTATATCACCGCTCCTGTTCGATTCAGAATCCTGACGAGCAACGGTTTCGACGTAACATGCGAATCCGACTTTTTCGCCATACCAAAGTTTTCCAGCGACGAACTCTTTATAAACATGACATAGGCAGGGATGAATGTTATGGTCAGGAACCAGGAGACCAGTACTCCGAAAGAGATGAACAGACCGAACACCTGCACCGGCGGGATAGAAACAAGTGCCAGCGAACCAAATCCGACCGCCGTCGTCAGCGAAGTGTAAAGCATGGGAAGGAAGAGCTTCTCCATAACATGGATAATGGTCTTCTTGCGATTTTTCATCTCCTGATAATGGTCAAAAAACTCGGACAGAATGTGAATAGAGTTTAAAACCGCGATTGGCATTATAAAGATCGGGATCATCGAACTCATGATATGAACCGTGTTGCCAGTCGCTATGAGCAGTGCCATGGTTATTATGACACTTGCTATCGCCACAATCATTGGAGAGATTATAAGGATAAACTTCCTGAAGAAGAAGAGCATCAGCAGAAAAACAACCAGCATAGCCAACGGAGCCGAAATCGCCATCTGCTTAAACATCTCAACTCCGAACACGTCCTCTGCCACGGGCAAGCCGGTTATGTGAAACTCATCATCTCCATCAAAAGTCGCAATCTTCGCCCGAAGCTCCTCATAGACCCTCCCGCTCAGTTTTTTTGATGAGAGAGGGAGATAGATCGCCAGTGCCTTGCCGTCATCGGAGACCAGCGTGCCGTCCAGAAACGGAATTCTCTGCGCACGTTCGCGCACGGCTATCGCATCCGCCGCAGTCTCGGGAGGCGCACTCATCAGCCAGTCGAAATTAACGAAGCCAGGCTGAGCACCCTGCGATATTGTGTCGACCGTTGAAGGCGCAATCAGATCAATATCTATCACGCCCATTTCACTGTCTGGGTTTTCTGGATCCTGCCAGCGCAAGCTCTTCGCGAACTGCGTCAGCTCATAGATATTGCGAAGTGATGCCGGGTTGAAAACGCCCTCAGTGTTTTTATCGTTCACAACGCCGACAACAACCATGTCGTACAGCGACATCTCCTTCTTCATCTCGTTGTGAAACAGGCGTACTGGCTCCTCTTTCGGCAACATATTTTCCGGATCAGTGTCCACCTTCAGTGGGTTCAAAGAGCTGAACACACCCGGCCACAATGTGGGCAAAAGTGCCAGAAGCAGGAGGGCGATAGTGCCCGCCGTCATCAGCGCAGTGACCAGGCGCGGATGCTGTGTTGAGTATTTTGCCATCTGTCCGCCAAGATTAAGTTTCATTCTTCAATTCCCCTGTTTGCTTTTTGATTATCATAATAATTGCAAATACAGACCAGCAGAGAGATCACGCACTCATTTTTAATTCCGTACCAGACCTCCTGCCCCCTCTGAGTCGATTCGACCAGACCGTAAAGCTTCATTTTTCGTAAATATCCAGATACCGTGGCCTGCGGTGAACCCGTCTTCTCAACCAGATCCTTAACCGGCAAACTGCCATCGCGTAACAGCTGTACAATCTGTAGACGCAACGGATGCGCAAGCATCTTCAGCATCTCCGCCGCATACCCCAGTTGATCCGCATCCAGCAACGTACCACAACAGCTCTCTGTCACATTTTCACCACTCACACCACACCATCCCTCTAATCTAAACTATAATTTCCGCTCAATATATCCATATTATTATATATGTCAATTATTAGTTATTATTTCCTCTATCTCCATGTAAATTCGAAAATTATTGAGATCTGCGCTTTCAATATCTCTCTTATAAACCGTTCAGACGGTCTGAATGTTGCTAGAGCTGATGTAGAAGTTCCATAAATGCCCGCCCGTCATAGCGTATGGTTTCATTTTCCCGACATTCAGGAATAATCAGCGCGAGACCTTTGCTGCCGCCGGGAACGGTCTTGTAGTCGAGTTTTGATTCATTGAAAAAACGGTAAAATCCCGCTGGTTCGCCACCAGTCTTCCTTATCTTTTCACCATCGTAATCAACACCTTCAGAAAATCCATCCGAAAATATCACGCCATTCGGAGAAATTTTGCCATAGACATTGCTTAGCAGATCCATCGTAGATGCCTGCAGATCGACATCGACCCACAAAAGCGCGAGCGAATGCGGGAACTCTTTCAGTGAGTCGCTGTACCACCCTGGAATATAGGTAACATCGTCTGAAGCACCAAATTTTCCCACATTATGCTTTACCTCATCCAGTGAGCCAATAAAATCGCCTTTATCGTAGTGCCCCTCTTCAGACGGTAGTCCCTCAAAAGAGTCTGCGCAGAAAAGATGAAAGTCGAGATCCTTGCAAACCAGGCTTAAGCATGCGGTTGAAGAACCCTTGAAAGCCCCGCACTCCAATAGATCGCCTTCAACCCCCCAGCTCCGCAACAGATACATGTAGTTGGCTATCGGCATAAGAACATCCCCCGCCCAACCAACTGACCACTTGTCATGCCCAAGACTGTGGCTGCTATCATTGTTCCAATAACCCATCTGCTCCTGCACCACAGCGAAACGCTTGCGGGTCTTTGTAAGAAAATGCAGCCATTTATTCACTTCTGAATACGAGGATCTATTTTCCAGAACCCATTTGTTTACAATGGTATAATCGACACAAGAGGCAATGGATGTCGAATCAACATGAATGCTTGAGGCCTCACAAGCCGCCATGGCAGGCAACATGCCTTCACGAATCAAAATTTCACACACTTTCTTCGGGTACGCCATAACATCATCCATTTAAATTGATTTTTCCGTACGAAACTATTATCAAATGTGGATGATGTCAAGCAATACCATGCCGTAATGAATGACGCTTCGCCCCCGGCTTTGTTTTGGAATTATCTTTACTGAACATTAGTATTTGCTCTACCATCCAACCGTTTAAACTCCGCTCTGGCTATACACCGTTCAATGCGGATATTTTCTAGAGCCGATGTTAAATTTTAACAGCGAAAGGAATAGTTGGTGGAAATATTGCAACGTTTGAATGATATCGAATCATCGCCAGATTCGCAACTCGTAATCTGTGCCACCCCGCGCTGCGGCAGCACTTTTCTTGGCAATGAACTCGCATCTGCCAATCTGATTGGAAACCCTGAAGAATGGTTCCAGAATACAAACATGGAGGAGCGAAAGCGTGCCTACGGTCTGCCTGCCGACATCCCTGCTTACAAGCTATTATACGAAATCATCAAAAATGAGACTATATCCAACGGCTGGTTTTCGATTAAGATAATGTGGGAGACGTTAAAATGTAATATTCTATATCTGCGATTACTCGAGGGGAACAAAGACAAAACTGATCGCGAGCTTGTGTTCTCGCTGTTTCCAAACCCCGTATTTGTACTTATGACGCGCAAGGATAAGCTCAAACAAGCCATCTCATATGTAAAAGCCGTCAAAACCAATATTTGGGAGTATCGCGAACAAGCCAAAGAGTACGATGCGAATCTCCTCCAGTTCGACTTTCTCGCAATAGAAAAGGCGCGAAAAGAACTAATCGCCGATGAAAAGACGTGGATGAAATTTTTTGCTGAAAACGAGCTTCAACCACTTGTTATCAGCTATGAAGAACTACTGAAAGAACGGTCAACGACCTTAAATAAGATATTTAATTTTGCAGGGTTTGAATATACGCACCCACTGAATACACCCAAAAACGCAATGCTCCGAATGAGCGATAACATAAACAGTGAATGGCGCGAAAAATATCTGCAACTTAAGGCATATATCAATAACCCTGAAATAATATCAACTCATACGCCATGCAAAGCAATTATAAAGACAAAAAGTAGATCGTCCCCATTGATGCCGGGAGAACGTTTTTTGCTGAATATCCAAGTTGAAAATGCTGATAACGTACACTGGAATACAACTGGATCAATTGACGGTTGCGAATGGACAATATTACGCGCAAAATGGATCTCCAACGATGGGAAACAGCCACACTGGGACATGAGCAGAGGTTATCTTCCAGCCAGACTTGATCCAGGGAAGATCGCAGATGTAAAAATGACAGTCACCGCCCCCGAAAATGTCGGGGTTTATACGCTGGAAATACATATCGTTCTGGAGGAAGATTACCAGCCGAATATTTTAATCGATGCGTCAGACGCGATCACCATCACAACCGATTATGACAAGAAGGCTAAACTCGCTTCCAACTACTTTGGTCCCAGCGTTATTTCTCAACTCGCTAACTGGAAATGGTTGCCATGGTTGGGCTACTATTATGACCCATTGTTCCCCTGGATATGTCACGACAAAATCGGCTGGATGCTATGCGAAGGAACGGGCGTAAAATCTGACGAATACTATTTCAGCCAAAATGAACTGGGCTGGATCAAGACATCATCTAAGGAATTTCCACGAGTATGGAGTAACAACCTGAACGCTTTCCTTGAATATGAACGCGGCACTACTAACCCCTGCAGATTCAAGAATGTTGATACAGGAGAAATTATTGAAGTCGAACCGGCATTTAAAGACAAATAGCGCAAAAGGCATACATGGGAGATGAGCAGAAAGATTCATCACCCTCGACAATAAACTCCATCGTGTATAACATTAACAACGTCGAGAGCAATGCGTCCCTTATGATGATTACGGGAATTTGTTACTTAATAGACGATACCGCTCAGAATCCCCCCGCAAATTCTGCCGAAGAGACATTTTTTAGTCTTTTGGTTTAGTTTGTCCGATTCTCAGATGCTCGTTGTTCGACAATCTTTTTCTTTTTCTCTATATCACTGTCAAGTAATTTCGGAATACTCATGCGCAGTCGCTTGCGCCATTCACTGAGATGTGCTTCGAGTTCTTCTGTCTCCTTGGGGTAGTCCTTCTTGGCCTTGTCTTTCTCCCAGTGGTAATGCCCTTGACCAAGGGGATGCCATACTTTGCGTATTTCCTCCTCTGTTACAATTGGTGTTCCAGTCCATACGCTGACCACGCGCACCAGTCGTTCAAGAGACTGCCAGTCAATGTCAACCAGCCTCTTGTCGCGAATAAGTTGCGATATGATCTCCCTCCCATCTGGTTCCTTCCCGATTGTCTCGATGAATAAACCACGAGAATTTGAAAAGGAACCGCGTTCTTGGCTGAGGATGCCTTTGTAAAACCAGTTTAGAATGAATTCCATCTCGGACTTGCCACAGAGCCGCCACATCGCGATGCAAAGCGTCGCCCGTTCGTCGGAATTAAATTTTCCCTGAAAGCGGTTCATCGCCGCATGGAGGATTCGGGATGCATTCACGGGTTTCAGCCCTGCGCCTGCGACCGCCCACCATGGAGTAATAACAGGTCTTATGTTTTTATGCTTCTCATAGTCAGATTGCCAGCGTTCACACGCTAGCAATGCATCGCTATCACTACGGCGGAAAAGTTGTTCTGCATGACACAGAACAAAGATCGCCATTCGCTTGTAAGGCCAGTTGTTGTTTGTGCGTGGTTGCAAGTCAGGATCATCACTGGGAATCTTGTTATACAACATCAAGAGCAACTTATCCGGACCAAGCGATTTGCACATCTTAACCAGCTCATCCTCTGTTACGAGTGCATCACTTCCGTTTTCGCCGTTTAACCATAGAAGAATCCAAGTACGTTCATCTAATGGAAGCTTATCGATTCGTCCACGCAGGGTGCGGATACGATCAATACAATCCTTCTGAGTCGGACTAGCACACTGGCTTGCTCTAGCAAGTTGCACTAAAAACCAACCTGCGCAATGCGAACGATTTTTTCGAACCTGCCAATACTCGGAAAAACACGGTTGGATTTTGTGATTCAATCCGTAATAGATGCCGGAACGTTCCATATAAAATGCGACCATCTTCTTTGCGACATCTCCAACGGTTTGTTTCTTCTCGGTGCTAGATGGCACAATCCCTGAGAATTTCAGAAAATTGGCGGAAAGCTCTGGATATCCGTCAAAGGTAGCAGATTTATCGTCACAGAGATTGGCCAGCGACGGAAGAACCGAAGGATCTTCTCGATCAAATAGGGCAACCGCTGCCAACGTTCGCACTTTTGGATTGCTGTGGGTTAAAAGACCAAGCAAGGCATCCCGGGGATACGTTCCGTCCGTGACCTTGCCAAAAAGTATTCGGAAATGTTTCTCGCGTATTTTAGAGTCCGCGACCTGAAAATGATGGTTTGGGCGGTCGTAGAGAACAGATCCAACATATAGATATGGTAATTCAGCGGCAAATTTTTCAAAATCGCTACGAGTCTGCTTCATGTCGTGTGTTTCTGCACAAACAGCAAACGTCGCAAAGAGAGAATAAATCATCGTTGTTACTAAAATTCGAATCATAAACATATTGAGTTTCCTTAGTTGTCGAACGATCAAAATCAGACTTTTTCGCGGCTACGCGAAAATACTCTGCGTTTTCTGGTTAGGAGGTTATTTTGCCTCCGCTTTTACATAGATTGTTTTGGGTGCTCCATTAAAGTATTTGAACAACGCAGGGCAAAGCCAGCCTTCTGCTTTGTAGGTTTCGGAATAATACCAGTTACCAGATGCGTCTTTTCTTTTCCAGACAAGCTTGTCCTCAAACCAGGGGAATTCCTGTGCAGAGAAAGTAAGCCTGAATCCTTTTTCTGCATTGGGGATGTCAGCAACAAGCTTATCAATCAATTCTGGAATTCCTGCCACGAAAGGTTCTTTCATCAGACCTCGACTGGAGTCGTCGAACACCCATGTTCCTGCATAACGGTAAGGCTCGATGACCAGTATCGAATTGGATGTTGGCTCAACGGCTTCTTGATGACAACCGAGGAGACACAATGCAAACAACAATAATGTGATGATTCTTTTCATTTCTTTCATGTGCTGAGTGATCGACCAATACGGTAATAATCCCGCTTTCCCGCAGTGGAGATTCTATACAAGGAGCACACAATGCAGGCGATGGCCGGTAGCGCGACAATGATTCCCCAAAGGATGAACTCGTTTCCAATTTCTGTTTTCGGTAACGTTTGCCCAAACGCTTTGGACGCACCCCAAAACGAGAATGCGGAGAATGCCGACGCAAGAAGACCAAAGAAGCCGATAAGGCATCCGGTCGGTATTGGTGTGTCTGGCATTCTGTACATTATTTTCTCAAACGAACGTTACGGGTGAGCCTTGCCGGAATTACGGACTGCTTAAATCGATGGGTGTTTTCGGCATAGGCTCCACCTGCTTGTTACATGCTTTCTATGTGCGCTTCGGCACATTGAAAGCTATTTTTTGTTGGCAATATTTTCATTCCAGTTTGTCCATGGTGGATTCTTGTTTTTTAATTGCTTAGATAATTCCTCTGGAAGTTCTGATAACGGAGTCCAATAAACAGTGGTTTGAATTCCTTTTCCAATGAACGCCGGGTGTCCAGATTCCAGATATACATTTTGGGAAGATACTCCAATGTATGTATTCCATGAAAAACTTCCGGCATACTCACACGCTTCAGCATGCTTAACAAATTCATCACCTGTGAGGCATTTGATTTTTGTGGAAGCACACCCGGCAAGAAGGGCAAGGCTTCCGCCTGTCGTTAAAATGAGAGCTAAGCTGATAAGTATTTTTTTCATAGTACTGTCAACAATCAACCAGGCAGAAACCGTCCTGCCTATCAGGGAACTTTTAATTTGCCACTTAAAAGAACGTTACCTGAAAAGCACGCTTATGAAAAGGGAAATAACGCAAAAAGAGCAAGTGTTTTGGTGTCGGGATGCAAATGCTTTGCTTACAAGGGGAATTGAGAGGAAGTCGGAGGAATGGTCGGTCCGTCATGCACAGGATTTTGTTTATAATGGTCTGCAGAATGTCCGTTTAAAATCATTTTTAGAGCCGGTCTGATAGGTGCGTTCATCTTGCTGACAGCGATGTCGAATCCTCCGCTTTGGCAAATGCTCCCGACAGTACAAGCCCAACCAACATGATGCCGATAACGGTATGTTTCTTCATTTTCTCTTCCTCTCCTGTTTCAGAATACACCCATGACCCAGTAAAAGGGTAAAAGGCTACGAAAAAGAGAGAGATTACATTGAGTTTTAACAAAAAATGGGACACCCCTTATATTTCTTTTCATTTTTTTCGAACGTCACGGCTCATCATCAGGGGTGGAGCGTCAGCGGAACCCCCTGAAGCCGATGGTTGTGCATCCTTATCGCGCGTGTTTCGCGCATCAATCAGCCTCCACAACTCGATAGAATGCTTTGTGACAAGTTATAGGGAGATCCACCAGGGTATTCGTACTGCTTGCAGGAAGGACAAATCCCAGATTGATCCACGAGAAGTCGAGAAGGCTTTCCTTGGTCTGAACTTGGTAGGCTTTCCCATCCTGTGTTTCTGCTGCCAGCCTCAAGTAGCCAGGACGTTCAACCGATACATTGGTTAGAGGGACGGGTACAGGTTTGGCTCCAGCCCTGATTGGCTGGTTCGACCTTGTCTCATAGGCCCAGTCGACAATAGACCAACCCTCAACATAAACCCATCCGTAATGATCCCCATCCGCAGCGAAAAAACGCACACCCAAGTACCCTTCGCCCTGTTCGCCAATTGGGCCATAGACACCTGATGTGCCATAGCGCGGACTGGACCACGAAATGAACAGGTATGTGTGGTCGCTCATAGACCATATCATGTTGGAGGAAACCGAATTTCCAATCCACTCACCGAATGGGACGCTGGCAGCATAATTACCCTGATTGAGGATGGAATTCGTTGCCGGGATGCCAACGTAGAAAGGTTGCGAGCAAAAACTTGTCGGAACATCCATAGTGCAGGTTGATGGTCCCATCGAAAAGGTGAAGTCGATACTCCCGTCCTGATTCATATCGAGAGTTGCGGATGGTCCAAACGACCAAGGGATTGGAAACTCTGGACCAGGTGTGTAAACAATGGTGCTTTGCGCCCATGTCCACTGCGCAACGAGGACGAGGAAAGCATAGAGCAGAAGTCTTTTCATAGTACTACACATAGTACACCGCTGAACGTTTGAACGATTCATTTTCTTCGTGCACGATGTCACGAACAAGACGCTGGGGAAGGCATAGCCTTACCCAGTCGATCTCGATTCGATTGTTGGAGGTTTCAATCATTCCATTTCAAGAACTCGCTAGAAGCGTTTGTTCCGCCCCCTAAGCGCGTCAGAGGAGGACGCTTCAATGTTCGAACTGCTGATCGAATGGCCGAAGTCAAACCACACATTTGCCACGAGATCCGTTGACCATTGGACTTGGTATGTTTTTCCGCTTACGGTGTTCCAATGTACCTCGATTGCAGTGCAGATGTCGGCATGAATGCATGCGTTTGTGGTGAGAGCGCAGAATGCCAGATCGTCCAGTGTTATGTCGTTACCAATGAGTTCGCTCGATTCGAGGTTCACCTCGAGGAGAGCCGATGTAGATGTACCTGCATTCCAAATGGCTGTAAAGTTCTGCCACAGACCGCAAGTACCGAGCAAGGGGACGCTCACAGATGGTTGCTGACCGTTGACGCGAATTCGCATGCGCGGCGGCGCTGGATCTATTGGCCCACCACCGCCACCCCAGGAACTTGCATATCCTGTAAACGCATAACTCCTATGTGATTTGACGTGGATTTTCCGAGACCAAACAATGTCACTTGTATCGGGACTGCCGTTCACCATTAGCATAAGACCATGACCCGTCGTGTGGTCCACAACAAGTGAAGGCAGAGGGTGGCTGTTCAAGGTGCTCGCAACCACGTCATATGTCCCTTCCGCTGATACATTGCCATGATTGTATGCATATGTTGTTACAAAGTTGGTGTTACCTTGTTCAAAATCGCCATTGTAAATTAAGTTGGTCGCCGCTATTGTAGACAATCCGTGACAGATGTACACCGCCAACCCAATTACTATTCGTTTTGTCGTATTCATCGCTTTCCTCTAACGTTTGAGATGAGACGCGCAACGAAAAATGGCGGATGCCCCACTTTTTGTTAAAACTCAACGTGATCTCTCTCTTCTTCATAAACTTTTTACCCTTTTACTGGATCATGGTCAAGTCTTACTTTTGCGAACTCTCTTCTTTGCCCCCTCCTCTGGAGGAGGGACACAAACCTGTCGTCAGCCAGTACTGTCGAACTCACATCGGAAAGCCAAACGTTCGCTTACTTCATCGTGAAAAAACTGATCTCGCCGGAACAGGTGTGGTGTGCCTGAAATTAATTCGTATCAGGGGGGTTGACATCAAGCGGGTACTCTGACCCCTCTGGTGTGCTGGCGTGAAGATTCCGCACCCTCGACAATGAACTCCATCGTGTATAACATTAACAACGCTGAGAGTGATGTGTCCATTGTGATGATTATGAGAATTTGTTACTTAATAGACAATACCGCCCAGAATCCCCCCACATCTGCTGAAGAGACCTTTTTTGTTAAATTATCCATTCAAACTTATACAGCAAAATCCATATAATAAGTTTCATCATCAATTTTATAAAAACTTATATTGCTACGACCATATTTTTCTAAATCACCCGCTGTTACCAGTGTTCCCGATGCTAAGCCAAGCCTGTTTCTAAAGTATTCACCTATCAGACTGTTGTTGTGCGGAGTATGAATGGCCTTACCGTTTTGTTGTGCCCTTGTACAAATTATGGTCTTCCCATCATCCGTCAAGACAGTGAAATGGATTGTGTTTTCAGGGAAAAAATCTGTATGGTATACTGATGCAGACAAACGGATATAGGTTTGGTTAGGGTCACGGTTTTGTTCCGGTCTTTGCCCCCAATTCAATCCTGATCGTTGCGGTAATGTTCCGTTGTTAGCGAGTAAAGAAATAGTGATTTTAGGTAACCCAATAATATAATCAGGTGCTGTTTCTTCAAATTCTTCCTGTTCAATTATTTGATTTTTATTTTTTGAATAATTATCTTTATAGAGTTGAATAAAATTCTCAGCATCATTATGTGTGCAGTAAATAGTATTTGAAAGAACTTCTTGATAATAAGCAAATGCTTTTTAGGCATCACAGGAAGCCATAGCTTCTTTCTGCTTTGAACGAAAAGCGTTCTGTGTATAATTTGCAGACCCGACAAACCCAATTATTGGCTTGCTTTCTTTTGTCCAAATATAGACTTTTGAATGAACCGCCGGGCGATTCATCACATAAGAACATTCAAATATTCCAGAAAAATCATCATTTACAAGTTTTTTAAACCCTTGATGATTACTTACAGACAAGCCATCATTGGGACACATCCCAACAATTAAATCAACCTGAATGTCAAGGTCATTTTTTTTAATATAATTAATGTGGTGGAAAGCCATCGCCGCCGTTGCATATCCTGAAATCACATGCAAGTGGTCTGCACCATGCGAAATTGGATCAAATAAAATATTGTTAAAAAGATCATTAGAAAGCATATCTACCCCCCGCAAACATGAAATTCTTGTAGATTCTCGCAAAGTCTCATTTGTTTTTGAAAGGAAGCTTCATTATACAGCGTCAAATGTTCTGGTTGCAAAAAAGGTGTCATATTGGATTCTTCACATTCATATTTAATATCAGCAAAACTTTTTAGGATTGCTTGAAAAATCACTTGCACACCTTGAGGTGGCACAGCCATCCCTATTTGTTTACGTACACTTTCTTTTGAACCACAAAATGTAAAATCATCAGGAAAAGTTTGTAATCTAGCTCTTTCTCTGTTGGTTAATGCTCTATTTTCTTTCCAATGATATACATGAGTTCCGCCACCACCGCTCCCGGTAACAGTGTATGCAGGTTTATCAGGATCAAGCCTTTTGTATATTTGACTTATTTTTGCACCCTTGACATTAAGCTGCAAATGTTCAGGAATATCAGCAGTAAACGCATTTTCACCAGGGTTTATATATTTCAGTCGTTCAATTACTGTTTTTGATTGCTTAGTATATTCCTGATTATTCGAATTCTTATCTATAGGTGGATTTTCTATTGCCTCTTTGCAAGTTTTTACAGCATACCCATTACTTGAAGGAATATTAAAGCCGACATTTAAATCTTTTCTGATACCTACTATTATAATTCTATGTCTTGCTTGAGGAACTCCGTATTTTTCAAATTTATACAAATGAGGATATACCGAATAACCTTCATCAAATAAAGATTGTAAAATTTCAGCAAACGCACTTCCATCATTTGCATTTCTTAACCCACCGACATTTTCTGCCAAAAACCACATTGGTTTGAATCTTGAAATTGCTTGTACGCCATATGTGTAAAGCGGCCCATATACACCATCAATTCCTTTTTGCTCCCCAACAACGCTAAAATCATTACATGGAAAGCCAAAAGCTATAGCATCTACATTTGATATTTTCCCCAGCTTAGAATAGTCAAGTTTACGAATATCTTTACAAATTACAGTTTCGGGCATTTTAGGGCATATATTTGCCCTGTATGTTTCACATGTATCTCTATCATAATCAGTTGCCCAGGAATGCTGGATAGAAAACTGTTCATTATTAAAATTGATAGAGGCATTTTTAGCTGCCCATGCCAACCCCCCTGGCCCACAAAAAAGCTCTCCAAATTTAAAAATCATATTTACCCTTAAATACAAATTCGTTACGAAAGTTGACATATACCATATTTTGCATTGTTCTGAAAGCAAAATTAAAAGCAGGCTGTGCAATCATTATTTTATTTTTTTGAACCGTACATTAAGAACCCAACAGCCAGCATCACCTTGAGCGCGGCGCAACAAGCGATAGGGTGGATGCGCTGATTCGCATTTTAGTTTATAAGTTTCCATATATGGTTCTTAATTGACTGGACACTTTGTCCATGTATGCCCTGAAATCCAGAACTATTCCAGATGGTGGTAAGGAGTTTGAGATAGAAGACAAGCGAAAATTTAAATCAAATGCAGATTCAAAGTTAATGAATCAAATTCATGAGGTGTTGCGATATTATCATTATGCGTATCGAACAGAGACGTACTGCAAGTTAAGCGGTATTTACGTTTCGGAGATTGGACAACTATTGGAAACGCCCCGTCTTATTCGCGTCCATTCGCGGTTTAACAAATCCTCGTCCGTATATTTCACCTGTCCCCAGCCATT
>CAYTQP010000001.1:36877-55092 GCA_964440175.1 uncultured Verrucomicrobiota bacterium
TGTCCCCAGCCATTGTGAAAACCATTCGCAATCATCAATCGCTTATTATGAACTATTTCAGGGCAAAGAAGGCCTATTCAAGCGGCATTGTGGAGGGGTTAAACCGCAAGGTGAATCTCGTAACGAGAAAATCTTTCTGTTTCCGCAACACTGAAATACCTGGAATTGCACTGTTGCACAGCATGAGAAAGCTTCCTCGCCCAGAATCCCCCCACATCTGCTGAAGAGACAATAAAAGAGAGATAAACTAATCATATAAGTTCATACTCCATATTTTTCCAGAAGTCGTCATCATTCCTGAATATTCCAGGTCAAAACCCTCGCCACTACGCAAGTCTGGTGTAGGTGTTCGGCATCCAAGGTTGACAGCAATATACATCACGTCACCGGGGCAAGTTCCGGTGAATAAAATTTTTACAATTTGCAATATCCACCCCTTAAGTATACACTCAGTTGGATTGAGGAAAGGCTTTTGAGAGGATTGTATGGAGTACATACTAAATATTTATTTGGCTTTTTGGGCGACGCTTTGCGAAATGGCACCTTACCTTCTCTTTGGCTTTTTCATGGCGGGGGTGCTTTCTATTGTGATTTCCCCGAAATTGATTGAACGACATTTGGGGGGTAATGGCTTTAAGCCGATTCTCAAGGCTTCGCTGTTTGGCGTACCGTTGCCACTCTGTTCGTGTAGCGTAATCCCGGTGGCAACCTCTCTGCGGCGTAATGGATCGAGTAAGGCAGCGACAACCGCCTTCCTTCTCTCCACTCCGCAAACGGGCATTGACAGCATCATGGCTACATTCAGCCTTCTGGGGCCGGTTTTCGCTATCTTCCGCCCGGCGGCCGCATTTATCACCGGCATATTGGGAGGAGTAATTGTCGATATCATCAGCACTGAAGACGGGAAGAAAGAAGCAGAAGAGTCCACCTGTCAATGCAGTTCTGATATGAAGAGAGGATCCAAAATCGCCCACGTCTTCCGTCACGCTTTCATAACCCTGCCGCGTGACATTGCAAAGCCGCTGTTTGCGGGACTTCTCATTGCCGGTTTAATGAGCGCACTTGTTCCTCCCAGCTTTTTCTCGCGCTATCTCGGCGGCGGGTTTGCATCCATGATCGTAATGCTGGTGCTGGGGATACCGATCTATGTTTGCGCCACAGCCTCAATACCCATTGCCTCCGCAATGATAATAGCAGGTGTCAGTCCCGGTGCCGCGCTGGTGTTCCTTATGACCGGCCCTGCCACCAACGCTGCCGCGCTCGGCGCGATATGGAGAATACTGGGCAAACGCGAAACCATCATTTATCTTGCTGTCGTCGCCATCACCGCCTTGACCTGCGGAATTCTTCTTGATCTTCTATTCGACATCACTGCCACTCGTATAGGAGAACTCGCGCCGTGGATGCTTCCGCAATGGGTCAAAACCACCGCCGCTATCATACTGCTTGCGGTTTTGGGTTTTTCTATGGTTCAGAAAAAATAAAGTCCCGGCTACCCGCCATAACAGCATTTCGTAAAAAATTCTACGCGCAGAAGATTAACCCGGACATCGAACAAATATGTCATAGAGAATAAGACCAGGAGCACTTTTGTCATCCTCCTGAAATAAGTTGTGATTCAGAAAAGGCAGGCGATTTGACCATCAACGCCGGAAAACAACGATGACCGCCACAGGGGAACGTATCTCTCATCATCTCCGCGCAACTGTTTTACACTTTATTCTGGATTCGGCAGTTGAATATCTTGCAATATCGGCAACAACATATTATACACACCGTCGACATTTAGTGAGTGTAAATTTAACATTGAGGGTTATTGATATGCGAAAGATTGAAGTTTCATACAAGTATACGCCAAAACTGGATCCGGATTTTATTCCTGCGGTGATCTGGAACCGGGAATATCTTAAGATGTGCGACGAAAACGAGTCACACCCGCTGAGCCTGGCACTTATTCGCAAAGATGAGACAACATCCATTTTTGAAACCAGGGTGCTCTCCAACAGTAAAGAGTTTGGCGAGCTTAACATTCGGTATGTCGAACGCCTGGTGAAATTTCTACTCTGGCAAAAGGGCGGTTGCAAGGTCATTGTCGGCGGTAGCCGGGAAATCGCTGATGCCATCAAACGGATATACAGTCCTGACGGCGAGCGTTCCTTTGATTTTGATTTTATGGGCGAAAAGATATATGGACAGGAGATGGTTGTCGAATATCGACCTCTGGAGGAGATGCCTGCATCCCATGAGACAACTCAACCGCTCGGACGCAATCTCGACGGTTGCCGCATCGGATTCGATCTCGGTGGCAGCGACCGCAAATGCGCCGCGCTGATCGATGGAGAGGTGGTTTTCTCGAAGGAGATTGAGTGGAATCCCTACTTCGAGAGCAACCCGCAATACCACATCGACGGCATCAGCGACACCCTCAACCTGGCTGCAGAGCATCTTCCGCGTGTTGATGCCATCGGTGGCAGCGCCGCTGGTGTCTACGTGAACAATGAAGTGCGCGTGGCATCCCTCTTCAGGGGAATAAACGAAGACGATTTCGCTAAACATATTCGGCGGCTCTTCTTCGATTTGAAAGAGAAATGGAATAACATCCCGTTCGAAGTTGTCAACGACGGGGAGGTTACAGCTCTGGCCGGCTCAATGTCGATGAACGACAATGCTGTCCTCGGCATATCGATGGGAACCAGCCTGGCTGCTGGATATGTGACACCGGAAGGCAAGATTACCCCATGGCTGAATGAGCTGGCTTTTGTTCCCATCGATTACCGCGAAAATGCGCCGATTGATGAGTGGGCAGGTGACAGCGGATGTGGCGTACAGTATTTCTCGCAACAGTGCGTTGCCCGTCTGGCATCGAAAGCCGGAATTGATCTACCCGATGATATGCCGTTTGCCGAAAAGCTGATCGAGGTTCAAAGCCTTATGAAAGACGGTGATCAGCGAGCCGCTGACATCTTTGAGACAATCGGTGTCTATTTCGGATATACGCTGGCAAACTTCAGTGGTTTTTACGATTTCCGGAATCTCCTGATACTCGGACGCGTCACCAGCGGTGAGGGAGGAGAGATAATTATACGAAAAGCCCAAGAGGTTCTGGGTGCTGAGTTTCCCCGGCTGGCAGAGAAGATAACGCTCAGAACGCCGGACGAAAAGAGCAAGCGCCACGGACAGGCGATCGCGGCAGCCAGCTTGCCGGCACTGGGTTAGTTCTTGAAAACTTAATGATCTACCCGTATACTTAAATTTTTGACAGACAGGAGAACATCTTATGGCATCAGATGACGTTGTAAAAATGGACGCCATTGTGGTTGGCGGCGGACCGGCAGGTATTGCCGCCGCTCACACTATGGCAAAAGCGGGAATGGAGGTTCTCGTCTTCGAGCGCGGCGAATACGCTGGCTCAAAAAATATGGGCGGGCTCCTCTACGGATCGGTGCTGAACGGGATGATCCCGGAATTTTACAAAAAAGCACCAATCGAACGACCGGTCTCGAAACGCCAGATCACCTATCTTGGCAAGGAACGCCATGCGGGACTGCAGTTCGGCGCGGACGAGTGGAGTGAAGCTCCCTATAACAACACGTTCATTGTGTGGCGCTCACAATTTGACCGCTGGTTTGCGAAACAAGCTGAAGATGCGGGCGCAAACCTGCTCGAAAGCATGGTTGTCGAAGGTCTCATTTACAAGGGTGACGGCGATTCTAAAAAGGCGGTGGGGGTCAAACTTCGTGGCGACGAAGAGTTTTATGCGGACACCATCATCCTTGCAGACGGTGTAAATTCCATTGTTACAGAGGAAGCCGTGAGAGAACTGGGAATCAAGCAAGGTAAGACAAAGCAAGAGTTTGTGGTTGGCGTAAAGGAAGTCATCACTCTACCCCAAAAGACCATTGAGGACCGCTTTGGACTAACAGAGAATGAGGGTGCCGCGCTGGACTTCTTTGGTGCGCCTTTTGAGGGACTCGTTGGCGGAGCATTCATCTACACCGCTAAAGATGCACTCCATGTCGGGATGGCGGCCAATCTCGAAACAGTGAAGGACTCAGGACTCTCTCCAAACGAGATTATGAACAAGTTTAAACAGTATCCGCTCATAAAGAAATATCTGCGTGACGGCGAACTGCGGGAGTATTCAGCACACCTCATTCCTGAAGGCGGATACAACGCTATCGGCGAACTAAGTGGCGCAGGGGTGATGATCACCGGCGATGCCGCCGGGCTGGTGAACATGTCGCTCTACAAAGAGGGCACAAACCACGCCATGGAGTCAGGGTATCTGGCCGCCGGGATTGCGGTTGAGGCCAAAGCGAAAAATGATTTCTCGAAGACCGCATTCGCGAAATACGACGAGAAACTCCGCAATAGCGTTGCGATGCGGGATATGAAAAAATATAAAGATTTGCCGTTCATAATGCAGAACTCCCCCAACCTTTTCTCGCTTTATCCCGAACAGGCGGTACGGCTGATGTGCGACTTCTTCACCGTTACGGCTGAGCCTAAAAAGACAATTCAAAAGCGTGCAATAAAACGCTTTCTCAAAGAACTGCCTAAAGGCAAATTTATTCGCGATGTCCTGCGTGCCCGCAAACTAATTTAAACGGAGAGAGACAATGGCTACAGAAAAACATGACGAACTGACACTGGAAGACAAGTTGTATCGCACAAAATACGAGCCGGATAGCAAGAATTCGCATATCGAACTCAATCAGGGAAACGGCGCAGATACAGAGATACGGAAACTGCTGAAAGTATGCCCCGCCGAGGTTTACAAAGAAGACCCCGCCGACAAAGAACAGATCAACGTCTCCCACGATAACTGCCTGGAATGTGGCACCTGCCGGCAGATCGTCAAAGATACGGCTGTTCTCAATTGGAAGTATCCTGACGGCGGAATGGGTGTCAAATACAAACACGGATGACTGCGGAGGAAACGGATTGCGTTTAAAACGCCACCGCGTCAAAAACCAGCACATCAAAGGGGGCCAGATCTATTTTCTGTTTCACTCCCGCTTTAACTTTCAGTGTTTGCAGTGCTTGATCTCCGTATGGCGAGGTGAGCCTGTAGTGCTGTGCCGCATTCAACGGTAGCTCAAACGCCTCAGCAATATCCAGTTCATAGACCTGCGGTTTATCTGAAGGATTACGCAACACAAGTGTTCCTCTGTTTCTATTCCAGGACGCAAAGCCATAAACCTCAAGTTTCATCGGGTCTCCACCTGTAAAATGTGAATCCACAAGAGTTGATACATTTTTGCGGGCCCACTTCGCGGCATCCGCAATTGCGTCCCACTGCTCATCCTCCAATATTCCAGGTGTTATATAAAGCTCCTGTAACGCATAACCACCACCAAAATATGAGCGCGTCTCGTGCCGCAGGTCTCTGCCACCTTTCAATGCTCTTTTCGAAAACTTATGTCCATTCGCAAATACAATCCCATGATTCATCAGGGCGTTCAGCGGATAGATATATGCTGAGCCCTTAATCCGCTGATACGAAATTCCATCACGATAAGTCAACCATTTCTCTCGCTCATCCCCCACACCGGAAAAACCCATATCCTGCCCGCCACGCCAGGTGCAATCAACATGATTAAGCCAGAACGGCGACTGCCAGGTTCCAACAGTAGTATTGATAAACAGTTGAGGATTAACCTGCCTCAGCTTGCTGGCAATATCCATCAACGCCATAAAATGCCCGCTGACCCCACCACCCAGCTTGTCCCATTTAAAATAGTTGACCTGCTCCTCTTTCACAAAGCTCATGTGCCGATCAAGAAACCATTTGTAATACACCGGAGTCGCAAGATTCAGTGAATTTATGCCTATCTCTTTCGCACGCTTTATACGCTCTCTGCTGCCGGCGTATCCTCCGGCAGGCGACAGCCACAAACCCAGATGTGAGTCGATTTCAGCAAGACGTTTTGCGAGCGGCTTAAATCCATTAGGGAATTTCTGGGCATTAAAAACCCAAAACCCTTTTCGATAGTCATCGTATCCATCATCAACGACATAGGAATCTATCTTTACTCCACGTTTTTCCGAAAGCTCTGCGTTAATTGCGTTTATACGATTGAGCATCCCCACTTCCGAAACCTTTCTCTCAAGATCAAACCAACAGTTGTAGTGCAGAAACGGCGAGTATGAGCGGGCACGCTCCCTCTCAATATAGCAAAGAAACGCCCGACGAAGCTGCCTCGGCGGGTAAACGCCAATCACTGCCGCAAATGATGTTGTCACACCTTGTTTTACAGGCAGATTGCAGTTAAACCCCTGTGAAATCTGATTATTTTTGAGGGTGTTCTTGAAGAATGGAACCTCAATGCCAAAAAACATCTGACCGGAAACCGCCGGCATGCCCCTCCGCCCCGCGCCAACCTGAACCGGATTTGACGCATCAATATCACAATTCAGTGAGATATATTTCAGCGACAGCGGTTTTGTCCCTTTTATATAAATAATGGACCTGACATAGTTCGCCCCGTCCCGAAGCTCACCAATCCATTTCACAACCAACCCGCTTTTACTGTTTTTCAAAAAAACAGTCACGCTCTTACCACCAAAGTGCTTGCCTCGACTGGATGACTTCGAAAGCGGTTTTATGTCACCCGTTTCCGGTACTCCGGTTATCACCCAGTTCGATATTGGTGTTCCCTCCTTTTTATCGCTCAAAATGAACACCGGCGATCTCTCTTGCGGATATTTTCCTCCCGAAATCTTATTTTCTATTTGCGTCAGTAAGAGCTTTCCTCCCGCAACACTCCAAGTGACAGAGATCACATTGTTACTGAGTGTATATTCCTTCGCCATCGCACCACCAGATACCTTTGCCATCCCCGGATTAGCTCCAGGAAAATCGAGAGCCAAAACACTCGCGCAACACATTACGGTGAATAACAATATTAGATTCTTCATACTCTTCTCCCCCAAACATCGTATCTTGTAATTATTTAAACCTGAACGATCGAAGTTATCAAAAATGTTGCCATTTTTAAAGGCGATTCCTTCGAAAAACTAAAAAGTGCGAAATCTTTTCACCGTACCCGCATTCGTGTGGAATAATTCCTGCTTTATATAATTGGCGAACGGCTTTACATTTCCTCGATCTTGGGGTATATTACTGCAAGTTGACTGGTTTGAGGATTCAGTCTTTAACGGGTTTCCGATGAAAGACCGGATTCACATTAAAAATGCGAGAAACAATATGTACACATTGAAAAACAGTCTTAAAGAGATGCAAAGCACGATCAGGTTTGCGCTCGCGGCATTACTGACGTGGGGGTTCGCATCTCTAACTGTCGGCTGTTCAACACCTTCAGACATTTATGTGCCTCACAACGTCGGACATATCGAGAGAAACTTTGAACGAGGCGACTTGCAGTTCACTATCCACCCTAATAAGCAGTCCTTTCGTGAAGGCGAAACTATCGAGTTTGTCGCGGAGTTCAAAAACATTTCATCCCGAGCTATCTGGATCCCCAAAGACATATACCCCCTCTTCCTCTGGTATTACCCCACCGGACAAAAAGACGGGCTCCTCCCCTCTTCCGCCGTGTCCAAAAAGTATACGAACGAGAACGCTGTTCTCCTGAAACCCAATCAAATCTACTCCGTAACCAGAATTATCCGAACCCACTACTTCCCAGGTGATGGCATAGTGGAGTTCCGCGCAATCATTACTGTCAATGTCGATGCAGGCAACTCACTAACTCCATTCTGGACGGGGCGCATGGAGTCCAATGCCTACGGTGTACTCGTCTCCAACAGCAGGCGTAACAACGAATATCCAAGCCGACATCCGCTTCCTCGCTCAAATGCGAGGCATACATTCTACGAAAGCCTTTAGCTCAACTGTGCCACTTCACCAAAGTTTCTAAGTATCTCCAGTCCTGCGGCCTGGCTTTTTTCGGGATGAAACTGCACGGCCATTGTCCGTCCATGAGCAATGGCGGAGGTGTATGTAATGCCGTATTCAGTCTCACCGGCGATAATCTCCGTTTCTGGGGTGTCAACATAGTAGGAATGAACAAAATAGAAAAATGCTCCATCTTTCACATTTTTGAAAAAAGAAGACTCCGCCTGTCGCTGCCGCACTCCGTTCCAACCCATCTGAGGAACCTTTAATCTTTTCTTCAGTTCAAATTTCCTGACGACACCTGGAAATACCGCTATTCCCGGAACGCCTGGCGATTCCTCGCTCTCCGAAAACAGAATCTGCAACCCCAGGCAAACACCCAGAAACGGTCTATCCCTCTCAATCCAGCTGCGTACAGGCTCTACAAATCCATGATTCTGTAGATGGTTCATACAGTTGGCAAAGGCTCCCACCCCTGGCAAAATAATACCGGTGCAGTCATCAAGTTGCTCCGGGGTACTGACAATCTTCGACGACAGTCCCAAGAAATCGCAGGCATTTTTGACGCTACCCAGATTGCCCATTCCGTAATCTATTATTCCAATACTCAAACAATTGTTCCCTTGCTTGATGGAATTTCATTCTTCGATCGCGCATCAACTGCGCAGGCCATTCGCAACGCATGCGCCACACCCTTAAAGACCGATTCATAAGCGTGATGCGGGTCTTTCCCGTACAGTTGCGCAATATGCAGATTAATCTTGGAATGATCCACAAACGAGCGAAAGAAGTGCTCAATCAGCCCCAGATCGAAATCGCGGATTTTCCGCTTGCGGTTGTCGATTGAATATACCAGATAGGGGCGACCACCAAGATCAACAGCCACGCGGGCGAGAGCATCATCCATCGGCAACAGGCTGAAACCGTAGCGTACAATACCCCGGCATTCACCCAATGCACGATTCATGGCATCGCCCAGCACAAGTCCAAGATCCTCCACAAGGTGATGATAATCGACATCAATGTCACCTTTCGCACTAATGTCGAGAGTGAAAAGTGCGTGTTTCCCAAGCAATTCGAGCATGTGATTCATAAACGGAATACCGGTATCAATTGAACACTCACCCGTACCGTCTATATTCAGATTCAGCTCAATCTGCGTCTCTTTTGTCTTCCGCTTTATCTCAATTTTGCGTTCTCTCATCATCACCTCTTCTTTCTACCAACACCAGCGGAAAAAACTGTAAATGGCCGTAATCGCCAACGCACCCATGAATATCGCCCGGTTACGCTGGATAGAGCGTTCGCGTCTAAGTGTACGCCGCCCTCCGAAACTGCCAGTAGTGAGATAGCTCCTCATCTCAACCCCCACGCCAGACCGACCGCTCTTAGCTTCTCGCGTCTTTCTGCGCCCGGCGGAGGAAACTCTCTTCGCACTCGAAGAAACGTTCTTCCCTGCATCTTTCGACAAAGACATAATCTCACTTGCAAGACGTCGCTGTTCTTTCTTCAACAGCTTCAAACGCGCATCTAATTTGTTATTGCCCCTTCTTTCTGATTTTCGCATTTAAATTCCTGTAAATTTTTAAACATCTGCACATCATATTGTTACAACCACCCTCTCTCGATAACCACCAAGCAATACCATCCTCTAAAAATATCTTGGCACCCGGAAAATCACCAACCAAAATAGCCGGATTTCACAAAATAAATCACCTGCAACACTATAGCGATAGACAACAGCACAAGCAAAGGCAAACTGACCGCAAATCCGATTCTTATCCAGTCTCCAAAGCTTTTTTCTTCCAGTGGTGGCATGATCGCTCCGCTGAACACAGCCGGCGCGTATTCCGACGCGGACACTGGCTCCTGTTCGCTACCAATAGATTTCACACGTGCACTGGATTTATTAAATTCCATGCGTGCATTCTCCACTGTTGTCAACGCCTTCCCCAGTTCTTCTCTGAAAACATCTTCGGACCAGGAGGTCTCATCAAGCGACTGCAACTCTTCCCTCAGCTCATTAAAACGCACTCTCGTCAATTCCAGTAAATCGGCTAATGTTGAGGTTTGAATCCCCCTCTTCTCCAATGACACCACACTTTGAGCAAGCATTTCCAGCATCTCGCGTCTACCCGCCTCAAACTCGGCGATCCTGCTACGCATATTCTCCAGATCCTTCTTCTGCCTCTCCAAATCCTGCTGTCTGTTGCGAAGTCGCTCAAGCTCCTCTGTGGCATGAACCGAATTCTCCGCAATTTTCTCCTTGCGCCTCATCATTCTCGTTAAGTTAAAGTCTCCGACTGGTGATACTCCCACGCCCTCCACAGGATCAGGGGTCGCGTTTTTTGCCGGTTTATCCGCTGGCCCCATCTTAATCCTCTTTATCTCATCGCGGTGTTTCACCAAGTCTTCATCAAAAAAATCTCTACCTGCCATCTGTTCTCTTCCTCCACTATTCGGATTACTTCCATCGAATGTGCAATATCATAATCATTCCGATAAATCGGGAATTATCAGTTCCTGCCCCAGACGCAAATCGGCGGGATTTTTCAGGCGGTCCCGATTTGCCTCATACAAAACGTTCCACTTATTTGCATCGTTGTATCTCTTTTTTGCAATACGGCTCAAAGTGTCATTCTTTTCAACAATATAAAGCTCAACCGCCGGCACCGAGGGAGCCGGCTCCGGTGTCAACAGAACAGTGTTAGAAGTCGTTCCTCCCTGAACCCTGCCGGACGACACCTCTGTCACACCCGTAGAACTACACCCCGCCAGCTCATCCAGACGCGCCTTCAGCAGGATATTCTCTTTAGTCAACGCCGCAATCTTACGTACAGCACCTGACGGCTGGTCGGAAAGCGTTGCCGCATAGGATAGTTTCGCGCCCAGTATTAAGCCTTCAACAATGTCACGCTTCTCCGTGTCAGGTCTCTTCTCCAGATATCGCTCATAATGATATATTGCTCGCAAACAATTATCACCCTGTGGATTATCGTAGAGCAACCCTAGTTCGAGATGCGCCCGAACCAAATCGGGACGATCCTCCAACGCCTCCTCATATAAGCGGATCGCAGCCTCAAGATCGCCAGACTCCTTCTCTATCCGGGCCTTTTTCATCAAAGGGTGACTGACATCCCGCGCATCCATTTTTTCCGCCCGTTTACCACACCCTGGAAGCAGGAGACAGAAGAACGCTACCGCCGCGTAAACGGCGAATACCTTTACCGCGACACCTCTCAATTTTCTTATCATTCCCACCACTCTCCAGTGACTTATTCGTCACAAAAAACAACGTTGCGCTCAAAAAACGCGACTGGAGCGGAATATTAACAAAATCCATCACAATTGCACCAACTAATTTTATGATTTAGCATGTTTTTTTAAAAGCAATCGAACCGACGACGTAATTTCGCACGTTCAAGCAAATTTTACGGCACTTATTCTTGACGCAACTATAACACATCTTCCTCCACATCAATGTGTTATAACTTGTTGTGTCCAGAACAACTATTCTTGAACATTATTTTTGCCGAGATATTGACGGTTATTTTTGCGACCGCAAAATGTTTTCCCATCTATTTTTACGCGCTACTCAACGCCGCCGCAACATCTCTTATATTTCTTTCCGCTACCGCACGGACAAGGATCGTTGCGTCCGACCTTGGGACCAGCGTTTCGCACAGGCGCGGGACCTTTCGCTAAAGCTTTCTGGAACGCACTCTCTTCACCCGCAGTGACACTAAGCGAGTTCACCTCGTTGTGAACCGTCTGCTGTGGCAAAGATGCAACGAAAGAAACAAACGCCTCGTAGTTGGTGGCAGAACGAAATACCTTGGCGGCCACATCGAGCTTAATCTTTATCATAAGATCGGAGAACATACCGTAGGCTTCACGCTTATATTCCACCAACGGGTCGCGTTGCCCATAGGCCCGCAACCCCACTCCCTGACGCAGAGCATCCATGTTACGCAAATACTCCTGCCAGTGAGTGTCGATCGCCTGCATCATTATCATGCGCTCCATTCGTATCAGGGCATCGGCATCCTCCATCTGCGCCTTCAGCTCATACGCCGATTTCACGCGCTTGAAAACCACGTCTGTCAGACTGTTAGCATCCATATCCTTAAGATCGGAGAGATCGCCCACCGACATACCGACTGGAAAGGTTGTATTAACCCAGTCCGTAAACTCGCGCAACCCCTCTTCACCTATATCCACAATCGGATCCGCCTCCTCATAAATGACGTCCTCCAATATCTCATATAGCTCACTTCGCGGGTTCTCTGCCTGAAGTATTTCGCTGCGAAATCCGTATATGACCTCGCGTTGCTTGTTCATGACATCATCGTATTCAAGCGTACGCTTGCGGATTGCGAAATTCTGCTGTTCAACACGACGCTGGGCGGTTTGCAACGACTTATTGAGCCAGGGATGCTCAAGCACCTCACCCTCCTCAATGCCGAGTTTTTCCATAATTGTCGAGATTCGGTCTGACCCGAAAAGACGCATAAGATCATCTTCAAGCGATACGAAGAAGCTTGAACATCCAGGATCACCCTGGCGTGCGCAACGTCCGCGCAACTGCCGGTCTATTCTTCGCGACTCGTGCCGCTCAGAGGCGATAACATAAAGCCCGCACGGGTTGGCAATTATCTGCTGCCTCAATGTCATTCCATCACGCTTGTCGTCAAGTGCCTGATCGGAGCAGACAACATCTCTTGGAATATGAACAACATCGACACCAAGCTTGATGTCTGTTCCCCGACCCGCCATATTCGTCGCAATGGTTACCGCTCCGGGTTGCCCTGCCCGTGAAACAATATCCGCTTCATTCTCATGATTCTTGGCGTTCAAAACACTGTGCGGGATCTTCTCGCGCCGTAGCATCCGGCTGATAAGTTCAGACTTTTCAACTGAAATTGTCCCCACAAGAATCGGTTGTTTTCTTTCATGAGCCGTCCGTATTTCGATGATCAGTGCCTTATACTTTTCTCGCTGGGTGCGATACACACGGTCATTGAAATCGACGCGCCGGATCGGGCGGTTTGTCGGAACCACAATCACATCGAGCTTGTATATCTGATGAAATTCGCTCGCCTCGGTCTCGGCGGTACCGGTCATGCCCGACAATTTTTCGTACATCCTGAAATAGTTCTGAATGGTGATAGTCGCAAGCGTCTGGCTCTCACGCTCAACCGTAACACCCTCTTTGGCTTCAACCGCTTGATGCAATCCATCGCTCCAGCGGCGACCCACCATCAGCCGCCCGGTGTTTTCGTCAACAATGAGAACCTTGTTGTCCTGCACAACATAGTCCACATCCCTCTCGTACACACTGTGAGCGCGAATGAGTTGATCAACAGCATGAATGATTTCGCTCTTGTCGGCAAACTCCTCCTGCAACTCCTGGCGACGCTCAAACTTCATATCATCATCCATCGTCTCGTCACCGTCAAGCTCTGCCATTGCCGTCACAATATCCGGTACCACATAGGTATCAGGGTCGTTGGGACTCATCTCCTCGCAACCTCTGTCAGTCAAATTGGCATCGTGCCCTTTTTCATCAATGACAAACAGTAGCTCCTCCCGCAAGGCACGCGCCTGCTCCTTACGCATATCGGTCAGCATAGCATTGTCGATCTTTTCAAATAGCCGCCTTACAGCGACATCCTCAAGCATATGCTGGAACTGCTTGTTTCTCGGCATTCCCTGACTAACTTGATAGAGGCGCAACTGCGCCTCCTCGGTTTCATTCGCCTCCAACAGTTTTTTCGCCTTTGCCACCAGCTTGTTACATAGATCACGCTGTTTTCTAACAAGCCTCTTCACCGCCGGGTTCAGCTCTGCATATTGCTTGGTCTCATAAGGTGCCGGGCCAGAGATAATGAGCGGCGTACGTGCTTCATCAATCAGGATGCTGTCTATCTCGTCAATAATCGCGAAGGGATGCCCCGGCTGAACCTGATCTTCAGGACGAATCGCCATATTGTCGCGCAAGTAGTCGAACCCAAACTCGCTGTTTGTCCCATAGGTTATATCTTTGGCATACTCCTCACGACGCTCGTCGGGAGGCATCTGATTCTGGATACAACCAACAGTCAAACCGAGATACCTGTAAACCGCGCCCATCCATTGCGCATCGCGGCGTGCGAGATAATCGTTCACCGTCACCAAATGCACTCCTTTTCCAGGAAGCGCATTCAGGTAGACCGGCATCGTTGCCATGAGCGTCTTTCCCTCACCCGTGGCCATCTCCGCAATCTTGCCCTGATGCAAAACTATACCGCCCACCAACTGAACATCGTACGGAACCATATCCCAAACCATCATGTGCCCGCAAACATCAAACTCCATTCCAGCCATTCTGCGACAGGCATTCTTGACAACCGCAAATGCCTCCGGCAACAGATCGTCCAAAGATTCACCGCCCGAAACACGCTCGCGAAACTCATTTGTCTTTCCTTTCAAATCCTCATCGCTTAGCAACTTATATTCTTCATCAAACGCATTGATGCGATCCAGTAGCGGCTGCATTTTTCTAATGTCGCGATCATTCTGCGTCCCAAATATTTTTTTTACCCAACTCATATCTACCTTCTCAATTATTAGACAGGTCTTTTAAATTCCTCAACCCATACCTCTATCAGAATCTCCATAATATTGAAACATAAAATATTGTCATTGTTAAAAAATGCGGCGCGGAAACCCATCAATCCCAACGCGGGATTTATCAATATTTATGACAACCCTTTCCATAATACACTTGATTTTACCACCCTAAACCTTGTTCCACTTCCTGCTTGCATCATTCAAGACGTTTCACTACAATCACCGCCTTGTATTTTAGTAATCATACAACAATTAAACAGGAGTAACATTATGTCGGTAATCATAGATGTCTATGCAAGAGAGATTCTGGATTCCAGGGGAAACCCCACCATTGAGGTGGAAGTGACACTGGAATCGGGTCTCATGGGTTTAGCGGCCGTACCTTCCGGTGCGTCCACCGGTGAAAATGAAGCCATTGAGTTGCGCGACGGCGATAAAAACCGCTATCTCGGCAAGGGCGTAACCCAAGCCGTAAAAAATGTGAACGAAATCATCGCCCCCGAAGTACTCGGAATGAGCGCGCTTGACCAGACTGGTATCGACAACCTCATGATCAAACTCGATGGAACCGAAAACAAATCCAAACTCGGCGCAAACGCAATGCTGGGGGTCTCTCTGGCAACCGCCAAAGCGGCGGCGAACTATCTCGGACTCCCGCTCTTCCGATACATAGGCGGAACCAACGCCAAGGTTATCCCCACACCGATGATGAACATCATGAACGGCGGCTCACACTCCGATGCGCCCATTGATATTCAGGAATTCATGATCATGCCTATTGGTGCCCCAAACTTCAAAGAGGCTCTGCGCTATGGTGCTGAGGTCTTTCATTCACTTAAAGCCGTCTTGAAGGACATGGGTCTCAGTACTGCTGTCGGCGATGAAGGTGGATTCGCGCCCGCGCTCGAAAGCAACACTCAGGCGCTGGACGTGATAATCCAGGCGATCGAAAAGGCAGGCTACAAACCGGGTAAGGACATCGCCCTGGCATTGGATGCCGCCTCAAGTGAATTCTACGACAAAGCGAAAGGTAAATACGTATTCGCGAAAAGTGACGGATCCGAAAAAACCGCCGAAGAACTGGTCGACCTCTATGAGGACTGGCTCGCTAAATATCCAATCATCAGCATTGAAGACGGTTGCGACGAAGGCGACTGGGAAGGCTGGAAAGTGATGAGCGACCGCCTGGGCGATAAGTGCCAGATTGTAGGAGACGATCTTTTCGTCACCAACACAAAATTCCTCAAAAAAGGAATCAAACTTGGCGTTGCGAACTCCATCCTCATCAAGGTCAACCAGATCGGGACTCTGACAGAAACGCTCGACTGCATCGAACTCGCCAAACGCAATGGCTACACATCCGTAATCAGCCATCGCTCTGGTGAAACCGAAGACAGCACCATTGCCGACATCGCTGTGGCAACCAATGCGGGTCAGATCAAAACCGGCTCGCTAAGCCGTAGCGATCGCATTTGCAAATACAACCAACTCCTACGCATCGGCGACATTCTGCGCGAAGATGCAGAGTATGGCAGTGCCGTCTATGGAGACAAACTGTAAAACGAATGACTGCGGCGCGGCGATATTCGCCGCGCCGGCTTACAGATAAACTGTGAATATTTGGAAGACAATATATCTGGTCAGCTGTATCGTACTGTTGCTGACAGGCGTTGCCGCGGTATTCCGCGTCTTTCGTCCAAAATATATTGAGTATAGAACTGTTCAGATACGAAAATCCGAGCTGGAAGCCGATCTTCGACTATACGAAGAGATGCTGAAAACCTACAAATACAAGCAGGAACAATTCAAAAACAACCCCCGCTTTGTCGAGCGAATGGCTCATGAGGCGGGTCTGGCAAAAGAGAACGAAGTCCTCTTTAGATTAGAGAGAACAACCAAAAACGAATAGTCATCCGCCGCCAAAAGAGAGAAAAATTTATGAACCCCGAAATTATCACAGCGATGGATGTGTCATCATCACAAGATATGACTGCCCTGCTCGACACCATGCCGAAAGAGCTCACATGGTGCAAACTTGGACTCGAACTCTTCTGCGCGGAAGGGCCGGATTCTCTGATACCCCTCAAAAAACGCGGAAAAAATATCTTTCTCGATCTCAAGCTGCACGATATCCCCCACACTGTCGCACAAGCAGTGCGCTCAGCCGCCAGACACAATATCCAGATGCTCACACTGCACGCCTCCGGCGGTCGTGAAATGCTCGCCGCCGCGGCGAAAGCCGCCGCAGAGTTCGGCAATGCACGTCCAAAACTGCTGGCGGTCACCGTCCTGACAAGCCTCGACGAAAATGACTTTACCGATCTCGGCATCACCCGCTCCCCTCTTGAGCAGGTGACTGCCCTCGCGAATCTCGCCATATCCGCCGGAATCGACGGGCTGGTGTGCTCCGCCCGCGAAGTAGGCGCACTCCGCAAAGAGCTTGGTCCCACACCGCTTCTGGTTACACCGGGTATCCGCCTTCCATCCGGCACAATCAACGATCAAAAGCGCGTGGCGACACCCGCAGATGCCGCCCGCGACGGGGCAACCCATCTTGTGATCGGACGTCCCATCACTCAATCCTCCGATCCCACCGCCACCGTCACCGCAATCCACGCCAGTATTGAACAAGGCATGCTTGAACGCGATGCTTGCGACTGAAAAGACAGCCGACAGAACATCCCTCATTCATGGTTTATGCGTTTTCCCTCCTTTTTACGCATGTAGCCCTGATGACGCTCCTCGGCGGGCCAGAATACTGTGGCCGCCCGTAATTCGGTGAGCACATCAACGCCCTCGGCACGCAACCTCTTTATTATTTTATCCGCAACCAGCCGCTGGCTCTCGTCCTGGGAAAATATAGCAGACCGATACTGATACCCGATGTCCGCACCCTGACGATTAAGCAATTCAGGATCGTGAATGCCAAAAAAGAACTCCACCAGCTTCGCATAAGACACAATTTCTGGATCGAACTTCACCTCAACGGCCTCAATATGCCCAGTGTCACCACCACAAACCTGCTTGTATTCAGGCTTATCCGTCTTCCCTCCAGTGTATCCTGCGCGGGTCATCACAACACCCGGCACACCTTGAAACCGAAATTCCACACCCCAGAAACAGCCGCCCGCAAAAACCCCCGTCCGCACTTCGTCCGCTCCCAGAAACTTCATCGAAACAGAATTTACGCAATGACGCACCCCCTTGTCCGTGAATTTCTCCCCGTAAAAAACATGCCCCAGATGTCCATTGCAACGGGCGCACACTATCTCCGTGCGTCGCCCGTCCACATCGGGCAACATCTTCACCGCACCCGTAATATAATCATCAAACGCCGGCCACCCGCAATGAGATTCGAACTTACTCTCCGATCTGTAAAGCCCCGCGCCACACTGCCGACAACAATATATCCCCTCTTTCTTGTGATTAACATATTTGCCTGAAAATGGACGCTCCGTCCCCTTGTCGATAATGACACGACTCTCTTCAGCACTGAGTTTCCGTAGTTTCATCTCATTCTCCCCCCTCGCTTCGAGAGACCCTGATGCCGCGCAAATCACCAGCATGCCAGCGACGGCAATCCCCAAAATCGACGGCATGCTCATTGTCCATTTCATCGTTCACTCTCTATCCGTTCAGTGCCCGGCACGCAATATCGCGACGGCAGAATGCACCATCAAAGCGAATGATGTCAACCGCCTGATAGGCGGCGGAGGCGGCGGAAATAAGATCAGCACCCAGT
>CAYTQP010000002.1:0-51563 GCA_964440175.1 uncultured Verrucomicrobiota bacterium
GCTGAACAGGCTCACGTTTATTCACTGCTGGGGATCCAGTGGGAAAAAGCTTTTCTTCCCGTTCAAACGGAGGTGAAAAAGGGAACGACTTTGTAGTGCCTTTTGAGATGCTGCCTTCGATTACCAATGACTTACGCATGCAAATGAGAAACTTGGGTTAAAAAGAATTTTTTCGTGTGTTTCGTGGTTCATTTATTTGGAAGCGTCCAAAAAATTGTGAGAAATCAGAGGATGGTGTTATCGATCAGTCTTGTTTTCCCGACAAATACCGCCAGTGCCACGAGGCAGGAGCTTTTGATATGTTTCACGGGCTGAAGAGTGTCGGTATTCATAATTTCGATATAGTCCACTTTTGCCAATGGATATTGCGCTATCACCTGACCCATTGCTTTTTTGACAATGTTCGCATCCTTTTCTGCACGCATGTATAGCTGTTCGGCGGTATTCAGTGCCTCCCGAAGGCAAAGTGCCTGCTTCCGCTCTTCTTCGTTTAAATATTTGTTGCGAGAGCTTATGGCCAGTCCGTCGATTTCACGCACAATCGGTGCAGAAACAATTTCGACGGGGAAATTCAGATCGCGGGTCATCCGTTGCAAAATTCTCAGTTGCTGGAAGTCTTTTTGACCAAATACCGAGAAGGTTGGCTGGACAATATTGAAGAGCTTGGCAACGATTGTGCAAACTCCGCGAAAATGGTCTGGTCGCGACTTTCCACAAAGCATCGGTGAGAGAACTTCCTCATGGACATAGACACTGTAATCGGGTGCGTATATTTCGTCTGTCCTGGGATAAAAGAGGATATCCACATTCTCTTTTTCGCAAATATCCGCATCTCTCTCAAAATCACGCGGGTATGTTTTGAGGTCTTCGCCGGGTCCAAACTGGGTTGGATTGACAAATATGCTCACAACTGTTTTGTCTGCGTACATGTCGGCTATGCGCATCAGGGAAGTGTGACCCGAATGCAGGTAACCCATTGTGGGAACAAGCCCGACAGTCTTATTCTGAATCCGAAGTTGCAAGGACAGAGACTGCA
The DNA here is from genome assembly GCA_964440175.1 of uncultured Verrucomicrobiota bacterium. GTDB lineage: Bacteria > Verrucomicrobiota > Kiritimatiellia > CAYTQP01 > CAYTQP01 > CAYTQP01. The sequence goes on from CAYTQP010000002.1 coordinate 1,037, forward strand.
TTTTTTCTATTGAGCGAATTATTTTCATGCCTACGCTGGATGGTATTGACTTAGCGGAAAACGATTTATTCGTTTCAGCTTTGCTGGTTTAACTTGACCGGAGCCAGTTTCAATCGGATTGGAATCTCGATTTTTTCACGTATATCTTCATTCTCATTTACTCCAACCGCCCATTGCACGGCATCATTCAGCGCATGATTATTTCTTTCAAGCCTTTTTGCCAGTTGCCGGGCGAGACCTCTGTAGAATTTTCTTCCCAGTTCAATATCGGTCAGCAGAAGCGGTTCGATCTCATCCTTTTCAAATTCAAGCACTTCACAATTTTTGCCAGCGACAACACTGGCGATGCGTGCGGAAACCCCCATAAAACAAACCTCTCCAAAAATATCACACACATTGAATTTATCCAGTTTTTTGAATTTGTTTTCAACAATCTCTTTGCTGATGAAGACATCGCCCGAAAGCACCATGAACAGAGAAGAACCGGGTTCGCCCTCACGAATAATAAACTCGCCCTCCTCAAATTTTTGAAGCACTCCAATTACCTCTAACTTCTTAATTTCTTCAGAATTCAGCTCTTCAAACAATGTTGGTATCATAATCTTAATTATCGCTTTCTACTATAATTTTTCAAAGTTAAACGATACATTTATGCACAACTACGCTTCAGATTCAAGCTGAAATTTTAAATAGTTCAAATTTGAAATATTGGTGACTGCTGTTGCGACAGCGAAAAATAGTCACAATTTTAACCTTGCTTATATCGCAGAAAATGCGTATCTTCGTTGAAATGTGGTGTAGAGTGTCTTTTAAACAGAGTTATGTACGAGTGATGGAGAGCGGAACATGAGAACTTTTATGCGCAATGAAGCCTTTACAATGATAGAGCTTCTGATTGTGATGGGTATAATAGCTCTGCTGGCAACGATTATGTTACCCGTCATAGGGAAAGCGAAAGTGGCAGCCATGAAAAGAAAGACAGAAACGGATATACACATGTTGCACAGTGCCATTACGTCTTTTAAGAACGACTATAATCGGTATCCTCTTCACGGAACGCAATACGGGGGGGGGATTGACATCGTCTACGATAACGCGGAACTCATTAAGACATTGCGTGCCAACAACGATGTCGACAATCCCCGCAAGGTTACATACATGAAAATAGGACAGACAAGCCTTAATCCCAACACTGGCGAATTCGTTGACCCATGGAGAATACCGGGGACACGCTACGGTGTCCCGTACTACGCATGCGTAGACGCCGATTATGACAACATAATCACGATCGCTCATCTCGTTGTCAACGGAAATGCTATAGGGGCGGTTACGAACCATCCCGTTGCGGTGTGGTCAGAGGGTGATCTCCGAAACAGTAAAATCGGGCCCTTTACTTCATGGGGCGCGGAGTACATTAAGTAACAAAAACAGGGAATCAACCATGAGAAAAGAGAAGAAAAACAATACGGGATGCGAGGGCTTCACACTTATGGAGTTGCTTGTCACCATCGGCATCATGGCGGTGATCATAACGCTTACGCTTCCATCTTTCACTGGACTCGGACGGGGCGCAAAGAAAAACTCTGCCATCAACAATCTTAAAAACACTCTCTCTCTGGCACGCCAATGGGCCATAACCCACCGCGACACCGTCTCTGTAGTTTTCCCTGACGACAACTGGACCGACACCACCAACCAAAGGACGGACGACAAAAGATATCAGTCTTTTGGTGTATATTCCGTCAATTCAACAAATATCATCAGCGAATGGGTCTATCTTCCCAAGGGCATCATCTTTGACAAAGACCGCATCGCCGCTCTGCGCAAAGTGACAATAAGGGGTCACAGCTCTGTCCCCGTCATAGAGTTCAAGCAGAGCGGTGGACTTGTGGGCAGTGGTGCCAAGACAGAGATAGTGTACATCATCGAAGGCACCTATAGCCGTCAGGACGGCATTATAAAGACATTTAAGGGAGCGTTTGATGCAGTAAAGGTGAACGGGCTAACTGGATTGTCGTATGTAGAGCGTGATATCTAACTCAACAACCACAACAAATCCATAACAAGAAGGATATGTTTGATATTATGAAAACGAGACACAAAGAGAACTCATCGGCTGGTTTTTCACTTGTTGAGATTACGCTGGCGTTGATGGTTGTCGGCATCGGCGTTCTGGCAGTTTTCGGAATAATCAGTGATTCACTGCGATCCAACACACGCACTCTGGACGATACAATCGCGGCGACATTTGCTGAGAGCGTCTTCAACTCCATATATGCGGCGGACTGGAACGAGACGGTATACGAACCTATCATGGGAAACGTCTTCTGGGGGACGTCTCCACAGAACACGTCTTCGATAAAGCTGGGGCATACTGCGGGTCAGCCCGGCATCAGTTATAAGTATGAAGGCATCGAATACTACCCGCTCAAATATGATCTACGGATAACATCTCGAAAGAGGGTCAACGGCATCAAGGTGGGCACAAATAATGATGCCGTCTGGAGATCAATTGTTCTCAAGGTGTGGATTGGAAAATTTGCGAATACCGGAGCAACTTCAAAACCCCATGTTTTCTACACCGAGCAATACCGGTTCGGACTGGACGCATTTAAAGGAAATAATTGATATGAAAAATACACAGAAAACAATATTTTCGGCATCGGGTTCTATTCGTGGCATAACTGGCAGGCAAGCATTCACTCTGGTGGAGTTACTGGTGTCCATGGCGATACTCGGACTGATTGTCGTGCTGATGGGAAATGTCTTCTCCAACAGCTCCAAGGCTTGTAAGAACGGATTTAAACACAGCGATCAGAACCTGAACGGGCGGGTTATTATCGACTATCTGGCCCGCGAACTAAAACAGTCGGTCGCGGACGGGAAACTGACGCTGACTATAAAACCGGGGGACGTTTCCCCATACAATACTACGGGTTTGTCCGATGATATAACTTTCGCCACATTCGGCGGGAATAGACGAGAGGTTAAGCTGGTCAGATATTATCTGAGAAAAGGCAGTAAACCCATTGGCGGGGTTCCGGTTGACAGCTACCAACTTATGAGGGTAGTCAACACAAACAGTGTCAACGACGCCTATAAAAACGGCATGGGAATCATTTCCGACGGACCCGCCCAAATTTCGCGCAACATGACTGGATTTGCCGTAGTTCTAGGGAAGAAAAATGCCGGAAAAATAGAGATGGTGCGCGGGTGGAATGAGGATGATCTTCCGCTCTTTGCGGATATCTATATGGGAATCATGGGTGACAGCGACCTTGTCGAAGCGATGCTGACAAGTGGCGCGTCAACATCCGCGACAAATTTTATTCACTCCAGAGAGATGGTATTTATGAAGCGGGTCTATTTCAGAAATCGGCGCGGCTACAACGAAGACTATGGTAGATTTTAAACGGGGGAACGTGCAACTGCGCGGAAAAGAAGAAGTATGAAAGGCGGGACGGCAGAATGAGAATATGTAAAATTGAGGGTGGACAGAGGATCCGAAACGCGACGTGCAAAACCGGTGATGAGCAACGTCAGGGCATAGCACTGATCATGGTACTTGGATTTCTTACCGTATTGACCATTATGGCCATCGGTCTGGCAATATCCGTCCGCACTGAGCGTATGGCTTCCAACAGCTATCTCGACATGGTTCAAGCCAGGGGTTGTTGCGAGGCGGCGTTGGCAAATTCCATGCAGAAAATGGAGAATATATTGCTCGATAATAAAACACCCTGGCAGCATATAGTTGCGCCTAACTACTCCTATTATTTCCCCTCTGGAATGGCAAGCCGGTTTTCAGTCTTCACATCAATGAGCACGACAAACGACTATCTTCAAGACTCACTCCTGAACGGGACTGCAACAAATTTCATCCCTTACTACAGCGAAGACTTTAAAGGGGTGTTTAGACCTGGCGCGATTTCAGATCAGGCGCGATGGGTACATGTCTCGCTGACCAATGCCACTGTCGTGACACACGGACGTTATGTGTATTTCGCGATTGATATCTCCGGGGAACTGGATGCTAATTATATTGGACACACCAATGAAACCCCTTACGAGATCGCGGTAAGTGCCTTAAATGAGTTTGGAGATATCAGCGCATATAACAAATTTAAGAATAAGAGAGACCATGACGACATTCGTTACGAGACCGTCAAAGACCTGCGTATCAACGGGGGACAGGCCAATCCCGACAGACCTTACGGATTGAGTACTTTCTCTCGTTTCCCGCCAATGAGACGTATAAATGTTGATAAAAAAAACAAAAATATAACCTTCGGCAAACTTAATAGTGGCTGGCCAGTGCTACTCGCTGAAAATAGTGGCAACTGGGATATGCCAGCGATCACAAACGCCTTTAATGCGGCAATCAGAAACTCTGCTTGGAGAGCTAACACGTTACCGTTGGAAACTTGCGATGGAACCGATCTGTACTACTTATTGAAAGACTATGTCGATAATAACTGCGAACCGTACGATATTCTAGACAAACCAAATGTAGAACCGATACCGATGATCAATGAGATTGGGATTAACCCGGGAAGTAAGACTATGCTCGTGGAAGTTTGGGAGCCGTTTATCGGCCCAAACCGGTATACAGGACCATTTGACATAATCTGCACGATTAACGGTATTCCTTGTCCGCCGATTCCTTCGCTTAATTTCGTATATGGTCTCGATCATACAGCACCGCCACCTATGGTTGTCGACATACCGATTGTCATAAGCAACAATACTCCGGTAAATATTAAATTTGAGTTGCGTATAGATGGCGAAGGTACTGTGGACAGTGTTGATTTTCAAAATGCAAATCTACTTGATTTTAGTTATCAGTGTGATGATCCGCGCTTCAACCACCTGCCATCACAATGGACCAACCTTCCTATTGCTGAGGCAACTCTAGGCGATATAAACGTTAATGTGGTAACTTATGATGACGAGGGTACAACGGCGGAATTCGGAGATAAAGACGGGGACTATCTAATGTACTGTGCAAACCAGGATTTGCGCTGTGTGGGGGAGCTGGGCTATCTGCCAGTGGCTCCGTGGAGAACACTTAAACTGTATGAAGATCCAAGGGACGGAAACTACCACGATGATATGGATTTGGTGCTGGACTATTTCACGATGCAACGGACGAATGAGGTCAAACGCGGTCTGATCAACCCCAACTCGCCGTTCCCCAATCCGCGCAAATGCGCCCTCGGTATCACAACCGAAAATTATCCACACAAGGGGCTTGGTTTCTATATAGACCAAACAACAAGAGATGGAAGCGGGATTCTGTATAACTATTTATTAAACCAGTCAGGGGTGTTGAGCGGCCAATTCCGCACTGCATCAAACGTTGTAGTCAACTTGTCGGATGCTGGTAAAAAACTGTATGATGCGCATCTCCTGAGTACGAAGAACCGTGACCCGATTAACTTATCCGAATTGAAGTTAGAGGATCCAATGCGACGGGCATCGCAGCTTTTCAATATCCGCCAGAACGCCATGATCGTGTGTGTATGGGGGCAGGCGTTGAGTGATGAACGCGACACGAACGGGAAGTTTATTGTCAAGGCTGAGGCTCAGGCCGTGGCACTCGTCTGGCGCGATCCATATCCAGTCTCTGATAAGAACCAGCATCACAGAAAACTTGTACGCTACATGCGCTGGCTTGAATAGTTGTGGACTTAATGGGCGTAATGACGGGGAAAATCAACAAATAACAGCGGAGATAACGGATGAGGCGCAGGAATTTTTTAACAGGTGTCACGATAGCGGGTATGGTTGCACTGGCGGGCATAAGCAGTTTCGCGAAACTAAGACAGAGTCCCAATATTGTCTGGATATTCTCAGACGACCACTCGATTCAAACAATCGGTGCTTACGGAGGTCGTTTTAAAAAGCTAAATCCCACTCCCAATATTGACACCCTCGCCAGAGACGGGATGATCTTCAAGCGCTGTTATGTCGGCAACTCGATATGCGCCCCCAGCCGGGCAACACTACTCACTGGCAAACACAGCCATTTAAACGGAAAATATGACAACAGCGGCGGGTTTAATCAGGGACAGCAGACCTTTCCAAAAATACTGAGAAAACACGGCTATCAGACCGCCATGATCGGGAAAATACATCTGCCCGGTAAAATGCAGGGGTTTGACTACTGGGAGGTGCTCCCCGGACAGGGCCGCTACAACAACCCTAAATTTATCACCGAAGAAGGAACCACCGGGTATAAGGGATATGTGACAGACATAATTACCGACAAGGCTCTTGAATGGCTCACCGAAAAGCGCGACAAGAGCAAACCTTTTATGCTGATGATACACCACAAGGCTCCGCACAGAAACTGGATTCCCGCCAAACGTGACATGGCGAGGTACGCGGATATTGATATGCCTGAACCCGACAACCTGTTTGACGACTATAAAACCCGAACAACCGCCGCGCATAAACAGGATATGAACATTAAAAAAACCATGCGGATGCAAGGCGACCTGAAAGTCAATCCGGGAAATCCGAGGGCAACGACAGGACAATACGCCAAACGGAACAAGTTTTTCAATGAGCACAAACTTGAAGGGAGAGATCTGGTTAAGTGGAAGTATCAGATATATCTTAAGGACTATCTCCGGTGCATATGGTCGGTTGATGAAAATATCGGACGCGTTCTTAAATATCTGGAGGACAACGGACTGTCCGATAACACAATAGTTATGTACTCTTCTGATCAGGGATTCTATATGGGTGAGCACGGCTGGTTTGATAAGCGTTTCATGTATGAAGAATCGTTCCGCACTCCGCTACTTGTGCGCTGGCCCGGTGTCGTTAAAAAAGGCTCCATAAACAACGATCTAACCCAGAACATCGATTTCGCGGAGACATTCCTCGATTTGGCGGGAATTCCAATTCCCGATGATATGCAGGGTGTCAGCCTTGTCCCGCTTTTGAAGGGGGAAACCCCGAAAGACTGGCGAAAATATCTGTATTATCACTACTATGAATACCCCGGATGTCACAAAGTGCGACGTCATGAGGGTATTGCGGGGAAGAGATATAAGCTGATACGCTTCTACGGTAAGCATGTTCCCGGTGGCGAGGAGTGGGAGCTGTACGACCTTGATAAAGACCCGAAAGAGATGAACAACATCTACAATAATCCAGAGTATGCGACCAAGATCAAAAAACTGAAGACGGAACTGTCAAAGTTGAAAACATACTACAAAGTACCTGACCACGATAACCGCTAGAAAACAGAGAGGTGAGCGCGGAACACCTGCGCCTGCCGCGCCAGTACCGGTTTGAGGGGGAAACAAAAAAGGCACATACGCTCGGCGATATTACCATGAGAAGTGAATGGATAATTGTGGATGGATATAACTTGATCCACCAGCAGGATAACGGAAAGGAGTTGTTGCGGCGTGATCTATTTCTTGCCCGCCAGCGATTGATCCGCGATCTTGAGATCACAATCCCCTCTCTGGCTACGCGAATAACCGTCGTTTTTGACGGCACCGGGGAACACGGCGGTTTTGACAAATTTAAGACATCCCCGGTTGAGGTGATTTTTTCCGCACAGGGGAACACGGCGGACACTGTGATTGAACGTATGGCGGGAGAACACACCCGACCGCAGGATATTCTGGTGGTCACATCTGACCACCTTGAAACCAATGCGGTTTTGGGGTCTGGTGCCAACACCATCTCCTGTTCCTCATTTCTAGCTAGGCTCAACGCCTCAAAAACCACGCTTTCCGAATCGAAATATATCTCCAAAAGCGAAAGAAAACTGGGTCGCCTGGGCGACAAATTCCCCTGAACTGTTCACGAGAAATCCACATCAAACACGACGCAGTCTATGAATAAACCGACCGGGTTCACGACGGATGCACCAATTCATATTCTCAAGTTTTTCGCGCCTCTTTTTCTGATCTGAACAGCAAAAAGAGCAACGCAATGCCGAACAGCACAATTATGCCCGCTACGCTGAATGAGATTCTATAGGCAAAAGTCTGTAAGCAACCTATTGCAATCAGAAAATCCACGATTGGACCTGTTATGCAGGTCGCTCCAATCCCCCAGCTCAGAAAGAAAGTCGCGTTAAATACAGAAAAAAGTTTACCCCGTTTTTCGGGGGGAATATAAGATGATGCAATCTGATAGGAAGACGCCATAATAACAACGTCTGAAATCCCAAGCAACAGGTTGCCCACACCCACATTAAACAACATATCCGCCGCGCCAAATAGAAAAAGCGAACTCGCCGCCGCGACAGATCCCCAAATCAGAAGATTTTCAGGTCCTGTCTTTTTCAATATCCATCCCGTAAGAAAGCCGGCGAATATGATTCCCAAAGATCGAGTGTTCGCAAAATAACTTAACGTCAGGGGCGACAGATTAAACCCTGACTCCAACGTCAGATACGGTGCCATAATGACGGCAATGGAGTTGCGCCCAAAGTTTATTAGAACCATCGATATAAGAAAAATCGCAAAACTTCGCCGGACACCCTCGCTCCTTTCCGTGTCTTCAACGACATCCCGCTCCTCACTTCTTATACCACCTTCCGGCACTGTCAGCATGGGGAATACCGACAGGAACATTATCGCGCCGGAGATAAAAAATAAAGCCCCGTTGCGAAAACCCCATCCCGCGTATTCTGTTCCCATTTTATCGTAAAGCAAACCACCCGCGAGAATGCCTGCCATGCGACCGACACCCCCCAGGCTTTCCAGTTTCCCCATAATATGCCCGCGCTCTTTTTCATCGTATATATCGGAGATCAACGCGCTCCAGCCTATATTAGACATAGACCAAAACACCTCGATAACGGTCAGCCCAACAATAATGATCCAGCCGGAATATATTTTATCGCGAGGAATTAAGTGGAGATACCATAGAATAATTGTTCCAATTCCTGCAAGCACCTCCCCCCAGATGACCATAGATCTTCTTCTTTGATATTTATCGGAAAAAACACCCCACAAATAACGCTGGGAAAGAACATTCAGTATCATTGGCAGACTTGCAAACAGTGTGGTTTCAGTAACCGAGAGTCCTAGAAACTGTCGCAGGTAGATTGCCAGATAACTGTAGAAAAGTCCGCGCCTGAACATGGCGAGAATCTGGAACGATGACATCCCGACAAATATTTTCACAGTAACTGCTATACTCCGAAATACCGGGCGGCGTTGTCGTGACAAATATCACGCACCATCCCGCCGAGTAGCGCGAAATCGTTGGGAACAAGTCCCTCTTGTATGTCACGTCCAAGGATATTACAGAGAATGCGGCGGAAATATTCGTGACGCGGAAATGACAGAAACGAGCGCGAATCGGTCAGCATCCCCACAAAACGGCTGAGCAGCCCCATGTTTGAGAGGTCGTCAATCTGGTGCTCCATTCCACTCTTATTGTCACAAAACCACCAGGCACTACCGTGCTGAATCTTGCCAGGTGTGCTTCCATCCTGGAAATTGCCGGCCATAGTGACCAGCAAGGCGTTGTCTGCGGGGTTAAGATTGTAGAGAATTGTGCGCGGAAGCCGCCCCTCACGATCGAGCCGGTCGAGCAAACGGGAAAGTCCGGGAACATAAGATGCGTCACCTATGGAGTCCGCCCCGGCATCGGGTCCGTGCGCCCGCATCAAGCGCGAACTGTTGTTGCGGAACGCACCAATATGATACTGCTGTACCCAACCTGCGTCGTAATCCATAACCCCCAGCTCATAGAGCATGATAGAGTTGAATTTCGCTATCTCGTTGTTGTCAAGTTCAACCCCGGCATGCAATTTTGTGAATATGGCACAAGCCTCCCCGTGTGTGCATTCATCGGCATGCACCAGTTCCAGACCGTGATCGGATACGCAGCACCCAACTGCGGCAAAGTCCTCGTGACGACGTTTCAACGCGGCGAGAAAGGTGTCAAAATCGGATATATTCATGTCCGCAGTCCTAGCGAGCCGGGCGGTCCACTTTTTGAACGCATCAGCATTGCCAACCGCCCGGGCCTTATCAGGGCGGAAGGTGGGAAGAACGGTGATGGACGCAGCTGGATCGGTGCGAATGGTTTTGTGGTACTCCAGACTGTCTGCGGGGTCATCGGTTGTGCAAACGAATTCCACATTCATACTCTTCATAATCCCACGGCATGAGTATTCGGGCTGGCTTAGTTTGGCGTTGCACTCCTCCCATATTCCCTCCGCCGTCTCTGCGTTCAAAAGCCGGGTTATACCGAAAACGCGACTTAGTTCCATATGCGTCCAGTGGTAGAGTGGATTACGAAGTGTTTTGGGAACTGTTTCTGCCCATTTTTGAAATTTATCGCGGTCGCTTGCAACGCCGGTGCAGTATTTCTCTGATATGCCGTTAATGCGCATTGCACGCCATTTGTAGTGGTCGCCGGCCAGCCACGCCTGGGTTATATTTTCGAAACGCCGATCTGTAGCGATATCGGCGGGGGGCAGATGGGAGTGGAAATCGATAATAGGCGCGTCTTCAGCATATTCGTGATAGAGTCGAACCGCCTCTGCGGTTTGCAAAAGGAAATTATCGTGAATAAAGGTGTCGCCACTCATATCAGGCCCTTTCAGGTTTATTTCTGTCCTCGTGATTCTCCACATAGGATTTTAGAACAGGATTTATGGTGTTGTTCATAAACGCCGCCCATGCCGCCCGCAGTTCCGTCCACGGGTCAAGCTGTTCTTCAGCTCTGCAACACAGCTCCGCAATATATTCAACCGTTCGCTGAATATTTGAATCTGAGGCAGTGGCGGCGGTGATCTTGCCCCGGCGGCGGTCACTGCCAAGCGATTTCCCTGCTTGATCCGCATCTCCACCCGCATCGAGAATGTCGTCTCCGAGCTGATAAGCGGTTCCTATCAGATAGCCAGCCTCTTTCAGTGCCGCCCGCATATCATCGGTTGTGGCGGCGGCGCTGGCACTAAACGCGAAGAGAGAACCGGTTTTCCGGCGGGCGAGACTCACACTTGTCTCCCAATCGCCGGTCTGTCCGCGCAAGACCAGCTCCTGCTCGACCTCCGCAATACAGACATTGCCCGTCATATCTATCAAGACATCCAGTATCTCACTGTCGCTGAGTTCACGAATCAGCTGAATGGCCTTGAACATGAGCATGTCACCCATAAGAATTGCGCCCTGAACACCATGCTCGACCCAGAACGCCGGAACGCCACGCCGCAGTGAGCCGCCATCAATGACATCATCGTGCAGAAGACTGGCGGCGTGAATCATCTCCACCGCCGCGCCGGCGTGATTCAACCGGCGGTTCTCCGCGCCTGTGGCATCACCGAGCTGGAGGATCATCCGCGCCCGCAACATTTTACCGGAGACGATAAAACGCATATACTCCGATGCCGCATCAGCCAGTGGAGATGAAGTGAGGCATCTCTCAATCAATGCCGCGACCGTAGCGCGACCTTTCCCAGTTTCGTTTATCACAACGCTCATTTTCGCAGTCTCACTCCGTAGCTTTGGTTTTCGCCGTACGCAGCGGAATCTTAAGATCGCCTTTGTAGCGCACCTTTATCACCGAGACATAGGGTGAGGGGGCCACCGTCGGCAGATGGATTTTCGGGGGAAACGCTTTGTACTCCTCCACCTTCAACTCTGAATCCGGTGTGGCGAGCAGAGTGGCGGAGACGATAGGGTTCGCCATACCCGGAAGCTCCAGCACTCCGGTTGAGGGCCAGGTGAAAACGTGCAGGTAGAGTGTCTTCTCATCAAGTTTCGCGGTTATGCGCCCAAAGGGAACTTTGCCAAACGGGTTGGCGGTTGTGCCGTAAACCGCTTCGCCATTCTCATCCATCCACACACCAATCTCTTTCAAGCGCTTTATGGCCTCGGCAGGGAATGTTCCGTCGGCTTTGGGCCCTATATTCAGGAGGTAGTTACCGCCTTTACTGGCGATATCAACAACTTTTTTCACAAGGCTTTCAGTGCTTTTCCAGCGGTGATCGTTCTTATTCCATCCCCAGTGCCTGTTCATAGTCATGCATGACTCCCAGTCCACGCCCGGCAGACCATTGGCGGGAATCTTCTGTTCAGGAGTGCCAAAATCACCAGCATAGTTCCCATCGCCGTCTTTTCCTCTTCTAGCCTTGTCAACACGGTTGTTGATGATGATGTCTGGTTGCAGACCGCGCACATATTCGTAGAGATCCAGCCCCATTTTGTGATTCCATGCGTTTTCCCATTCGCCATCAAACCACATCACTCCGGGATGATAGTTCGTGATAATCTCTTTCAGCTGGGCTTTCATATATTTTATATAGCGGTCGAAATCACGCGGTTTTTTTGCACGCTCCTTCTCCCATTTGCGGGCAGGATAGTCGGGGTGATGCCAGTCCATAATTGAGTGATATGTGCAGAAAACTATTCCCTCCTTATCGCAGGCCGCCTTCAACTCAGCGAGAATATCGCGTTTAAACGGGGTGGATGCCACATCAAACTCGGTCTGCTCACTCGGCCACAAGCAGAACCCGTCGTGATGCTTTGAGGTGATAACGATATACTTCATTCCTGCCGCTTTTGCCATTTTTACCCAGGCATCTGCGTCAAAATTGACGGGATTAAACTGCTCTACAAATTTATCGTACACGTCCAGAGGGATCTTCGCCGTTGTGCGAATCCACTCGGCATGCCCGGTTTTCCCTTCCCATTCTCCAGCGGGAACCGCGTAAAGACCCCAGTGAATAAACATGCCGAAACGGGCATCCCGCCACCATTTCATGCGCTGATCTGTCACTTCTCTGCTCTCATCCTTAAAGGAACTCTTCTCGGCGTAAAGCGTGGAATCGGTTAGAAGCAGTATCGCAACCGCACTCAGAAGAAATTTAGCTCCTGTCATTCCTGATTTAATCATGGCATTATCCTTTCTAAACATATTCAGAACCAAAACAAACATTAAGATGCATTACTAATAACTCTCCCTGTAAAGGTCAACCAACATTGAACTCGAAGATGAGGGGGAGGTGATCCGAGAGCATTATTTCAGGGGTATCGAATTTTTCCGGGTGAATATCGGAACTGTGCAGAATAAAATCAAGATGACGTTTTGGTGCCCAGCTTGGAAAAGACGGAACACTAGCGGTGTTGGCGTTTATCAATCCTGTCGCCGCGAGGAAGAGATTGATCTCCTGCTCCCCCCAGATGGCGTTGAAGTCACCCGCCACGATGAGGGGACCCTTGGTCTCTTTCACAAGCGTATAGAGTTCAGCCAGCTGAAAGTGGCGCACACGTGAGCCAAGTGCCAGATGAACAAGGAATATGGTAAGATTTTCAAGTTCCAGTTCAATAACCAGCCGTTTCATTCCCTTATTGAAGTAGTGGAATTTTTGATTGGTGAAGGAGTCTTTGGAGAGGAAAGCGTTGCCGAGTTTGTTGAATATGGGAACAAGGTTCCAATTTGAACTCACACCGTACTTTGATCGGAACGCATGGTAGTGCCCGAGCTTGTCAGAGATTGTCTGCACCTGGTTTTTTTTCCCGGTTCGATATGAACCCAAATCAACCTCCAGCAACCCCAGCACATCCGGATTGCGCTGATCTATGAACTTTATAATCTCCTGAAGATGGTCATCTGTTTTATGCAGATAGCCACTGACAAACGAGAGCGGTCCTCGTTTAGCACGTGCGCCAGTTCCATACCTTATGTTGTACATCATAAATTTCATGCCGGTATTTATACACAAAAACAGCGATGAATAACAGTATGAATATTGATAATTGATGGGGGCGCATTTCGAATCGCGGAGACCTCGGCGGTATCCCATGATTCCACCGCTTTCAACCAGATTCAGAGCTAAATCCATCATTTGCGCTTAATTCCGCTCAGCGCGTGACCGCCAAAAGCCATGCGCTGGAGAGCAAAACACACGACCTTTGGCGGTCTTTTTTAGTCTCTTTTCACTTAATCTTAATCTCAATCTGCTTTGGTTTCAACTCGTCTGATTTCGGTATAGTCAAATTGAGAATGCCGTTCTTGTACACCGCTTTTATCTCTCCTGCTTTTACCGCCCTGGGCAGAGTAAAACTCCTTATAAAAGAGCCATAAGAGCATTCCGTGCGATGTCTTTTATTATCCTTATTTTCTGTTCTTTTTTGACCTTTAATAGTCAAGACCCCATTATCAATATTGACACTGACATCATCCTTCTCAACGCCAGGCAATTCAGCCTTCACAGTGAAAACGTCTTCCTCTTCCTCAATATCAACAACGGGCATCCAATCACCAACCTCAAAGGCCGAATCGTCTCTTTTGGTCAATGACTTTCGCGATGATCGACCGTATCTGTCGAGCAGTTCTTCCATTTCAAGGAAAGGATCCCAAATAGATAAGTTCATAACACTTCTCCTCATATTTATGTGTTTCTAATCTTAACACATCAAATTCCGCATGAAACACGTATACGGAATTCAATCCCGCAACCGTTCTGTCCACAATTTCGATCTTTCAGAACCCAAATTTCGGTTTTTTGACAACCCGGAATTATTTTTGTTCAAATCTGAAACACTTCCGTTCTTTTTTTACGCCCGATTCGATTTTTCTGTCCATCTATTTTCAGATCAATTCGTGCTTGACCTTATGCTCATCTGTCTCTATTGTGGCGGTTGTTTTTTTGTAACATTGGGAAAAATATTTTGCGAACAGTGTGAAGAGTGGGTTTTTCCCGCTCTTTTGCGTATCTGGTTCGCGTTGAAATTTTAAATAGGGAATTATTATGAATCATCAGTTGAAGGCTTTAGTTGATTATTATTATGCTGAGCGAAAGATTGATAGTGAGACAATTTTCGTGGCACTGGAGGGGGCGATTTCCAATGCCGCAAAGAAGTGGAAGGAAGCTCCGGAGATGCTTGCGGTGCATATAGACCGGGACACTTACGATATCCACGCCTGCGCTAAACTCACAGTGGTGGAGGGAACTACACCGGACAACAATGAGATCGCGCTGTTCAAGGCGCGGGAAGTGATGCCCGAAGCGCACCCCGGCGATCAGGTTGAGGTCGATGTGCCTCCCCCCGATTTCGGGAGAATTGGTGCACAGACCGCCAAGCAGTTCATTCTGGAGGCGATACGCCAGGCCGAAAACAAGAACGTATATGAGTCATTCAAGGATCGGGTCGGAACAATTGTCGATGGCTCTGTGGAACATTTTAAACGTAGTGATGTTTACATAAACATAGATAACGCCCAAGCTGTTCTGCCAGCAAAAGAGCGGGTGTCAACCGAGGAATATCAAATTGGTGAGCGTATAACAGGACTAATCATATCGGTGGACAATAAACCCGGTAATTCGGAAATAATAATTTCACGAAGCCATCCAAATTTTGTGAGAAGGCTATTTGAGCGCGAAGTTTCAGAGATTGCCGACGGGACAGTGGAGATCAAAGCCATTGCTCGTGAGGCAGGATATCGCACAAAAATTGCTGTTTTTTCGAACGATAACAAAGTGGATCCTGTCGGAGCCTGCGTCGGAATGCGCGGAATGCGCGTTAAAACTATCGTGCAGGAGCTTTCGGGCGAGAAGATCGATATTGTTCGATGGGATGAGAATATGCGCAACTACATTGCGAATGCCCTGGCACCCGCCAAACTGTCAAAGATTGATATCGATGAAGAGACCCGCACCGCCACGGTTATGGTTGACCCCGAACAGATGTCGCTCGCAATTGGTAAACGCGGTCAAAATGCGCGACTCACCGCCAGATTGACCGGTTGGAGAATAGATATCGGCAAACCGGAAGAGTTCCTCGATTTCGAGGAGAAAGTGGCGCACGCCATCGCACGCCTGGCAGAGATTGAAGATGTCGGAAATGAGAGGGCATCTAAACTTATAGAATCTGGATTCCTTACGATCGAAGGCATACTGGCCGCCAGCCCGGAAGATCTTAAAGAAGTTGAAGGATTCAACGAAGAGATTGTGGAAAGCGTTCACCGCGCAGTTGAAAAAGAATACGAAAAGGAACACGGACAAATTCTGGAACCATCATGAGATTACATCAATTAGCAAAAGAGATGAATATTGACGGGGCTAAGCTCCTTCAATTCCTTAACGAGAACGGTGGCGCTATTGGTAGCCAGCACTCAGGCGTAACGGAAGAACAGGCAGAACTTGCACGTGCCAATTTTTCGGGATCAACCGCCGGAGACACCAGCTCCGCACCCACCGCAACAAACGCGGTAATAAGCGCAAAAGTCCCACCGCTGTCGAAACCGAAAAAAGAAGACGGGAAGACCCCGACGGCGACAGAGCCCGCCACGCCAACGCCAATACCCGCGACAGCAGAAAAAAATGAAAGTGTCGAGGTGCATGAGACTGAAACCGGAGAGGTTGTGGTTGACGGTAAATTGACGGTGAAGAGTTTTGCCGAAATTCTCGAAATGAAACCGAATAAAATCATTTCAGAACTGATGAAGGAGAACGTCTTCGCCTCTATCAATGCGGAACTGAAATTCGGGGTGGCAAAAAAAATCGCCGAAAAACACGGCATTGTTCTCGTAAGGAAAAAGACCCCCGCTCCATCCCCGAAAACCCCTGTTGAACCAGGGAAAGATCCGGGTGTGAGCAGTGCGCCTGATGCGCCCGACAACCCGGAAACACTGTGCTTGCGAGCTCCGGTAGTCTCGTTTCTCGGTCATGTCGATCACGGGAAAACATCCCTGCTGGATAAGATCCGCAAGGCATCCGTGGCCGAGGGTGAGTCTGGTGGAATCACTCAGCACATCGGTGCTTACTCTGTTGAGGTGAATGATCATCCGATCACTTTTCTGGACACTCCCGGACATGCGGCTTTCACCGCCATGCGTGCACGCGGTGCGAATCTGACAGATATTGTTGTTCTGATTATCGCCGCAGATGACGGCGTTATGCCGCAAACTAAAGAGGCTATTCAGCACGCCAAGGCGGCCGGAGTCTGTATCATCGTGGCCGCCAACAAGATGGATCTGCCGGGGGCCAACCTCGACAAGCTTTATCAGGGTCTGATGGAAGCCGAACTGTTGCCCGAAGCACTTGGTGGCGATATCGGCGTGTTCCCCGTGAGTGCTGTGACGGGTGAGGGCATTCATGAACTCCTGGAACATATAAATCTGGAGGCTGAAATGCTGGAGCTGACAGCCAATCCCAAGCGTGCTGCCGATGGTTATGTCATTGAGGCGAAACTGGAGCCGGGAATGGGTCCAACAGCCACCCTGCTCATCAAACGCGGAACGCTGAAAGTTGGTGATTCTTTCATAAGCGGTTCATGCTGGGGCAAGATTAAGGCACTGATAAACGATAAAGGACATAAAATCCGCACCGCCAAACCCTCCATGGCGGTGAAATGTATGGGGCTGAACAGTGTGCCCGAGGCGGGCGCGGCTTTCGAGATTATTAAAGACAACCGTCAGGCGAAAAAGATAGCCAAAGAGCGTGTTGAAGCTGAACGGCAGGAGTCGTTAAAGCAAACCAAACCCGAAGAGATTACACTCGAAAACATCTTCGAACAAATCGACAGCGAAAAGAAAAAAGAGCTGTCCGTACTACTGAAGTGCGATGTTCAAGGCTCCCTCGAAGCCGTGGAACAACTGCTGGGAGAGATAGAGAGCGACAAAGTGTCGCTGAAAATACTCCTGAGTGCTGTTGGCAATATTAACGAAAACGATATACTGCTGGCAAAGGCCTCCCATGCCGTGATATTGGGATTCCACGTCAGTAAAGAGAGTGGCGTGACAGCCATAATAAAACGCGAAGGTGTCGAGGTTCGTCTCTACAGCGTTATTTATGAGATGGCCGATGATGTGAAACGCGCCATGACGGGACTGATTGATCCAGAATACCGTGAAAAAATTATCGGTCAGGCGGAGATACGCCAAATATTTGAGATCGGGAAACGCAGCAAAATCGCCGGGTGCATGGTGATTGACGGAGTCATAAGGGCGACCGGCAAGGCCAGAGTCAAACGTAATGATGACATCATCTATGAAGGGAATCTCTCATCACTGAAACGTTTTCAGAACGATGCCAGAGAGGTTCGCGATGGACAGGAATGCGGAATATCGCTTGATAATTTCATAGATTTCGATACCGGGGATATTATTGAATGCTACCTGATGGAGAAACTGGAACGCGAGCTGTAAGCACCAGCGACGACACACCTCACTCCGTGTCGGCTATAATAAAACTAAAAAGCAAAAACTATCAGAGGTAATCCATGTCCATTAACCGAATTGTGAGAGTCAATGAGTTGCTTAGACGCGAAATTGCAAGCAATCTCCTTACTATGCTGGACAACAAAAACGTGAACGCTGCCACAGTGATGATTTCACGTGTTGAGACCAGCCCGGACATCAAACATGCGCATGTTTTTGTCTCCATCATCGGTGACAGTGAATATCAGCGCAAGACATTGAGAATTGTAAAAAAACTACGCCAGGCGCTACAGGGGAAAATCGGAAAAGTTGTCAGCTTTAAATTCACACCAAAACTCTCGTTTTTTCTCGATAATTCCATAGAAAAAGGAGATCACGTTCTAGAAATGATTGCGGATATGGAAGAGAATCATCCCGAATGGGCGGATAACAACAAATTCGGGGAATGGGTAAATGACGATGAAGAATAAACCAAAAACACAAGTGCATAAAGAGGTGCGACGGGGAGCAAGCCGTGAAGACCATTTTCACGGCATACTGCTTGTGGATAAACCTCCACACATGACCTCGCACGACGTGGTCGCCCGCATCCGGCATCAGTTCAACTTCAAAAAAGTCGGTCACGGCGGCACTCTGGATCCAATGGCCACCGGGCTGCTCATAATCCTGCTCGGTCGCCAGGGCACTAGACTCTCCCAGTGGATTATGGGTGGAGACAAGACGTATGCTGGAATTATGCACCTGGGCATAGCAACCGACACTCAGGATATCGAGGGTCGCATTCTTGCGGAAGTAAATCCCGCCTCCATCACTCAAGAGCAACTCGAAAACGAAATAGCCAGATGGCGCGGCGATATTCAGCAAATACCCCCAATGGTGTCAGCCATCAAGAAAAACGGCGTACCCCTCTACAAACTGGCACGCCAGGGTAAAGAGGTTGAGCGTGAACCGCGCCTGCGTCACGTCTACTCGTTTAAATTGCTCGATTTCAATTCGCCGTTTGCCAGATTTCGGCTTGAATGCACCAAGGGCACCTATGTCAGAACGTTGTGCGCCGATATTGGTGATGGTCTCGGATGCGGGGCGCATCTGCGCGAACTCCAACGCATACAATCAGGCAATTTTAAGCTCGAAAACGCCTATACGCTGGATCGTGTGCTCGATATGAATGTAAATGAACTCGAAAAAATCGCCCTTCCGACCAGTGCCGTCAAAGTGAAATGAGCAAGAGCGACCTAAACACTATATTCATTTGCAAGACAATATCTTGCTCAGAACAACGAAAATGATGCTGGCATTGCGGTGAAAATATGAAAATAATCCGTAAAATTGAAAAACTTAAAACGGTCGAAAAGCCTATTGTTATGGCAGCCGGAACTTTGGATGGGATCCATATCGGACATAGATCGGTGATCGAAACCGCCGTTACCCACGCTCGCAAAACCAATTCCAGTGCCTGGGTGCTGACCTTTGAACCACATCCCAAAAAAGCACTCCGGGACGACAATTCTCCGATTCTGCTCACCTCTCTCTCACATAAACTGCGACTGATAGAGGAGCTGGATATTGATGGATGCCTTCTAATGCCGTTCGATCGCGAACTGCGCCACCTGTCTCCGCCAGAGTTTGCAGCGCGGCTTTCGGAGTCGATTCCAACCCTCTCCGAAATCGTAGCTGGGCGAAACTGGAAATTTGGATATGATGCCAACGGAACAATCGATCTTCTCAGAGAGCTTGGCGGTAAGTATAAATTTGCCGTAACGACCGTTGAACCCGTACTCTTTGAGCAACGCCCCGTATCAAGCACCCGTATCAGAGATGCGGTGATAAATGGACGGCTCAATGAGGCGCAAAGTATGCTCGGTCGCCCTTTTAGTATCCTTGGCACTGTCGTTGAAGGACGCAAAGTCGGACGCGAACTCGGCTATCCCACCGCCAATATCGTGTCGGATGGAGAGATAACACCGCCGCCCGGCATCTATGCCGTCAGCACCATCGTCAACGGTCGGCGGCACGACGGTGTCGCCTACTATGGATCACGCCCAACATTCGACGACGAAACCCACGACCTCACCCTCGAAGTCCATCTTTTTGACGGTTTTTTCGATCTCTACTCCCACGAAATGGAGATATTTTTTGTCAGCTTCATGCGGTCCGACCAGCAGTTTGATTCCATCGATCAACTCGTTGCCGCCATCAGTACCGATTGCCAAAAGGCTCGTGAAATACTCTCTGAATACGTGCAAGATTCAATATAACCCGCACGTACCATTCGTCACGCAGCCGCACTATGCGGACACTCATTCGCTGAAATCTTCTGACATCTCACACTGTTTTCATCTTTATGAGCGCGACCCAAATCGGCAACCACTCGTCGCGCCTCATCGCAAGATACAAACAACGGCAATGCCTCACCAAACCGAAGTGTCACCGGGTACGGAAACCGGCGAAGACGTTTCAATCCCGGCTTACCATTGTAATAACTGAAGATGCTACCCCAGAGATTACCGAGGTGAGCCGGAATAATCGGACATCCCGTTCCCTTAATCATCTTTTGAAAGCCCTTATGAAAATTGCGCATATCACCGTTCTTACTCAATTCACCCTCAGGAAACACACACACAACACAACCATCTTTTATGCCTTGACGCACAGTCTCAATGGAACGCTTCAGTTGATGAGGCCCGTCTTTTGTGTGGATTGGAATAATATTGATCAATTTAAAAATGAAACGCAACTTTTTCCGCCGCCTGAATGTCTCTCTGGACATGACAAACCGAATTCTGCGCTGGGTTGCTGACTGTAGAAGCAACGCATCGGCATAAGACGTGTGATTGCAGATAATCAATGCCCCGCCATCACGTGGCAGATTTGCAATTCCGCTAACCTTCACCTGGTAAAAAATCTTGGTAATACGGGATATCCAGAAGCGAACCGTGAATTCTGAAAGTTTGACACTGGCGATAACCGCGAGCACTGCGCTTAAAACCCCGGCTCCAAACATGCAACCGCGAGCACTGAGATGCAACCCATTGTGCGCTCCGTAAAACAATATCGACGACGCAACCATAGCTGAAAAGCTGAAAAATCCTATCGCCCCGAAAATCTCACCGCGCCGCTCAACCGAAGTCCGTTGCTGAATGAAAGCGTTTAACGGAACAACATACATTCCGATTGAAACTCCCGCTACAAGCAACCAGAATGCCGAAGCCATATAACTACCCGCCATGCTCAGCCCAAATATGGATATCGTTAAACTCGTGGCACCAATAGATATCAGCCCCTTCTCAATGGTGTGGGGAGAGAGACGTGCAGTAAGCAACGCACCACCCGCAATTCCAATTGCGGCAAACGGGAAAAGAAAACCGCTGGCTTCAACCTCCATCTGCAACACATCACGCGCAAAAACAACCAACGTCTGTTGCATCAGCGCGGTAATGCCACCAAAGAGTATAGTCCCGTAAACCGCCAGCCGCAACCATCCACCCCTCTCTATCGACCCAATAGCCCGAATCGCATCGGGAAGTATCCATATCGATGACTTCCGTCTCCGGTTTGCAGCCGGGGTCCTGCCAATCCGATAAGAACAGAGTAATCCGGCAATGGAGACCGCTATACAAAGCGTCAGAACTTTGATATAATTGATTCCCAGCCATGTCGTCGCCAGAGACGGCATAAACAAGCCAATGATAATCGCCATGTAAGTTGCTCCCGTCATAAACCCGTTGGCACGTGGCAATTCGTCAAGCCCAACCAGTTCGGGAACTATTCCACGCTTGGACGGTCCGAAAAATGCGCTCTGCGCGGACAGCAGAAAGATTATTCCAAAAACAGGCCACACCCTGCCGGAAAGCAACGCGGGATACCCAAGCAAAACTATACCCAGCTCCACCCACTTGGCAATAATAACAATATCCCGTTTGCTGTATCTGTCAGCCAGCGCACCCGCTATATTAGAAAAGAGCAAAAAGGGAATAACCAGAAGCGCAGATGTCACCGCCAATGTCGAAGCTAAATTGCAACCCACCCCGCCAACCAGATATATTACAGCCAGCATCTTAAACATATTGTCGTTCAACGCCCCGCCAAACTGTGCCAAATTAAGCCATTTAAATGTTTTTTTCACACCGCATCACCTTTCTCCGTCATATTTAACTCCTTATATCGCAAGTATCATGCCATATCCCCTTGGATTATATATATCTTATTGCCCACCAACAAAATACAATATCTGTTAGAATTATTGGCAGCCCGTTGCTAAACATTATATGTATATTACTATACAAAATATGTATATCATTGCAGACTTATTCTGCGGGGTTATTGCCGTTCTCTTTCAGCATGGACTCGGCAGTGTGGATACAGATGTGCTATACTTTCGTTCACAACGGGTTACGCATGGGCGAAGATGCACCCATTAGTGCATAGAGGTCCATGCGCAACCCGTTGCGGGCAAAATGATTGTGCATATGCGCTGGATTTAGCTGCTGAATTGGGGTTCCATGGGGTTTTTATATAAAAATGATGGACAGTATGACGAGGCGTGTGTGACAATGCGGGTCGATAAAGAGAGATGTGATGCGTCTGAAGTGTGCGATTTATTAACATTTATCCGGACGGTCATAAAATAAGTATAATAATCAAACGATAAAGAAAATTTCGATGGCATTAATCAGTTTATCTGGAATCACAGTCAAGTTCGGGGGTCCCGCGCTTCTCGACGGCGTGGATTTTCATCTGGAGGCTGGTGACCGAGTTTGCCTGGTGGGGCGAAATGGAGAGGGAAAATCCACGCTTCTCCGCCTGTTGAACGGCGAAATTGAGCCGGATGAAGGGAAAATCACCGTTGCCGCAGGTGTTACAACGGCCTATCTGCCTCAAACCGTTCCGCAAAACATGACGGGAACAATTCGCGAGATTATCTCTGGCAACCGCCATAAATCTGAGGAGATAGACCGGGTGCTGTCTTTCGTCAAACTGGATGCTGCCGCCACCTTTGAATCGCTCTCGGGCGGCCTCAAACGTCGCGTTCTGCTCGCGAAGGCACTCATAGCCTCCCCGCAAGTGTTGCTGCTTGATGAACCCACAAATCATCTGGATATTAAATCGATTCTCTGGCTTGAAGGCGTCCTTAAACGTTACCCGGGGACGATTTTCTTCGTGACTCACGATCGAATGTTTCTGCGCCGTCTTGCAACGCGTATTGTAGATCTCGATCGCGGACAACTTAACGCCTGGAACTGCGACTACGACACATTTCTGAGACATAAAGAGGAACTTCTTAACGACGAGGCAGTTCATCAGCGACGTCAGGATCGAAAACTCTCCAAAGAGGAGTCCTGGATTCGGCAGGGAATAAAAGCGCGACGCACACGCAATGAGGGTCGTGTCCGGGCATTGGAGAAAATGAGGCGGCAACGGCAGGCCCGCAGGAATACTGTCGGCATTGCGAATATTCAGCTCCAGCAGGCCGATCTCTCTGGACGACTTGTCATCAACGCCAAGAATGTCAGCTTTGGCTACGAGGCCGATCAACCAATTGTCAAAAATCTTTCCATACGCATAATGCGCGGCGACAAGATTGGCATCATCGGCCCCAACGGTTGCGGGAAAACCACGCTTCTGCGCCTGCTACTGGGCCCGTACGCAGCCACAGAAGAGGAAAAACTCTCTGCTCGAAAACAAAGCATACTGGATCACCGCGTTTTGGCACTTGCGGTCGCCCCCGAAGATACTCCCGGACTAACCGCTGATTCCGGGACTATTGAACAGGGGACGCGACTGGAAGTGGCGTATTTCGATCAACATCGAAATGTACTGAACGAGGATAGGTCTGTATTCGAAAACATCGCCGGCGGGAGAGACACAGTGGTACTAAACGGACAGCCACGCAACGTTTTCGGATACCTTCAGGATTTTCTTTTTTCAGCGGATCGCGCCCGCACACCAGTGCGCATTCTTTCGGGCGGGGAACGCAACCGCCTGCTATTGGCAAAACTTTTCGCGCAACCCGCAAATCTGCTTGTGATGGATGAGCCGACCAACGACCTTGATGCCGAGACTCTGGCATTGCTGGAGGAAAAACTTGTCGAATACACTGGAACCCTCATGCTCGTCAGTCATGACCGTGAATTTCTGAATAATGTTGCCTCCTCCACACTTGTTTTCGAAAGTCCGGGAATTGTCCGCGAATATATCGGCGGTTACGACGATTGGTTACGGCAACGACCTAACCCAAAGGTCAAAGACATGTCACGGGAAAAGACCCCGTCATCTCAAGGGCGCGAACCCCGCCAGAAGCGGAAAAAACGATCCTACAAACAGAATCGTGAATTGCAGGAGCTACCCGCCGTGATTGAGGTTCTCGAAGCGGAACAATCCCGACTT
Source organism: uncultured Verrucomicrobiota bacterium (assembly GCA_964440175.1). Lineage (GTDB taxonomy): Bacteria > Verrucomicrobiota > Kiritimatiellia > CAYTQP01 > CAYTQP01 > CAYTQP01. The sequence continues at coordinate 25,577 of CAYTQP010000002.1, forward strand.
CACGATCTTCTCGCCGCTCCCTCCACCTATCGCGACGGCGAAACCGATGTTGCCTCGCTCATTGAGAAGGAGCGGAAGCTGTCAGAAGAACTTGTCGCCGCCTATGCACGCTGGGAAGAGCTGGAAGACATCGAATAACCTTTTTAAATCTTTCATCGCCAGTGAATTTATGGTAGATGCTTCATTAAAAATAATCTAACCATGGAACGGAGAGAGCGATGAAAAAATGTTTTTTAACGGCGGTTATTTACCTTCTGGCGGCTTTCAGCGTGATTGCGGGCGAAAACATTATTCGTCTCGATAAACCCGCCAGGACGTGGCAGAGCGAAGCATTTCCCATTGGTAACGGACGCTTGGGGTGCATGATATTCGGCGGTATCAATAGAGAGCATATTCAGTTCAATGAGGATACTCTTTGGATCGGAGATGAGGGTAATACTGGCTCCTATCAGTCATTCGGAGATCTATATATTAATCTGAAGAACCCGTCCTCAAAATCCGCAGCTGCGACATACATGCGTGAACTGAATATTGATGACTCACTCCACTCTATCTACTATGAAAAAGGAGGAGTGAATTTCCGTCGCGAATACTTTGCAAGCCATCCGGCAAATATTATGGTTTTTCGGCTCACTGCGGACAAAAAAGGCGCATATACCGGCAGCATCTCCCTCAGTGATGCCCACGGTAGCTCCGTTAAAGCTGAAGGCAATAAGATTATGTTCTCCGGCACACTTAGCGGAAAATACAAAAAACCCAAAGAAAATTATGCCATAAGGTTGCAATATGAGGCACAGATCATTGTTTTGAACAAAGGTGGCTCACTAAATGCCGCGAACGGTAAAATCTCTTTCAAAAACTGCGACAGTCTGACAATAATGCTTGACGCGGGCACCGACTACATCAATCAGCGTGGAAAAGGTTGGAAAGGGGAGCATCCCCACAACCTCATCACCTCCAGGCTGGCAAAAGCTTCCAAACGGTCATTTGACAATCTTCTCGCAGAACACGTGAAGGACTATCAGCGATTGTACAACCGCGTGACGCTGGATCTGGGAGAAACACCTGAAGCGATACGGAAGTTGCCAACCTCTAAACGCTTGGCGGCATACAAACAGAAAAAGTCGGATCCCCATCTCGAAGAGTTGCTGTTTCAGTACGCGCGCTACCTTATGATCAGCTCCTCGCGCCCCGGTTGCCTGCCCGCCAACCTTCAGGGACTCTGGAACAACAGTAATAATCCCCCCTGGCGTTGCGATTATCACACGGATGTGAATATCCAAATGAATTACTGGTTTGTTGATCAGGCAAATTTATCAGAATGCTTTACCCCCCTTTCCGAGTGGGTTTACTCCGTTGTCCCCGTTAAACGTGAGGCCACAAAAACGAAGTTTGGGGTAAGAGGCTGGATGAATCGCTCAGAAAACGGCATTTTCGGCGGAGCTTCATACAAGTGGATTCCCGGTGATGCCGCCTGGGTTATGCAGAACATCTGGGATCATTACGCCTTTACAATGGATGAGCAGTACCTGAAAACAAGGGCCTATCCCCTGCTCAAAGAGTTATGTGAGTTCTGGGAAGACTTTCTTAAAGAGAGACCTGACGGTAAACTGGTCAGCCCCAAAAGCGTGTCGCCAGAACACGGTCGCGCCGCCGAAGGAAACTCGTATGAGCAACAACTGGTTTACGATCTCTTCACAAACTATATCGAAGCATCCAAAATACTTGGCGTGGATGCTGAATTTCGTGGAAAGGTGGAATCCATGCGTGGACGTCTGCTCGGCCCTCAAATCGGGAAATGGGGGCAACTTCAGGAGTGGGCGAAAGATATCGACAACCCTAAAGACCACCACAGACACCTCTCTCACCTGATAGCCGTTCATCCCGGTCGCCAGATATCCCCCCTCACAACCCCGAAGCTGGCGGAGGCAGCAAAGGTGTCAATGAATGCACGCGGCGACGGAGCCACCGGCTGGAGCAAGGCGTGGAAGATAAACGTCTGGGCGAGGTTGCATGATGGAAACCGGGCGTATAAACTACTCAGCGAACAGATAAGGGGTAACTACTATAACAACCTTTTCGGTTTTCATCCGCCATTTCAAATTGATGGAAACTTCGGATACGCTTCGGGTGTGTGTGAGATGCTTCTTCAATCTCACATGGGCATAGTCCACCTGCTTCCGTCTCTGCCGGATGCATGGTCGACCGGAAAGGTCACGGGACTCCGTGCACGTGGCGACTTTATTCTGAATATTTCATGGAAAGACGGCAAACTGCTGGAGGTGCAAATAAAATCTCTCGCTGGCAACCCGCTTGCACTCAAATACGACGATAAAACTAAGGTTATTAAAACCCAGAAAGGGAAGACCTACACCTGGAGGGGATGAAATTAACAGGCGAAACGACTACATCCCGTACATCTCTATAATTTCCTGCCGGGTCTTACCGGAGATGTTATATTTCATGCCCACCTTTCTGAAGGCGGCAAGAGCCTTGTCGAGATGATGTGTCTCATGTCCTGCCGACACCTGTGTTCTAATTCGGGCTTCTCCGTTTGGAACAACAGGAAAGAAAAATCCGATTGCGTAGACTCCTTCATCGTAGAGATCTCTGGATATGTCTTGAGAAAGCTTGGCGTTGAAGAGCATAACCGGGACGATAGGTGTGTTGCCGGGCTGAAGAATGAATCCGGCATCAAGCAACCCTTTCCTCCAGTATTCGGTGTTGGCTTCCAACTTGTCCCGTCTCTCCGTATTTGCAGAGAGAATGTCTAAAACTTTCAAGACCCCAGCCACAATTACCGGGGGCATAGCATTCGAAAAGAGATACGGTCTGGCCTTTTGACGGCACATCTCGATGAGTTCTTTTCTGCCGGAGACACAACCACCGGACGCGCCGCCAAGTGCCTTTCCAAAGGTGGTGGTTATTATATCGATCTTGCCAACAACACCATATTGCTCATGGGTTCCGCGTCCCGTCTTGCCAATAAACCCGGTTGAATGCGAATCGTCCACAAAGAGCATCGCATCATATTTCTCGCAAAGCTCAACCATCTCGTCAAGCTTGGCTGTGTCACCGTCCATACTGAAAACTCCGTCTGTAATAACAAGCCTGAAACGCTTGTCGGCGTGAAGAATGAGTTTCTCCTTGAGATGCCGCATGTCGGAGTGATCGAAAATGTCACACCCTGTACCGCAAAGCCGAATCCCATCAATGATGGAGGCGTGAACAAGGCGATCCGAAATCATTATGTCCTCTTTTCCAAGTATCGCTTTAAAAACCCCTTCGTTGGCATCCATGCAGGATGAGAACAGGATGGTATCTTCGGTTCCAAGGAACCTGGAGATCCTATTCTCAAGTTCGCGATGGATATCTTGAGTTCCGCAGATGAATCGCACCGACGACATTCCATATCCTCGTGAGTCGAGTCCCGCATGGGCGGCCTGGATAACATCAGGATGACTGGAAAGTCCCAGATAGTTGTTCGCGCACATGTTTATCACATTACTGATGCCGGTGCCCACCGGAAATTCAACCTCAATGTCCGCCGCCTGTGACGAGTGTATAAACCGCTCCTGCTTGAAGATGCCAGCATTCTTTATCTCGTCAATCTTCGATTGATATACATCCCTTACCCTATCACTGTAACTCATGCTTTCTCCTCTTCTTCATCTGTCGAAACATCTAAATCAAAATTCTTTATTCTCTCACCGTACAAAACGATATCACTCATTATGTTTGTCTCCCGCATAAAGTTTACTGCTCAATGGTAACAAATGCCGTGGCGTATTCTTTGATATGCGATATTGAAACCTGTATATTCTTTAAGTTGTTCTGTTTATAAAACTCTTCAGTTTTGCCGCTCAAAGAAATCTCCGGGTTCCCCAGCGCATTGCCCAGTATCTCGATATCCCGAAAGGTCTGCCCGTTGCGCCAGCCAGTTCCCAGTGCTTTGAAGAGTGCCTCCTTAGCGGCAAATCGAGCAGCGTAATTTTGAGCGGGAAACCGCTTAGACTCACAATACTCAATTTCGCGGACGGAGAATATCTTCTCCTTAAATCCGATGCCCCGCATAAGCTCTCTCTCAATCCTGACCACCTCTATAATATCTGTTCCAATCCCAAAAACCATGCCTGCCCTTTCACTGAGGCAACGTTTAAAATATTCGCGTTGTCATGTCAACGATAAAGCCTCTTTCACGTCTTCAACAATAAGGTAGAGCGAAGGCACAAGTACAAGGGTTATAAGCGTTGAGAAAAGAATGCCAAATCCGAGCGAAATTGCCATAGGTATCATGAAACGGGCCTGGACAGAGGTCTCAAATATCATCGGTGCCAACCCCAGAAATGTGGTCAACGATGTGAGGAGCACGGGACGGAAACGGCGTGTGGGCGCATTTGCCGCCGCTGCGACGGTTGCCATTCCGCCACGCCTGTACTCGTTGGCGGTGTCGATCAGCAGGATATTGTCATTTATGACCACACCAGCCAGCGCGACGAGTCCCATCATGCTCACAAAGCTCATACTGAAGCCCATAATGATGTGTCCAATTATTGCCCCGATTATACCGAACGGGATCGCAATCAAGATAATCAACGCCTGGCTGTAGCTCTTAAACACAATGGCAAGCACCGCGAACAAGGCGATCAATGCCACGGCAAATCCGCGCATCATACCCCCCATCGACTCTCGTTTCTCACGCTGTTCTCCCTCAAGAGAATAGCTTAGCTGAGGATAATCAGCCCGGATGCCCGGTAACACATTCGCCTTAATGTCTGCCAGTATCTTTTCTGGCGAGTACTCTTTGGAAACGACATCAGCGGTGACATTGATCGTTCGCCGGGAACCGCTACGCTTGATCTTCTGATACGCCCGGGTGCGCGTGATCTCCGCCGCCTCCTCAAGCGTAATCTCCACTCCGCCTGATGAACGAATGATCAACCGCGTAATATCGCCCTCAAACCGCCGTTCGCTTTTCGGTAGACGCACATACACCTTCACCTCGTCGTGTCCACGTTGCTGTCTATACGCCTCAGCTCCAAAAAATGCGTTGCGTACTGCGGCAGCAAGATCCATCGAAGTTATGCCAAGACTACGCGCCGCAGGCTTAAGTTTGAAACTGAACTGTTCCTTCCCACGCTCAACCCCGTCGTCAATCTCCACCACCCCGGCATACTCCCGCAACTTGTCCGCAATTTTCCCGGCTATCTCTTCCAGCGTCTTATTGTCGGGGTGACTCAACTCAATGTCGATTGGGCTACCCATCGACGGACCAATACTGAACTTGAAAGAGAGCGATTCCAGTCCGGGAATGGGCCCCACCTCTTTTCTCCACAGCTTTGTGAATTTCTCCGCAGTAAGCGTACGGTTATCCAGAGAGACCAGATTCACCTCCACCCCCACGAGATGCCCCCCACGAGCACCGCCTTTGGCGGCTGGTCCAAATCCGCCCAGCACACTACCCACGCTTGAGTATACCCCCTCAACAATATTGGTGCCGCCATGCTCGTTCAAAACCCGCCAGGCACTCTCGCGCAACCGTTTCTCCACTTGGCAGGTGTTCTCGAATGCCGCCCCGTACGGCAGTGCCGCCGATGCCTGAACACTGTCGCTTTCAACCTTGGGGAAGAAGCGGTAGTTGATCCGCCCGCCCTTCCACCAGCCAATCACCAGAATAAAGAGAGCAAACCCGATTATAACTGTTGTGTAACGATACCTCAACGTCATCTTCACAAACGGATTATACTTCTTCTCAACAAAATCGTTCAGCTTTTTGCCAAAAAACCGTTGCGGAGCCTCGACAATCTTCCAGAACGAACCCTGCGAGCGAACCCGCTGATGAGCCAGATGCGATGGAAGTATGAATAGTGCTTCAATCAGCGATATGGAAAAGACCACAATTATCACCGTCGGAATATTGCGCCACAACTGTCCCATTGCACCCGGAACAAAGAGCAACGGCATAAAAGCGATGATGTTGGTTAAAATCGCAAACACCACTGGTATTGCAACACTTCTTGTTCCACGCACCGCTCCGGGAAGATACCCGTCCCCGCGCTGACGCTCATAATAAATACTTTCCCCCACCACAATGGCATCATCCACAACAATACCAACCGCAATAATGAAGGCAAAGAGCGATATCATGTTGATGGAGACATTCAGATAAGGCAAAAACAATAGACACCCGATAAACGAAATCGGTATGCCAAGCGTCACCCAAAATGCCAGTCGCACCTCAAGAAACATGCCAAGTATGATCATAACCAGACACAACCCAATTATAGCATTGCGCACCAGCAACCCAATCCTGTCACTGTATATCTCCGAACGGTCATGAACAACATCCACTTTCACTGTTTCCGGCAACCGTTCGCGCAATTCGCGGACAAATTTGTTCGCCGCCTTCGATACGCTGATCGGGTCTTCTTCCCCCACGCGGTATACGGTCACGCTCGCCGCCGGCTTGCCGTTATACAATGTCTTCTGATCCACGTCAGCGAAGCCGTCTCTTATCTCCGCAATATCCTCCAGTCGCACTTTCGCGCCGTCGGGCGCGGTGATGACAGGAATATCTGCATACTCCCCACCGTAATCGCGACGCTCATCCACCCGCACAAGCATCTCGCCACCCGGGGTCTTCACCCCGCCACCACCCATCTCAATCGATGTCCGCCGTATCTGCCGGGCTATCCCGCCAAGTGTTAATCCGTGCTCGCGCAACTTTGAAAGAGGAACCTCCACACTGATCTCAAGCGGACGGGTGCCGGAGACAGTTGCCAGCGTGATGTGTGGATCATGTGCGATATCAATCTTAACATCCTCCGCCAAACCACGCAACACCTGCTCGCTGACATCACCGTAGAGGATAACAGACAAAACCGGGCGATGTATAGAAATAAGACTCACCGTCGGCTCTTCAATCTCTTCGGGGAAAGAGGTTACACGATCTATCTCGTTCTTTATATCCTGCAAAACTTTATTCCCGCTCGCCCCGTCGAGCAACTCCACCGACACCGTTCCCACACCCTCCACCGCAGATGACGTTACTCTTTTGACACCATCAAGACCGCGTACCGATTCCTCAACCACCAGAAGTATGCCCTGCTCGATATCCGCCGGAGTCGCACCCGGATACGGCACGGAAATATTAACCATATCAACCTCAAACGCAGGGAATACCTCCTGACGGATACGCGACATCGACATAATCCCGCCCACCAAAAACAGGAGCATTAGCAGATTGGCGGCAACACTGTTTTTCGCCATCCAAGCTATCGGTCCCTTATCGGTCGCCTCAGGATTCATCCGAAACATCCTTTCTCATTCCAGGTTTCCCGGGTTTAGAATTCTTTTTCCCCACAGGAGAACCCTTTTCGCGCAACGTCATCCCCGGCACAGGCACAGCTATGTGCGAAGAGACCACACGCTCACCGTCATTCAAACCGCCACCTATCAACACCCTTCCCGAAGAACGCCGCAAAATATCGACATCCCTGAAACGCAGTTTTTTCTCTTCATCCATCACCCACACCCGCTTCCCCTCGCGCACCAGCGTACCGGGCAACTCAATTGTGTCATCTACCGTCACACCCTCAATCAGGCAGTGAACATACGACCCTGCAAAGAGACGTTTTTTCCTGTCATCCCCCCGTAAACTCAGTGGGTCCTCCACACGCACCAGTACGCGTGCCATACGCCCGACCTTTCCCAATCCGCCCAGTACACGAATCACTTTCCCTTTAAATTCAGTGGTTTCCCCACCGCCAAGATCGTGAAAAACCCGAACCGTAGCACCGCCAGCACCGTTCCGATCGGGCCAATGCATATTGCGCAATTCCGCCACAGGCATAGATAGCTCCACGCGAAACGAATCTGTGCCCGCCAGTGCCGCCAACCGCGCCTGTGGCGAAACCAGTTGCCCGCAATCAACATATTCATCGAGAACAACCGCATTAAACGGAGCCTTAATCTCGGTGCGCTCCATATCGAGTCGCGCCCGCTCAAGAGCATTACTCGCCGCATAAACCTTTGTCATTGCCGCCTTCAGTTGCGGTCCGCGCAACGCTAATGCTTTAGCGCGGCTATCCTCCACCATCCCCACATCAAGCATGCTCCACTCCTCCCGCGCAATATCCCTGCGCGAAAGTTCAATCTGATACAACACTCCCGCCTGCTCCAACGCAGATTCACCCTGTTTGACGGCAACCAAATAGTTGCGCTTGTCAATACGCAACAAAACCTCGCCCTCATCCACAATCCCACCGGGAATCAGATTGGGGTTCTTCCAGACAATTAATCCGCTCACCTCTGGCTTCAACTCCACATTCTTTTCCGGCATGACATTTCCATCGGCATCGATAATTATCCGATGGCTCCCCTTTTTAACCGTCACCGTCTCCACCACCAACACAAGCTTCGGCTGTTTCTTCTTTCTGGGAGAAGTTTTAGTCTTCACCAGCCACACAGCCAGCACCACTGTTAATACGAGAACCATTATCGGTGTCAGCACCTGTAAAAAATTTAGTTTTTTCCCACTCATTATCTCTCTCCGTTATTTAGCTCCGCACGCTCATCCAGACCCGGAAAATTACCGCCCAGCGCACGATGAAGCTGGATGCGAAAACTCACAAGCTTTCGCCGCGCATCCACAAGTGCGCGTGCCGTCGCCTGCTTCGACTCAAGGGCAGTCAACACCGAAAGATAATCGCTCAGCCCACGCCTGTAACGCGAACCCGCCTGTTTCAAAGTTTGCTCTGCTATCTCGTACTGGCGCGTCTTGCGACGGATCAGCTCCACCTGCTGTTGCTCCTCAACAAGTGCGTCCTCTACCTCCCGCATCGCGTTCAAAAGCACCTCTCCGCATCGACTCAGCCTCTCCGCCACCACCGCCTGTGCGCGATCGGCTTCCGCCCGCCTTCGCCCGCCGTCAATAATCGGTGCCAGCAAATTTCCCGCCACATTCCAAAGCCAGTCGTCCAACAGATCGGCTGCGTCGCTGGCAGAGTAACCCGCAGATGCAGTAAGTCGCAACGAAGGCAATCGGTCGGCAATAGCGGCTGCGACACGTTCATCCGCCGCCCTGACACGCTCAATCGCGGAGCGCACATCCGGACGATTTTCCAGTAGATCAGCCGGCACCCCCATCTCCGGCTTCGGCGGCAGATCAGGAATGCTTGCTGGTTTTAAATCGGCAACATTTTGCGGGTTACGCCCCAGCAACACCGCCAATTGATGACGTTTTGTGACCAGCATAGACTCAATGCCAGGTTGAAATGTCTGCAATGCAGCCAGTTGTCCGCGCTGTTGCCACACATCCAAAGCCGTCGCCTGCCCGGTCTTAAAACGCAGTTCTATCAAGTGGACAACTTTCTCGTTACTCCCAATCTGGGCCTCCAGTAACTCAAGTTGCTCATTCAACGATGCCAGATAATACCACGTCTCCACCACCCGTGCCACCAGCGTCATTGCCGCCGTCTCCAAATCGTCCATTGATGCCTGCGCATCAATTGCCGCCGCCCGCTCAATCGCGCCAACCCGCCCCCACAAATCAATCTCGTATGATGCTGCTAGATTCAAACCGAATCTGTTGCTTGTCCGGCTGACCTTATTCCCCCGCATATCAAAAGCCGTTGCACGCCCGCGGGCGGCGGATCCTCCTGCGTTCACTTGCGGAATGCGTGCCGCGCCTGCTTTCCGCGCCAAAGCCTCGGCCTGCTCCAAACGCGCCGCCGCCTGTTTCAATCCTGGATTTCCTGCCAGTGCTTCCTCAATAATCGCGTTAAGCCCCGTGTCCCCAAATGAAGTCCACCAATAATTGGTACTCGCCCGTCCCTCAACCCGCATCTCATACGCCTCAGGAATCACAGCCGGGGGCAACCGTGCCTCTTTTGGAATATGTGCGCAGGAGCAGAACACCATCAATCCGACAGCCCCCGCTAAAAACGATCTAATAACTCTCTCACCCATCTCCGCCACCGGTCTTTACAGTTTAAAACCGTGAATGTAGCATAAATTCAAGAGCGGTTCAAGATTCAGAGTCCCGGAAGTTTACCGCTTCATGCAAAAAACACTTGTCCCAAGCCTGGACAATCTTTTCAGACGTTTGTCCTAATGTTGGACAACTGCTGCCCCATGTCAAAACGACGTTCCTTCGTTCCGCCGCTCACCGCGCTTATAGACACTGCTGACCACATTGCGGACAAACTGTTCGTCGGAGATGTTTTCGGACACTTCGGGCGGGAAGCACACCATGCTCTGAAAATGTGCCGCCAGGGCATGAAACACCTCAAGACGTGCGCGATCCTCGAAATCGGAACAGCGCAGCAACGCGGAGACAGCAATTGAAACCTCACGCGGAGAGATGAGTGAGCAGAGACGCGCCTCCAGGGATGGATAACTGCGGAATGAGTTGTATTTCCCGCCGATAAGTCCCTCCACGTCCGGCAGGCGGGCACGGGGCTGTCGCACAACCAGTGTTCCGGCGGCGATATCCCCCAGCCGTTGTGTACGCGGACTGAGCAGAACCGTGATGCCGCCCACGAAATAGAAGATCGGGAATGAGTCCACAAAACGGAGAAGGTTGCGTATGACAATCTGGCTGAAGCGGAGACGATAGCCACTCTCCTCAACCACCCGCAGACGCATGATGCGTTTCCCGAGTGTCTGCCCGTTCCACATCCACTCCAGATAGATGCTGTATCCAATCGATATTGCGAAATAGATCAGTGCCGAAAGTGCCATCGCGACATTTAAATCAAAGACAGCAACCAGACCGAGCAAAAAACTCACCCCCATAGTTAATATACTGACCACCGCAAGATCGAGTAGCCATGCCAACATGCGGGAGGCTGGACTGGCAAGCATCATAGAGAAGACAAGCCCCTCCGGCGTGCGAATATTGTGTGTGTGAAACTTTGTGTTAATCGTCTGCGCCCTCCACGTTTCCCGCCTTACGCCCGCTGAACATCAGAAACGCCGACAGCAAAAGCAACTCCATTATGCCAACAGCTATCTTGATCGTGTAAGGAAGAACCGGTTCATGATTCTGCGAGAAATATGCTTCAACAATCCCCGCCCACACCAACAGGCACGCCACTCCTCCAATCAACGTCACAAGATCGGGCATGACAGCACGCAAACGCATTCTCATGGAGAGCCGATCGCCCCATCCTATCATCGCTCCAGCGAGTAGCAGTCCCGCCTGCCCGGCAATCAGTATGGCTGGTATCTCCACGCTTCCGTGCGGTAGCAACCAGCCCGTTAAAAACACGCCCTCACCGGCCATAACATAGTCGGCAATCACCGCCCCCATAATAACACCATTGTAAAAGAGCAGTATGACAGAACCCACACCCCATGAAATCCCCAACGCCAGAATAAGAATGGAAACCTTTGTGTTGTGGGTCATCAGCGTTGTCGAAAAATAACCATGCCCCTGCGACGAAAAATTACCCTCTCTCTCCTCTTCATCAACACGTTCCGACGGACTTCCCTGAAGATGAGAGAACGGCATCAGCACAGCCTTGGCTTCGGAATCGGCAATCAGCGCGGCTCCGCCGAAAAACATACCGACCAAAGTGACCACGACGGAGAGCGAAAAACAACGGATGTTGTGACGAAAAACACGCGGAAATGTTTTAAAAAACCAGTGAAACGGACGAAAACGTGTGCTACCAGACTGTCTCTCATGAATCTCACTGAATGATCTGGAGACAAGCGATTCGAGATAGACGCGCAACTCATCCTGCCCGATAAATTCACGTATATGCGCGAGATCGGCGGAGACGCGCTCAATCAGATAGTGAAAACGCTTGAGTTCATCGAGAGTGAATCTCCCAAACGGGTCACGTTTGATGCGGAGCAACAATGCCTCCAGCTCATCCCACACCGGTCGCTCTTTTTCAATAAACCGCTGGAGATCAATAATCATATCATCTGCCTCTGTTTAATCCGCATATACTGCGTAATAAGTTCAGTGCTAAGCTGTTCGTTATCAAGCAAATTGAACTGCACTCCGATAACTTTGAGATGCACTCCAAGCTCGCGCAACTTGCGCCAGGCGATGTGTCCGCCGAGTCGCTCGTACAAATCGGAGACAGACTTTGCAGCCTCTCCGCTAAATAGCGGTTGCGCTCCTTCAGGACTGATCATGTTCACCACCACCAGATGGTGACGGCTGAGCATGGCGATGCTCTCCCTAAAATGTTCTGCCTCATAGGCATCATCAAGACTGGTCAGAAACACAAGGAGCGCACGCTTGCGCAGACGGGTGCGGATGAATGAGACAACCTCCGCGAAATCGGGTAAGGCATCTTCTGGAAGGAGTCTGTAGATGGCGTTGCGACACGTATCGAAATGCTGCTTCCCGCGTGCCGCTTTCAAAAAGATATGTGGCTTGGAGCCAAACTCTATCAAACCAAACATATCTCCCTGCGACTCCGCCGCCACGGCGAGCATCAACGTCGAACTGATGTAACGCTCCAGTAACGTCACGGTTTCATCGCTGTCCGGCACTTTCATCTGACGACTGCTGAGCCGCGAGGAATCAAGAATCACATAAACCTCCTGCGTCCGCTCAATCTGATAAACCTTTGTGACGGGATGCTGGCGTTTGGCAGTGGTTTTCCAGTGGATATCCTGATAGGTGTCGCCTGGAATATATTCACGCAACTTCTCAAATTCGCGCCCTTTGCTCACCTGTCGCCAGAGATGTCCGCCAAAATCTCCACGGTTGAGAAAGAGCGCGGCCGCGCCACGTCGCTCACACCGCAAATTCGGATAGACGCGCAACTCTGTCTCCAGCGCAATCACCCGGCGCACACTCCAAAACCCCAGCACCGATGCGACCTCCAGGCAACATGCACGCAGAAAAAACCTTCCGCACTCCACCGGCTCCACCGTCCAGCTCAAACCATACCATCTCTCCGCCTCAGGAATCGGCATCACAAAACTCTCCGCCACCGTATGTATCTTCTCCGGTAGCTGAAGGCCAAAACGCACAGCATTGAAAGTCCGCCCCGAACTCTTGACCCGCAACTCGATGCGTCCCTCAACCCGCCTGGAAAGTCGCGCCATCTCAGATGCCTCCACCTCCAGCGGGAAGAGCCGCCGAAAACTGAGCGCGGCATCCAGCAAGATCGCAAGAAGAAGAAGAGTCGCCACCGCGATGGCGGCAGGAAAAGCGGCGGAGATAAACACCGTCACGAATGCGGCGGGCAGCAACACCCAGCCCGTACTGAACAATAGTCTGTTTGCGGGAACAATCAACGCGGCACCGATATTCCTTGTAAAATACGGGTGACAACCTCAGAGACCGACAATCCTTCAATCTCATACTCTGGACGCAGAATCACGCGCAGACACAAAACTGGTTCAGCCATCAGCTTGATGTCGTCCGGGCTGACAAAATCGCGTGCCTGAATCGCCGCGTACGCCCGTGCGGCAAGTATGAGTGCCTGAGTGGCGCGGGGTCCCGCTCCAACGAGCGTGCTGTCGTCAGAACGTGTGGTGCGGATAATCTTCACTGCGTACTCTATCAATTCATCACGTACAACGATTCCTCTCAGTGCCCCCCGCAATCCTGCGAGTTCAGCGGACGAGATAACAGCCTTAACCGCACCCGCATCCAACACACTTTCCGGCGCATCCGCGCCCAGTGTTCGGTGAGCAAGTAGCACCTCTTCCTCCTTATCCAGGCAACTCATTGTTATCTTCAGCATAAATCTGTCTTTTTGCGCCTCTGGTAACGGATAAGTTCCCTCATACTCCAAAGGGTTCTGGGTGGCGAACACAGTGAAATTATCCGGCAACTGATGAGTCTCACAATCAATTGTCACACAACGCTCCTGCATGGCCTGCAGCAGAGCCGACTGGGTTTTCGCCGGAGCCCGGTTGATCTCGTCCGCCAGCAAAAAAGTTGTGAAAACAGGACCCTTGATCAAGTTGAATTCGTTGTTTTTCATATTGAAAATATTAGTTCCTATAATGTCAGCCGGCATAAGATCGGGGGTAAACTGAATACGCCCGAAGTCACATCCAAGCACGCGGGCAAGCGTCCGCACCAGCAACGTCTTCGCCACACCGGGAACACCCTCAATCAGCGCATGATTGCGGGTTATGACCGCCACCAGTGCCTTATCCACCGTATCCCCCTGTCCGATAATAACCTTGCTTATTTCCGCCTTGGCGGTCACCAGAATCTGCTGGAGTTTTTCAATTGTGTATTCCATTAATCACTTCCTTTCACTCAAGATTTCGGTAAGTCTGTTATAAAAATCGACAATCGGGAGTTTTGACTGCTCATCTTTCAGCACCTGCAACTCATCGTTAAGTTTTTTCATCTTTCCCTGCATCGACGGTTGCTTCAAAAAAGTCGCCTTCCATTCATCAACCATTATCTCTTGCAATCTATTTCGCAGAATATGATGCTTCAGAAGATTCGCAAAACCCTGCATAGAGCCAACCACCGCACACCGCTCATCAGAAGCAGAGGGTTCTGAATATTCAGGAATAAACCCGTACGAGTTTTTCCAGACAAACAATACTGCCAGCAGAAGTAGAGTGTACAACACCCACTGTAAACGATAACGCTTTATCAGCATCATAATCCCCTCCTTCGAGGCAACACCCAGATGAAATTCATCAAAGATAACATGCTTGGCTCCAGCTAACAAATATATAAGAAATCTGGTGTTCCGCTCAACAACCAGAGCCTCATTGCTGAAGCAATAACTGTCCGTCATAAGCACCAATGAACCCGCCCCCCAGTCACGCCTGATGATCACCGGGCAATTCTGGTAACGGTAAAGTACCGTCCACTCCGCGCTCAAATCTTTAAAATAGCGTGGCGACCTCCACCTGAGTGGTGCGAATTCGGTCATCAGCGACTCCGGCTGAGCATGAGTTTGCGACACACTGTCATTAATTTTCGCATAGCTGAATCTTTCGGTTCTCACACCCCAGTTTTTCGCCAAACCACGCCACTCACTCAACGCGCTGTGCGGTGCTGAATCAGACCGACTCTCCTCTTTTTTGACATTACCAGCCTTCTCCTCTTCGATTTCCGGCTCCTTAACCTCGGCATCACCCCTGCGTTCTAACTCATCTCTGAGCGAAGTTTTCGGTGAAAATGCCACAACCGCGTGACCTCCGGAAGTTAGATAACCGCGTAGCGTGTCACCAATATTTCCAGTCAAAAGATGCTGCTTAGCACCCAGATAAAAAACAACTGTGTCACTCCCGTCCATCTCCCCCAACGGCTCAAGCCAACGTTCCGTGGTCACACCGGGAAGCTCTTTGAGCGACTCGAACAATATTTTCGTACCCCGTGGATCAGCGCGATATGTGGAGTAGGTCGGGAAGATGTCGCCAGAACGGAAACGCAACTCAAACAGGCGGTAAAAACCGATCAATGCAAGTGCCACAAGCAACAGAAAAACGGTTGTAACCGAATATTTACTCTTCAAGATCACGCCGCATCCTCTCTATATTTCTCTCCAACGTCTCAATATCATCAGTTGTCACTGCGTGCAACCCGTACCACGCACGCTCAAAGAGTTTTGTGTTCTCTCCAAAAAGCGGAACCACAGCGGGTGTCCGCCGGGCGCGGCGGGCAAGCTCCCGGCTGTATTCGAGATTCGATTTTGAGTGCAAAATCGACAAAAGATCCGTTCGCTCCAAAAACGCTAAACCCGCGAGAAACCAGGCACGCATGGATTTCCGCAACTCACCGACTGCAGCCAATTTTCGGGCAAGCTCAATCCACTCGTCCTCCTCCAGCATCGTCGCGACAACATTCTCATCATCTATGTCGATACTGACGGAGACCGGCATCGCCTCCACAGTTTTTGACTGTGGCTTACGGTGGGAGAGAAGAATCTTCACCAGATATGCCACCAGAACTAAAATCATCACGCACAGCAAAACTTTAGACACCCACTTCAAAAAGGAGAAATCCCTGCCGCCAATATTAGTTTTTTTCATACCGGGTGGGTGGATGTGCTCCAATATCCACTTCAAAACGCCTCCAAAAAAAACGCCAACACCCTGTATTACACGTTCCATCCAGTTTACAATAGAATCGATGAATGTCCCAAAAAAGCCGTGCTTCTCCTCCCCGGCAGCAAACTCACGCGGCATACGCCAGGTGTATTCTGAGCGTCTCATAACCCGATCAACCGACGCATCCAGTTCCGCCTGTTCTATTACCGGCTCAGACACTGCAACATCCCCCTCCTGTCCAGTGGCAACCGCGATGACACTCATAAACAGCAACACCGTCACGACTCCCGTTCGAGCCCTACCCGCAATACCTCGTTTTGGCGGAATACTCCGGAGATCGGCAAGCAGATCCTCGCCAGTATAGATCGACTCACCAGCGTGAAAACGCAATACATAAAACGCCTTAAATAGAGGATCCACGGCAAGATAGGTCAAGCCAGACAGAACGCCCCAAAAGGTTGTGCTTAACAACCAGTAATGACTCCGAGAGAACACTGTCTCCATGCCCAGCAACGATTTCAGTAAATTCGGAGTCAACGCTATTACCATGCCGATATTGAGGAAAACAAAGAGAGCAAAGAGGGTCAATATGCAAACAGCGAAACCGTTCTGACGCGGCCAAATTGTGGCCAAAGCGCGAGCCTTAACGGCGGCCTCCCCGAAAGTGCCTTCAAAAACATTCACTATGCACAGGTTGTTGAAATATGCGAACACCCACGCAAAAGGAAGAATTGTAAGTGCCGCTACCGGCATTATTAGCAAACCCCATGATGAATAGACTATATGAAAATATATCAAGCGCATTATCCGCCGCGCCGTCAGCGGCGCGGGATTTCCTAAAATAAAAGCCTCCCCCAGCCGCTGACAGAAAAGCGACTGCCAGACTCTCATCCAGATGTAAAGTAGTGCCATTCCAAGAGATGTGGCGACGCAACGGGCGGACGCAAACGGATTCGAGGACATGTCCGTTAGAAAAAACAGTAGCCCCAACACAAACGGCGCGGCACCGAGATAGTATAGAGCAAACGTCGAAACCGATGCCTGACGAAGCAGATGAAACGCTCGTTCGACTATATCAAGACCACGCTCTCCTCTCCCCGCTTCCTTTCCCCTCATAACCACCACCCGCCAATGTTCTCAGGATGAAAAGAGTCCGGGATTAAAAGCAGAAGTCTCCCAAGCGCATAGAAAAACATCCAGATCACAAACAGATTCAAAACTGCAACGACCAGCCTTTTCACCACGCTAAAACCAATGAAAAACAAACCGTGACTCTTCTCTTCCCCGGAGATATTGAAACGCACGATACACGCCGCGCACATCAGATGTCCCGCATGTTCGGTGACACACTCGCGGCAGAAGAAATTTTCACACCCGGAACAGCGTGCTACTGCTTCACGAGTGGCATGATTGAGACACCGAGCCTGATGCAAACGGAACATAAACGTTACCAATCCTCCTTGTGGGATTCATTTGCGGATAACGCCGGGGCGGGCGTGGAAAAAATAACCTTCGAAGGTTCCTCTTTCATCTCTTCCAACGAAAACGCACCTTGCGCATCACGAATACGAGGCTCAATCCGCGCCATGAACTTCTCCACCTGTTTCACGCGGCCAAACATATTCAACCTCTGTTTATTAACGTCGGTCTCTATCCAGCACTTGCATGTGCCTCCACGCACAAGGTGAATAATCAGGATGATAACCAAAATGATGAATGCAACCGCGCTAAACCACCGCCCCCCGGTGAGATATGCCACACCCGTGAACAATGTCAAAAGTGACAAAATAATCATCCAGGCAACATAGTCGGCAGAAAGAACCGTAACCACAGAATGGATATCACCGTAATAAAAACGCTTATGCTTCTCTAACCACCCAACGCTCGTCACAAATAAAAGGTGATCCTCCTCCTCACTCAAGCGCGAGAACGATATCCATGACTTACCCTTCCCCAGAAGTTTTTTATGTTTTGATCTATCCAACACTGGCAATCCACCTGATTAAAATGACAAGAGCAATAATCCATCCGACAATCTCAAATAGCGCGAAAATAAAGGCCGCCGACATGCGTGCGCGTGCCGAAGGCTTGATCTTCTCGTGATAACGCACAACAACAAAGATGGTTGCCGGCGCAGTAAAGACAGTGAAAGGGAAAGACAACAATGGCAACACCGCCAAATAAAACGCTATCTTATCATAACGCATAACACTCGAAACAAACGCGTCTTCGCCGGGTTGGCGACGGCGTGCCTCCAAACATGGCGCACACAGCGACTCCCCGCCCAGCGGCAACTCACACAACGCGCAAAGAAACCGACCGCACTCATCACAAACAATCTCCGCCTTCTTGTCGGCATGATAGTAACAGACAGCGTCATCCATATCCGCCTTCACCGCCAGACGCGATTCCGGCGCATTCCGGTAAAGCGCGGGAAACGCATACACCCGCACCCTGGCCAAACAAACCCCGCACACCTCATATTTCGCCGAAGTGTTGTACTGCTCCGCGTTCAGCGGATAATCACATTTCGGACATTTGACGTAAGAGACACTCATAAACCTACTTGTAAATCACACGGGTGTTGCAAATGTGATCGTGTAATGCCCGCTTCTCATCATCAAACGCTACGATTATATAGCCAATATACAAAATTATTCCACTCAGAAATGTCGCAAAATACCGCCCCGTAGCGCAACCGTAAGAGATAGGAGTTCCATCCGACATCACAACCTTAATGCCCACCGCCTTTTTGCCCAGCGTGGCTCCGTATTTCCCCAGCATTAGAATGGAATAGAGTGCGGGAACCAGAAAGGCAACAATAAAATACAACGCCGTAGAGAAAACCGTAAGTGCCATGTTCTCAGATGTGTTGCCCAGCGTCATCAGAATCCGGAATGGAATAACAATAATATTCATGAAAATGCCGTCAATGAAAACCGCCACAAACCGTATCCAAAAGCCCGCGTAGCGAAACGAAACCATTTGCGGTATTTCAGAGTTCTCCTTAATCCGTTGAATAAACCCCGGCTTGCATTCCGCGCAGACACGCGAACCCTCAAAAACGATCATCTCGTTAACATGAAAATTTCTCCCGCATATTGAACAAACCGACCCTCCCTCCGCTACGTCAAATCCGCTGGACTGTTCACGCAGATGCGGAATGTCCGCGTAACGTGCCCAGTCAGACATCCCCTCCTTCCAAACCAGCGTCTCGCTGTCAATCTCTCCCGAAGCGAATAGAGAAACCAAATCCGGCTCATTAACCGGCTCCCTCTGTTGCCCGTTAACCGTATAAAACCACATCATAAAACTATCCCTCTCAATGCAAAAGTCCATCCGCGCCCAATGTCGACCAAAATATAGAACACCAGGACTTCCGTCAAGATATTTCGGAATCATTCCACGCAAAAAATGTCAAACCTCTATCCGCGTCACAGAACCTGCATCCTGAATACAGTCTACTTTTAAAACACCGCTGGAAGGCTTCATTGGGCACACACTCGACCAGCATTTTAGAACTGGATCGTTAGTCGTTTCATCCTTATATTCACAGGCTGTTTAACCAACGCGCCGCATAAGCAATTCCCGGAGTTTGAGTCTATAATTTGCTTTTTCCGGAAGCGGCGGTCTATCAAAAAATATGCGTTATCCGTTTTACCATCATAAAACACATCTTTTTGCTTGCATGGCGTTTTGGGGAAAGGCTCTAAACTACGGTAGTTTCACCTTTATTCTGTAGAACTCCAGCGGCAGATTGTTGGTGACAATCACGAAGTCCGCGCCGCCTTTCCCCATCCTCGGAGGAACCCCCGGAACGTTTGTCCAAACGCCGGAAATGAGGTTTGTGCATCCATACAAGGTATAAAGACGATTGCTTGATGAGATAAAATCAATTTTTGCGGGAACCTCACTCATGAGGGTCGTTCGAAAGTACTCATTAGAGTCTACCGGATTGGTGTCGGCAATATATTCCTCTCGCGTTGTGAATGGATCGTGATCGGGGTTGCCGCCGGGAGGCTCTGACGGAGAAAGGCCGAATCTGGCGAGCCATGAGGCAGGAATCATCCCGGATGTGTTAATATATTCATACGCCCCCATGTCCACAACACCTTCAGTTATTCTCGGATTCCCGGGCAAGTCCACAGCACCTTTCGTCATCCACGAAACAGTAAGCCCAGCATTCACACAAATAGAGTTCGATTGCAACGAATAGTCCCCGCCACCCACAAAACCAGAATTGGCTACGAGATTGCTGGTTCCCGGTCCGGAAAAAGATTCTCCTAGGCAGGAGTAACTAATGCGGGTTTGATTAGTCTCACCGTTCCAGTCAATATCATCGTCGCCATTGCCATAAATAATGCAGTTTAACATATCTATATCTGATCCTATGTAGAGACCATCGGCATGACCATCACTTGTGTTGGCGGTGATGGTCAGGTTGGTGAGACCAGCCCTGATCAAATAGCCGTCGGCATAAACGCCGCCACCATTGCCTGTGGCATGATTGCCAGCAACCAGCACACTTATAGCGGTTCCCCTCGGAGCGTAAAGACCTCCGCCATTCCCCCCGCTTTGATTGTTTTTGACAACACAGTTAAGAACACGTGTGTCCGTATCAACCATATAGAGACCTCCGCCATTCCCGCCCGCTGTGTTATCGGTAAAAACGCAACGTTCATAACGTCCTCCATCTGTGGTGATTCCGCCACCACCGCCATCACCGGCAATGTTATTGGAAATCACAGAATCACTGATAACCACTCTGCTGTCATAAGAGATAAACCCGCCTCCACTGCCAGTCGCCGTATTGGCGGAAATCAGACAATTCTCCACGCACGTAGCACCGTCCAGATAAAGACCACCGCCCACTGATGCCGTGTTGCTCACCACAACACAGTTGCGGAGTGTCCCCCCTTTGAGCCGGGCGGCCCCGCCATATCCCGGTGAGTTGATACCGCCCCATTCGCTGTTCCCGCCAGTTAGCGTCAAATTCTCTATCACCGAGTTCACGTCTCTGTAAACCTGAACGCAACGATCACGTGGAGAGATCGTTGACCCATCCAATATTACCTCTGTGTTCAATGCTGTCCCAATTAGCTTAAGCTCCTTTGAAGCGTCCATAATCAACGTGCCGGAGAGCTGATAACGTCCAGCTGCAATCTTAATGATATCGCCGGTACCAGCAACATCAAAGGCATCATTAACGCTTCGTGCCGCCGTGGCCTCTGTTGTGTAAGGGGATATGTCGCTTCCAGATTTTGACACGTAACGGATAATCGGTGTGCGTAGCGTGAGACAGGCATCACCATCAATACGCATTCCGTTGAACCAGAGCGGTGTACGCCAATATTTCTCATAGTAAATTTTATCCACTTTGACACACGAGTTGTACCAAAGTCTGAATGCCTCACCAACACACTTTCCTGAACTCAACGCATTGTAAAAAACTGAGGCGCGGTAATTATTGAAAGAGATCATTCCTCCGGTTCCTGAATGTGACCACGAAACGAGTCCTCCCGCCTGTGGATTCATAACCGTTATGCGGTTGAAACAGTTGGCTACGGTAAAATTGGCACTGGAACACCCATAAATATTGTAAAATACCGCACGGGGATCCCTGGAAAGATAGTCCGTTGGTCTCACAGTGACTCCATCATCCCACTGATGAGTTGTGGCCGTGCCATGACAACGCACCTGAATCAGTTCATAATCAGCGTTGAGATAGTTGTCGCGATAGTCAACTCCGCCCGTGCCGAAGTCTCTGCCAACCACTCTGGATGTAACAGACGGGAAAACAGCCTGCAACTCGTGGACATCATTATCCGCGTTAGCGGCCCAATCGGTATCCGTGTAATGCAACGCCGCCTTGCTCACCGAAACACTTCCGCTGCGGTAGGCGTGATTTCTCGAAAAATAATTATTCAACAAATCAACCGTCGAATAAGTGCCGATTGCGAGATTGTCGGCGGCAATGCGTGCCACCCAGATTTCACAGTAGAGATCACCAGCGCGAGCATCGTAACATCCGGCAGCAAAAGGCGCATTTGTATTGGCATCCATCCAGACTCCATCCAAATCCATAAAATAAAAATCACAAATTTCGGCTTCGTAAAACCCATGCCCGGACTCAAACTCTTTGATCATCTCCCAAATGACATAAGGAAGATTTCCCACCAAAACCACGCCACTGAGTGAATCCTGTTCCGCATAATAACCCTGAAGCAATGTTCTCAGCTGCAAAGCATCACCTGAAAAAGTGATGACAAAGGGATCAAATCCCTGCGTGACAAGATCGGCGACATAACTGCTGACACCTGTGGCGATAGACGGATAGAGCGCGGTCTCAACTACCACCGCGACGCGACCGCCCGCAACCAGTCCCGGATCAAAACTCCTTGTCCCCAATGGACGCGGAATCGGAATCTTCTCCACAGCCAGAGGGGCGGCGGTATAATCTGGCGGTGGCGGCGATGCCCGACCGTCAGCACGCCTTGTCGGAAGAGGATCGCCCCAAACAGAGGCGGACACGGCAAAAATTGACAAGATAAGTATTATACTGTTTTTTTTAATTTTCATCTTTCTGTCCATCTCCAAAATATGCTGTCTAATCATTCGAACTTCATCTAACCTACGGTCTTACCGCACGAACACGATAAAAACGCTTCTCCCCCGCCGGCTCTTGATAGCTTCCCGTCGCCAGCGCGGGAGGTCCATTGGTGAAAACCGGGTGCCACACACCATTATCCAATGCCACCCTTGACTCCAGAATCTGCATGAGATTTGTCCCCCCGATCCAAGAGATATGCACATTTTTATTTTTGAAAACTGGAGCGTGCATAATAATCGTTTTTTCAGTATCCACAGCGTAAAGCCGAACCGCCCCGGCGTTCACTCCCGCATTCTCGCAACCGGGAACCCCAAAAGATAACTCTGAATCCTCCAACGCCACCGACGCGCCCGCATGTTCCCCCTCCACCGGCGGAGCGGGAATAATCCGCAACGGTGTGCCCCACTCTTCATTCTCAGCGGGAACATCAAAGGTCAAAACCGTCCCGGCAGCAGCAACCCCGTTGACAACCGCCTCGGGCGCACCCACAACCAGCAGTTCAGCGTTTATGGCGACAGACGAACCGAACGCGGCTGTGATTGAGATCGGCAACGGCAACAATTTCTTCACCTGTCCCCAATGATTGGAACCGCCGTCATTCCGCCCGAAAATATATACCGCTCCCACACCGCTACCGGATTCGCCAGCGTTTGGCGCGCCAACTGCGGCGATACCGTCGCAAAGCGCAACCGAAGAACCCAACATATCAAAAGCCGCACCGTCATCAGCCGTCAAAACACGTTTCTGCGTCCAGGAGGTTCCATGAGAATAATCACGGATGAAAATGCGGGCGGAGCCGGATTTGGAGCCATGTGGATCACTGTTGTCAGCCCCCACAAGCAATTCATCACCATCAATCGACACCGCACATCCAAAATAATCATAGGCCGCAGCAACCGTTGACACCCCCCTCCAGCTTTGAGTCCAAACTCCCCCCGCACCGCGCTCAAAAACAAACACCGCTCCCGCCGCTTTCGATCCCGAAACCGATTCCTTGCGCGATCCCACCGCGAGCCGGCTCCCATCCAGTGACACCGAACATCCAAACAAATACCCCGCGCCGGGATCCCGCGCCATAAGCTTCTGACGCTGAATCCAATTAGTCCCGTCCGTGGTGAAAATATACACCGCACCGGCATCCACACCAGCTTGATCATCACTGGCAACTCCTATCGCCAGCGTGTTGCTGTCCGCCGCAAGCACCCGCCCAAAATAATCGTATTCCGCGCCGGCGGAAGCAACCAGAGATGTCGCATAAAGCCAGCTCCCACTATCTTGAACGTTATAGATGTGTGTGACACCTTGATTGGTGCTTACGCCAACATTTGAAAGCGGGGCCCCCACCGCCAGCCAGCCCGAACCAAACACCACCGCGCTCCCCGCTTCACCTCCCGCCACAGGAGGGGAAAGTTCAACTCCCCCGGAAACCTGAAACGCCATCACAGAAAAAACGGATATACCAAACACCAAAACCGTCGCAATTGATCTGACACGCAAATATACCATAACTAACCCTCTTCCAAAAAAACACCGAAGCCCCGGCGCATATCACGCCCGCACGCCGTTGCCTTCAGCTCCCCCGCCGATTTTTTATTCCATCACGCTCCAAACAGCGCAAACCTCAATTTTTAAAATAACCCGAAGTGTAACTTTTCATCGAATATCCATCAACAACAACCTGTCTGTTTTTCTGGAGCTCCCTCCCCCATTGTCATCTCGCTGAAATTAGTGTCACTCTTCATATTAAATTCATAACATAACCACTGCGACAAACTGGTGGCGTTGTAGAGGAAAATAACCACCACCACAAAAACTCATTCCTCGTTTGTCCTGACGTTTGACAACACCGTACCCCAAACCCCAATGGGCTTCCCTCATTGCTGAAAGAGATCGAAACAAATAAAACTCCGTTCAAAAATTCCCAGCCCGCTAATTAAACGTTTTCACCCTCAATTCTTTTAAGCGTTGATGAAGAGATGAAAATAATATTCGTGTTTATTCGCACCTGCCAGCCAAAATCCGGCGCAGACGAACCCATTTGCGCTTCCTGATTCTCAGTGGGTGTATCACTGAAAATCCAGCGGATAAAAACCTTTCTTTCAAAGGAATTTTTGATAAATTGAAGAACTATGAAGCATTTAACACGCTCACGAATCAGTCGATTCACTTTACGGTGTTCAACGCACGAATTTAAAAGACCCCGTCATGCGAAATGTGAGCTTTAACCGTTCGGTCTGAAAAATTTGTGGAGGGTTCTTGGCTATTGATGCTTTGATTGCCGCTAGCACAATGCCGCCCTGCGTGCTGTACGCCTCACGATTCGGGTGAAATAAAAATATTGTAAATCATCACCCGAATATAGTGAAGAATATGAAATAAACCATTGAAGCATTGCGACAATCGTGCAAAGAGAGTATGAAAAGTGAAGATTACGGAAAGATCAAATCAGACATTGCTCTCAACAGCAATAGTCGCACAGCAACCATCGCTTACGAGTAAGTTTAATCGTTAAAATAAGGAAAAAACAATGAAGATGCTGATTCTACCGCCCATACTTTTCACGTTGCTCTGCGGATGCGCAAACACATCAGAGTTAACACTTTCTCGATCAGACACAAAGATTGTCGCAATATTCTGGAATTCTGAAACCGCTCAAGTTATCCAAATCGGCTCTGTGGATAATCCATATAGAGGAGATCCTAAGATTATTATAAAAGCTGACGATGAAATCATATTTGACAGCCACCTTTGTTCTCCCGATGCCGTCTCTAATTACATTGCCGGGAATGATCACTATAATATTGGTAGCGGTATTTGGGAACATCCCGATGCCAGAAGTTTGAGGTCAGACAAAACATGGGGCAAAGGTGCTCAATGTGTAGATATTCTTAAACCAGCAAGTCGAAAGACCAATTTAACGTATGACGAAGCTCGGCGGCAGGGCGTTAAGGTGGTTGCCCAAGATAGCAAGATTCGCGCAATCCGCATTGCCGATTTCAGATGCGATCCAAAAGAACATATGATTAAGATCAAAGTGGATGATTCTTCATGGATGAATTCTCGGTTGACCCGTGAACAATGCATTGAGCTATTCAGGGGTTCCGTTAATGAAATGAGATATTTTACCGAATAATACATATCCCTTCTAAACCGGAGAGGTGTCCTTGTGGATTATTTGAGCCACTGAACACCCCGAATATACGGAACGCCAACTTGCTCTATTCATAAATATCTCATATCCCGCAATACTATCAACTCAACACCTCAAAAGAAGTCGAAAAGTGGCAAAACGAATTCTTTTTAGCAGTCTGAAAAATGTGCCCCTGTAGAATTCCTGTGGCTTACTCCGTACATTTCACCTGTCCCCAACCATTT
>CAYTQP010000002.1:51663-53865 GCA_964440175.1 uncultured Verrucomicrobiota bacterium
CCTTATGACGGGATAAACTCTAAAATCTTTTAGAGATTGTGATAGACAATTTATGTATGAAGCATATACATTACGAGCATATAGGGATAATAAAATGAAAAATAGAGTTAAATTAAGCGCGGGAGATCTCGATTTTTTTCGGATGGTGGCACGAGCCGCATTCAGTAATCCATTCAGCTTTGAGCGACACGAGTATGATCGCCGGATTGTCGGCGCATCCGAAAAAAGCACGCGGAACGCGGTTCTGAATCAGCTTCTCCGGCAATTGCAGGAGCGTGTCAGCACGCTGGGTGCCGCCAATCTGCACGGAACCGGGCGACGGGTGAACATAGCCCTATATTCCAACCCCGATCGCGAGGTATTGCTCACAAGTGTTCTCTTTATGCTATTTCATCAATATACGAAGCAGTTCGATGTGCTTATTCATGAGCAACTCGAAGCGGGCGGCGAACCGCGTAGGGCGGTGTTCACAGGCGAGGTTTTCGGGAAAATGCTCAGCTATGGACTGGATCGTGCGGAAGCCTGTCGCTATGTCTCCATGTTCTTTCAGATAAGAAGAGCCTACCATTTCATCTCGAAAGGATTGACCGGTCGCAGCCACTGTATGCGACAACTACGCAAACGGCTTTGGGATAATATATTCACACACGACATCCGCTGGTATTTGAGTTGTCTCTGGAACCGGACGGAAGATTTCTCAACGTTGCTACTGGGTAAAACTGGAACCGGTAAGGGAGCGGCGGCCGCCGCCATTGGTCGCTCCGGCTTCATTCCCTTTGATCCCGGCACTGAATGCTTCAAGGAGAGTTTCATAAGTGCGTTCGTATCCATCAATCTATCGCAGTATCCGGAGACATTGATAGAATCCGAACTGTTTGGACACCGCAAGGGTGCATTCACAGGCGCGATTGATGACCATGAGGGCGTATTCGCACAATGCAGTCCGCACGGCGCAATCTTTCTAGACGAGATCGGTGATGTGAGCATTCCTGTGCAGATCAAGCTTCTGCAGGTGCTGCAGGAGCGCACCTTTGCGCCGGTTGGCGGACATGCACCGCGTCGGTTTGAGGGTCGCGTCATCGCCGCTACAAACAAATCGCTCTCTGCTCTACGGCGTGCGGGTGAGTTCCGTGACGATTTCTTTTATCGTCTATGCTCCGATCAGATCACCCTTCCAACCCTCCAGCAACGCATCCAGGAAGATCCCCGGGAACTGGAGATGCTTGTTGATCACATACTGGAACGTCATTTCGGTGAATACGGGACAGAGATGAAAGGTAAGGTGATGAGCCTTCTCGGCGATGCCCGGATGCGTGGCTACGCCTGGCCCGGCAATGTCCGTGAACTGGAGCAGGCCGTGCGTCGCATTTTGCTGAGTGGCACGTATGAGATCGATATGTCCACTACAGCATCCGGCGGGGAAGACGATTTCGTTGCCGCTATTGAAGCCGGAATGCTCACCGCCGACCAACTCATCTCTCGTTACTGTCTCCGTATTTACAAGCGGCATGGAACATATGAAGAGGTCGCCAGGCGCACTGATCTCAATTGGCGGACGGTGAAAAAACATATTGAGAACGCATAACTGAGCGGCGGACACGAGGGTTCATAAACTGTTCATCTCCAAGCTTTCAGGAAGAGTCTCCACGAACGCCCTGATTTCGTCGCGGACACGGCGAAAACTGTTAAGCAACGCCTCTTCCGGCGCATCGGGTGGTGAAAGTTTAGGCGGATCGTCAAAGCTGTGATGAATCACTTTTGCTATCCCCGGAAAAAGCGGGCAGGTTTCGTGGGCGTGGTCACAAACGGTTATCACACAATCCAAATCCAGATCCATAAACTCATCTAAATGCTGCGACTTTTGATTTGAAATGTCTATTCCCGCCTCTGCCATCACCTTCACGGCATTGGGGTTTAATCCATGCGTTTCAAGTCCGGCGGAATAGACTTCGATTTCATTTCCTTTAAGTGCATGCGTCCAGCCTTCCGCCATTTGCGAACGGCAGGAATTCCCAGTGCAGAGATAAAGCACCTTTATTTTCCCCGACATTTTATTTTCCTTCGTTTTTAAACTAAACTTAATATTTAATTATGGCGCGACATAAATCAAGTAGAGCCCACCCGTTAGAACCAGAATTCCGCAAACACGTTTTAATAAAAGGGCTCCGTGCGATTTTTCATTCCAATTCATATACCGCTGAA
>CAYTQP010000003.1:0-50110 GCA_964440175.1 uncultured Verrucomicrobiota bacterium
CAATATCCAACACCGAGAACCACCACTTGGAATTATTTTCATCCCAAACAGCACGCACCTCTCTGTCCTCAAAAAAACGTATAGATACTTTCTCTTTACTCATATTTTATTTCCTGATTTCTGTCATTGTTTGCTTGCACCTAAAGGTTGGTATATAAGGCGTTGGGCGTTTTGAAACACCTAACTTTCAATTTGCTATGCCGTTTGTTTATATTCATTAACTTCAATTTAACTACCATCTACCCAATGACTTATATACATTGTTGTGGTGTCGTTTCTTATTCATCAATATCTTTAACATTGTCAAATTTTGCTTTCATCGTAGGATTTCCGTGAGTTAACTTTTTAATTGTCAAATCATCCGCTTTATTGTTTGCTAAGCGTAAATTATTTTCTGATGATAAAAGAGCCCCTTTTGTTTTTTGAAGATGAGTAATAGTTTTATCAATTTCGTCAATAGCTGTTTTAAATTTCCTGCTAGCTAAATCATAATTATATGCAAATCCTTTTCTAAATGCCTCAATCTTATCTTCAAATTTGGTAATATCAATGTTTTGATTTCTCATCAAATTAAGTTCTGCCTTGTATTTCAAGGAATTCATTGCTGCATTACGAAGCAAGGTTATAATTGGTATAAAAAATTGAGGACGTATAACATACATCTTATCGAACTTATGTGAGACATCCACAATTCCAGAATTATAAAGTTCACTATCTGCCTCCAAAAGAGTTACAAGGACAGCGTATTCACATTTCTTTGCGTTACGGTCTTTGTCTAATTCTTTAAGAAAATCCTCATTTCTTTTTTTAGTGGCAGTCTCATCACCCTCATTTTTCATTTCAAACATTATGGAAATGATTTCGTTACCTACTTCGTCAGTTTCACGATAAATGAAATCGCCTTTACTTCCAGTTCGTGCATCATTATCTTTTTCAAAGTAGGCGTTTTGAAAACCTGTTGCTCTCAATTTGTTGAATTCTGCTTCACAATGCCGTTCAAGCGTTTCTCCAATCATTTTGGTAGAGAGTTTAAGCTTCATATCCTTACGAAGGGCTATTTCCTCTTCTTTTGATTTTATTATTTCATCCTTCGTCCTGAGTGCGGCGGCATGTTTTTCATTCAGTGATGTTTCAAGTAATTTTTTCTCAGTTTCTTTATTTTTTAACTCGCTAGTAAGATCATTTCTTTCTTGTTCAATTTTCTTAGTAGCTTCTGATACCGCTAATTTTCTCTCAGTTTCTGCATTTTCAATTTTAGACTTCATTTCAGCAATTTTAGTTTCTTTCTTTGCTAGTTCCTCTTGCAGGGAATTTTTAATGTTCGCTTCCGCTAATTTAACAGCATTCACTTTTTCTTCTTCCGCAAGAGTTAGTCGATTATTAAGTTCTTCTTCAAATTGGCGGTCACGAACTTGTTTAAGGATATCTGCAAATCCAGCTTCATCAACTTTAAATACTTTTTCACAATTTGGACAAATTATTTCATTCATATTATTTTTTTTATTTTTGTATGTTTTATGCATTTACTTAAATGCACCACAACGACTGTGTATAGTTATTGTTCTTATACCACCAAATTGGAGGGATAAGAACAATTGTTTATATGTTTCGTCTCTTCAGCAGAATTTGTGGGTGGATTCTGGGCGAGGGAAAATAGGAAAAATAGGGACAAAAATAGGGACAGGCCTGTTATGAGGTTGCAATGACAGGGTTTGCTGGGTTGGAGGGGGTCTTTTTTGACACGCAGATGGAGAGCGTTTTTATCTCCCACAGATTCACACAGATAAACACGGATGTTTGATGTATGACAGGTTCTGTTCGTTTATTCGTTTTTAACCGTGAGAGAACACGGAGAACGCAAAGAAGAATGGGCGGAATGATTTAATGGGGGGAGAGACCTCTTTTTCTCTTCAATTTTTTAACGCAAAGGTCGCGAAGGATGCGCGAAGGGAGAAAAATAGGGAATAGCTCTGCTTACATTGGAAGTAACATATAAATTTTTGTATTTATAATTAGCTTACAAGACGTTGGACTATTTTGGACAATCTCTTTTGATGTCAGGAGCGATTAGTCGCCGCACTTTTTTAGATTTGGAGGCTTTACGGGAATCATCTCCATGCCTATTTTAACTGCCGCCCGTTTGAACTTATCTTGCCATGGTGGCGAAAAGTTGCGACCCATGCGATCGAGATCCTCGATGTTTTTGTAAGAGTGCATAACACAGTGAGGATCGGGATCAAATCCAATGCCGACCAGTGTGGCTGCACTGCGCATAAGCATGCGCTCAAGGCGGCGTTCATATTTTTCCTTGTCGGCAATCTTCAGCCTGGCTGTGTTTACCACTGCCACCTGCTGATTAGTCAGGATGCAGATATGCTCTTCGTCCGCAGGTGTGAAGTGGAAGCTGATCACAATAGGGGAGGTGTATTCATTCTTTTTTGCGATATTTTTGGCGCATTTTTCGATTGTGACATTCTTGTCAATTTCTAGAACGGCAATATCCGTTTTTACGCACAGCTCTTTTCCTGCATACTTCTGGAGTCGTTCCATGGTCTCTTTCTCCAGCGTGCCCGAAATATTCAGCAGGACGATATGTTTTTTCGGTTTCTCTTGCGTTTTTTTCCTTTTTGCGAACGCGCCGGGGGTCAGTATGAGGGCGCAGACCGACAGGGCAAGCGATGAAAGCAATATTTTTCTCATTGTTGTAACTCCACTATTATTGACTTAGTTCCTGTTTTTTGGTGGCAATTATCCATAAACAGGGCAGGATGTGCAAATAATTTCTTTATTAAATCCATTTTTTTTGCTGTAATACGATTTTGTGAAATTGAGAATTTACTGGGGGAGAGATGATGTTGGAGAAAGACAAGCTTGCGAAGATGTTTGAAATGCAGGCGGCACTTAACAGGCGTATTGGCATTGACACGACAACCATTCAGGAAGATAAGCAACCCGAATGGATATTGAACTATTGCCGGGCACTGAGCCAGGAGACGGCGGAGTTGATAGACAGTGTTCCGTGGAAGTGGTGGGCGAAATATCAGGAATATAACAAGCAGAACGCGAAGGTGGAGATTGTGGATATGTTTCATTTTCTGATATCGCTGGCGCAGGTGGCGGGTATGTCCGCTGATGATGTGTTCGACATTTATGTACAGAAGAACAAGGTGAATTTTGAGCGACAGGATTCGGGTTACACCGTGAAGGATGAAGGGGACAACCTGCATATTGGGTGAACGAAAGAGTGATTATTTTGTTGGGGAAGAATGGATGAGCGGGGATGAGAGGAATGGGATGTTTTGCTATGAGTATTTTTACGTATCTAACCTTAACGGTATTTGCGGGGTGCGTATAGTGAGGGAAAGCCAGAATTTCGTTAGATTGTCTTAAAACGGGGTATGGATAACAACGCCATTGTGCAGGTCACAGGTTTGCCTGCAGGCTGAGGGGGAGTATATCTTTTTTGCGCACTCTTTACTAGCGTCGCCAATAGCGGGGGCTTGTTGGGGGGCGATAAGTGGAGTGGGCGATATTGACGGGTTTGAGTAGTGAGTGCGGTAGTTCCTCCAGGAAGCGGGAGGGGGAGAAGAACTGTGAGCTTCCATCTCGCGAGCGATGAACTTTTGGAGAGCAGAGAACCAATTCATCTTTTGCGCGGGTTGTGGCGACGTAGAAGAGGCGACGTTCCTCGGCCTCGGTTTCGGGTTCATCTATTGCTCGTTTGGTTGGAAACATGCCGTCAGCCAGCCAGAGTATAAAGACAACTTTCCATTCAAGACCCTTAGCCTGATGGATAGTCGTGAGGCGTAATGTGTCTTGCTCCTGCTCTTCGGTTGGTTCGTTTTCAGCGTCTAGATTTGAGATGAGGGCGACTTCGCTGAGAAACTCGCTCAGGCTGTCGAATTTTGTTGTGTATGAGTTGAGTTCTTCTATGTCTTCCAGTCGGTGTTTGTGGTTATCGAATGTTTCGACGGCGTAATCATCGTAAAATGAGCTGGTGAAACGGTAGATGATTTCGCCGAAATCCTCTGTCATCGTTGAGGGTTTAAGATCGCTGAAAACCTCCTCAATCTTCCCCCAGTCCTCGCGGGAGGGAGCGGGGAGTTTTAACTTCACTGTTTCGCGGTGTTCGGAGAGGAGTGGATTAAAATGCGCATGCAACGCCCGCCATATTTTTCTGGCAGTTTTTTCGCCAACACGTGGCAGGAGGCAGAGCAGGCGAATGAACGAGAGTTCGTCGTTGTGGTTGTTCAGCAGGCGGAGTATGGTGCAGACATCTTTGATGTGGGCTTGTTCAAAGAAACGCATGCCGGAGGTGATTATATAAGGGATTTGCGCACGGGTGAGCTCGAACTGAAGTTCGAGGGCGTGGTAGTGTGAGCGGTAAATTATCGCGATATCACTTAGTATTTCACCTTTTTCCATGAGCGATTTTATATGGCTGGTCACAAAAAGTGCCTGCTGTCGTCCGTCTGCAAGGCTGACGACGGTCGGTTTTTTGCTGTGTTCGCGAGTTGATTTTAGTGTCTTTTGAAACTGTTCAGGATTGCATTGAATGCAGGCGTTGGCGACATCAAGAACTTCGGGGACGCTACGGTAGTTGGTCTCCAGTTTAAAGATGCGGGTGTTTGGATAGCGGTCGGGAAAGCTCATGATGTTTTTGAAGTCCGCGCCGCGCCAGGAGTAGATGCTTTGAAAGTCGTCGCCGACAACCATCAGATTGCCGTGATGACCGGCGAGCATATCGATTAGTTCGGATTGGATTAGATTTGTATCTTGATATTCATCCACCAGGATGTGCTGAAAACGCTCACTGTAATTTTTCAGGATTTGCTTTTCCTGTTTGAGGATTTGCCAGGCATTGACGAGGAGGTCGTCAAAATCCATGGAGTTCATCTCTTTTTTGCGTTTTTGGTAGAGGTTGTGAACGGCGACGATATCTTCCGGGTTTACGGGGTGGTTTTCAAAGCGTTCTTCGGCGAGTTCTTCAAGTGGGCACTGGCGGTTGGCAGTCAGCGCAAACATTCCGAGCAACACTCTGGGTTTCGGGAAGTGTTTATCGCGCAGATCTAGAACGGTTATGCAATCGCGCAACAGTCGCTGTGAATCATCGCGGTCCATAATGGTGTAGTCGGATGTGTATCCGAGTGCGCCAGCGTGAAAGCGCAGGATTCGGTTGGCCACATGATGAAAGGTTCCGCCCCAGAGTCCGCTGACCATATTGCCGACCAGCATGCGTGCCCGGTCGAGCATCTCATTGGCGGCCTTATTTGTGAAGGTGAGGAGGAGGATGGAGCGCGGATCAATTCCGCGTTCTACAAGGCATGCCACTCGGTATATCAATGTGCGGGTTTTCCCCGTCCCTGCTGCGGCAATCACCAGCATTGGTCCGCCTTCGGCCAGAACGGGTGCGCGTTGTTCGGCGTTCAGCGTCTTTTCAAAATCAATTTTTTTGCTCATAAACAGTAATCTTTATTAGATAGTGTGACGTAGTTGGCTAGTGTAAGGGATGCGTTATGTTTCGGCAAGCATGGATTATAATCAAGTGTGAAAAAAATATTAAAATCCTATGGTTTTCGGTAGATATTTTTGTATATTCCCATCCGTATGAATGAGATACTGATAATAGTGCCCACTTATAACGAGAAGGAGAATGTCGAAGCTTTAGCGCGTGCGGTTTTCGAGATTTGCGCGGATATTGATTTTCTGTTTGTCGATGACAACTCGCCGGATGGAACCGGTGAGATATGTGATGGTATGGCTACAGACGATTCACGGGTTCACGTTTTGCATCGCGAAGGCAAGCAGGGGCTGGGGCGTGCGTATATTGCCGGGTTCAAATGGGCTTTGGAACGGGAGTATCAGTACATTTTTGAAATGGATGCGGATCTTTCTCATCGCCCTGCGGATATTGCGGTCATAAAAGATGCAATTTCCGATGCGGACCTGGTGCTTGGCTCGCGTTATATTTATGGTGTGCGGGTTGTTAACTGGCCACTGAGTCGCCTGATCCTCAGTGAGTCCGCCGCGCTGTATGTGAGGATCATTACGGGGATGCCGTTCACGGATCCGACCGGTGGATTCAAGTGTTATCGCCGCGCTGTGCTGGAGGCGATTCCGCTCGATCTCATCAAGTCGAATGGATATTCGTTTCAGGTGGAGATGACTCATCAAACATGGATGCTCGGATTTAAAGTGATGGAGGTGCCGATAACATTCGAAGAGCGTCGCCAGGGGCAGTCCAAAATGAGCGCGGGTATTGTGAGAGAGGCATTTTGGATGGTCTGGAAGCTTGTCTGGCGCGTCAAGGGTCGTCGTCGTCCTGCTTGTGCTAATTCGGCTGGTGTGCAAGGACAGAGGGAACGCGAATGAGTTCCGCAAAAACGTTGCTGCTCTTCATGGCTATGCGTCCTAAGCAGTGGACAAAAAACGCGCTGGTTATGGCCGGCTATATTTTCGCGATAGGGGACAAGACGCAACCGATTGCGAAGTCGGCATTTTGGGGTGCTCTGGCGGCGACATTCCTGTTTTGTCTTCTCTCCAGTGCTGTTTATCTCTTTAACGATATCATGGATCGCGAACAGGATCGCCATCATCCCGAAAAGAAGAATCGGGCGGTGGCATCTGGCGCGTTGTCTGTGAAATCGGCGATTAGCTGGTCGCTGATTTTTGCTGTTTTCAGTCTTGTCGGTGGATATTTCCTGTCTGTGCAGTTTGCGTTTGTGTTGCTGGCTTATCTCATTTTGCAGATTGCCTACACCATGGTTCTCAAACAGATAAGTTTGGTGGATATTTTTGTGATAGCCATCGGGTTTGTGTTGCGTGCGCTTGGTGGCGCGCTTGTGGTTGGAGTTGAATTTTCGCCATGGTTGTTGCTGTGCACATTGTTGCTGGCTCTCTTTCTGGCACTTTGCAAGCGACGGCACGAAAAGGTTGTTTTGAGCGGCACGAATGGGGATGCGCGTCCGGCGCTTGGGGGGTATGACGAGAAGTTGCTGGACAAGCTGATCGCTGTTGTCAGTTTTGCTACAATCGCCTCTTACTCACTCTATACGTTTTGGCCCGATACCGTTGAGAAGTTCAATTCCAACAAAATGAGTTTAACGATACCGTTTGTCGTTTTTGGCATTTTTCGATATCTCAACTTGGTTTATCGCCACAAAAAAGGTGACAAACCCGAGCAGATACTGCTCACAGACGGACCGTTGCTGGTGGACATTCTGCTCTATGGCGTGACTGTCTTATGGATTCTGCTGTAGCCGTTCGCTTCAAACTGGAAAAGGTCTTTTCCTTGAAAGTCTATTCCCGTCGAAAAGAATGGGGGCGGTTCTTTGTTCTTGTTTGTTTTGCATGTTTCTGGTTCAGTGTCTGCCTTTTACTTTAATAGATATGGCAATAACAGTTGAAATGGCGGACAGAAGACATATATCATCATACGTAGTGCCTCACAGGTGGTCGATTGTGATGGCGGGGGTTGTCATTGCGATTACGGTGGCGGTGAATTTGATGTTACCGGTCATTATTCGGATAGCCATTGACGAAATAACATCTGGTGAAATTGAATCCTCCCGACTGTTGCATTATGTGGGCTGGTATTCGCTGGGGGTTGGCATCTCGGTTCTTTTTGCTTTTTGGACGCGTTGGTTGCCGATGCGGATTTCACACAAGATTGAGTACAGTATACGTCGCGATATGTTCAAACATCTCACGGAGATGGATCAGAACTTTTTCAGGACGGAGCGCACGGGTGATCTGATGACGCGAATGACATCTGATATAACTATACTGCGTAATGCTGTGGGGCAGGGAATACTTCAGGGATTGCGTTCATCGTTGGTGTTCATTGGGGCATTCTCGGTGATGTTTTTATCGAGCTGGCGACTTGCGTTGCTTATGGCGGCATTATTCCCGATGCTTACATTGCTCT
This sequence comes from uncultured Verrucomicrobiota bacterium, assembly GCA_964440175.1. Taxonomy (GTDB): domain Bacteria; phylum Verrucomicrobiota; class Kiritimatiellia; order CAYTQP01; family CAYTQP01; genus CAYTQP01. Next base: position 7,928 of record CAYTQP010000003.1, read on the forward strand.
TTTATGTGCTCATAAAAAGAGTGCGTCGTGCCCATGAGCAGGTGCAGGAGCAATATGCGGAGGTTTCAAATTTTAGTCAGGAATCTTTTGCGGGAATACGCAGCATTAAGGGTTTCGCGCTTGAGCAGCGCTGGCGGGAACATTTCAGCGAGTTGAACACTGGAATGCTGAAACGCTTTATGAAGCTGAGTTTTTCGGAGGAGCCGTTATGGCCGCTGGCTGCTTTCTGGTTCAGTCTTGGAATGATCTCCATATTGATTGTGGGTGGTCGCCAGGTTGTGAAAGGGGAGTTGACACTTGGAACGCTGGTGCAGTTTATCCAGTATCTCCTCTATATGCAGTGGCCTATGCTGGCACTGAGCTGGACGGCGAGTTTGATGCAACGTGCCGCAGCGAGCTGGGAACGGATAAATCTCATATTTATGCAGTCGCCGGGTATCGCCGATGACGAGTCAACTAACAGCGAGCTGAAGGTGTTGAGTGGGGATATCTGTTTCAAAAATGTCTCTCTTGAGGTTGATGGAGTGAGACTGTTGAACGAGATAAATTTACGTATTCCGAGTGGTGTTACGATCGGCATCACCGGACCGACAGGCAGCGGGAAGACCCTGCTGGTTTCGCTGCTCGCACGTTTGATGGATGTGAGTGGCGGTGAACTTTGCATAGGGACGCATAATATTCGTGAATATCCGCTGAAGGTGCTTCGGTCGCAGATAGGTTTTGCCGCGCAGGAACCCGTGCTTTTCTCCCGTCCGCTTGGGGAGAATATTGCGTTTGGGATTGAGACACAGTCTGCTGATGTTGTCGGCTGGGCGGCAAAGGTAGCAAATCTAGATGTCGATGTGGAGGGCTTTCCTGATCACTACGACACCATTTTAGGTGAGCGCGGGGTGACACTCTCCGGCGGGCAGCGTCAGCGTGCGTCGTTGAGTCGTGCGATCGCACGTGAACCGGCGATTCTGATTCTGGACGATGTTCTTGCCGCAGTTGATACCCAGACAGAGGCGGGAATTATGAATCGTCTCCTGCCGGTGATGCGCGGTCGAACATCCATTATGGTGAGCCACAGGATATCCACGTTGAGCTACGCGGATTTCATGATTGTTGTCGAAGACGGGCGGATAACCCAACGCGGAACCCACGCAGAGTTACTTGCGGAGAAAGGCTACTACGCGGAACTTAACGAGTTGCAGAAAATTGAGCAGGAACTGGATATTGACAATGAATGAGTCTGCGAACAAGATAAAGGGTTTCGACGGGCTTGCCCGGCGGCTGTTGCGTTATATTCGCCCATACAGCAGGCTGATGTTGCTGGCACTGTTTATGATTTTGCTGGTCACGCTCACAATCAACTATCTGCCCATCCTCATACGAAACGCGACAGACAAATACCTTGTTGAAGACTCGCTCTCCGCCGACAAGCGCATACATGGACTCTATGTGGTGGGCGCGACATACATCGTTATCGCTCTGGCCGGATTTTTAATGAGATATATGCAGGGACTTTTGATAGCCTGGGTGGGGCAGAGGATCATCCGTGACCTGCGTGCCGATGTTTTTGAGAAGGCTCTGAGTCTGGATGTCGCATTTTACGATCACACCCCGGTGGGGCGAATGATGACGCGCATAACGTCGGATGTTGAACGTCTTCAGCGATTTGTGACCGCTGGCGTGGTGGGAACTGTCGCCGATATTTTCATGTTGCTTGGTGTACTCGGCTATATGCTCTATATGAGTCCGATTCTTGCCGGCGTGATATTTCTGCTGTTGCCGCCGCTCTTTTTTGTCCTCGCCTTCATCAATCGCAAACTTCGCCGCGCCCACCGCACCATCAGGCGTTCGCAGTCGGCGTTGAACACCCTTTCGCAGGAATATATTGCGGGGATGGGAACAATTCAGCTCTTTGGTCGCGAGGAGATGGCGGGGGAAGATTTTGCGGCACGCAACACAGATATGCGTTCGGCCTATTTCGGCGAGGTTCAATGGTTCAGCCTCTACTTCCCTGTGCTTGAGATTGGACAGGCGGTCTGTCTTATGCTGGTATTTGGAGTTGGCGGATATCTGCTTCTCAAGGAGGGGTCGCTGATAAGCATCGGAACGCTTGTCGCGTTTATCGCCTATATCCGTGAGTTTTTCCGTCCGCTCGGTTCTCTCTCGGACAAAGCCAACACCTATCAGGAGGCCATGGCCTCATCCGAGCGCCTCTTCGCGCTGATGGATACCCCCGAATCCGTGCCGCCGCCACAGAAGCCACTTGATGCCGGACTCATCCAGGGGGAGATACAGTTTAAAAACGTGGGTTTCTCATATTTGCCGGACACACCAGTGCTGAAAGATGTGAGTTTCAGTGTCGTTCCCGGCGAGTCGGTCGCCATTGTGGGTGCTACTGGTGCCGGCAAGACGACGATCATCAGCCTGCTTGGACGTTTCTACGACATTCAGAAAGGGGTCATAGAGATTGGAGGACACAACCTGAAGGAATTTAGAAAGAATGAGTTGCGTGCACGGATAGGGTTTGTCTTTCAGGAGCCTTTCATTTTCTCCGGCAGTGTCGCGGACAACATTTCGATGTGCGATCAGAGTATGAGCGCGGAAGAGATTCAGAAAGCGGCTCGCGCCGTTAACGCGCACAAATTAATATCAGCCATGCCCGACGGATACAGCACCATCCTGAAAGAGCGGGGAGGGGGACTCTCGCTTGGCGAGAAGCAGCTCATTTCGATGGCTAGAATCTTCGCCCGCCAGCCGGAGTTGCTGTTGATTCTGGACGAGGCGACCGCCAGTGTAGATTCTGCTGCAGAGTTGCTTATACAGGATGCGTTGCGTACACTTCAGCGTGGGCGAACCAGCATTGTTATCGCTCACCGCCTCTCGACAATCCGCCACGCCGACAAAATTATTGCCATGCGCCAAGGTCGTGTGGATGCCATTGGAAGCCACGCCCAACTCATGTCTCAACGAGGCTACTACCACAAGCTCTATCAACTCCTCTCTCATCATCTGTAGTGAACATAAAACTGATGCTTTTTCATGGCTCCAAGGTCAGGATAAATGGCGGTAATAATTGTCCAATGTCTGGAACGGGGGAAACAGTTGGAGGAGGAGACGGGCGTTCGCACGTGTTCTGCAATTGTTTGTTTGGACGAGACTGTCCGATCTGTTTTTATGCGGTTTGAGATGCGTTCGGCATTACGCTATCTATACCAATACTCAGAGACCAGGGGTTCAAATATTGAACCCCTGAGTCACTTAGTTGTTTTTATCCTTTGTAGCAACCGGGTTTTATTTCATCGCCGAACCGTTCTCTGGCATCCGCGATTTTCGCCTTGACTTCTTCCCATTTCGCAAAGACGGCGGCGGGGCAGTCAGGGACGTTTTCGGTGAAGTATTTCGTGGCACGCTCGAGTTTGGCGATCCATGCAGCGCAACGGAAGGTGAACTGATATTCGTAATTCTCCAGCGAGTAATCTTCGTCAACCAGTTCTTTAAAGAGGGTCTTGAGATCCTCGTATTTGGGGATTATCCCTGTCGGGGTCTCATATCCATCGTATTCGCCAAAAACGCGACCTTCCGCCCAGTGCAACCAGACTTTCTTGCCGATTTTGCTGATGCAGAAATTTCCATCTTTGTCTCTCAGGAAATAGTTAGTCGTGTAGATCGGCGGCTCTTTGTCGAGACCGTTGCCGAAGTCGATATTGTTCTGAACGTACTCTCCGATTGGATAGCTGATAAAGTCCAGATTGGCCATCGGCTGGGGGTTGAGAACACCTTCTTTGCCGAGTGTTGCCGAGGTGGTCTCGGATTCGAGCGTACATGCCTTTATGATTATGCCGTCTTCCCATCCGAATGATTCTTCGACTGGCACACAGGTGTCCGAATCGCGTCCGCCGTAGAGCACGCCGCTCACAGGAACACCGTTTTTGTCGTCCCATGCAGGATCCAGATTTTCGAGATACTCCATTCTGAGCGTATAGCGTGCGTTGCCGTGTGATATCGGGATTTCGTTGCCGTTGGCATCTTTTGCGCCTTTGTGCCACTGACCCGAATAGTTCTTGCCGCTTGTGGGCGTATCGACATTCATCCCCTGCCAGTAGGGATTTTTGTCCGGTCCGGTGAGAACATTGGAGAAGATCATCTCGTTTTCACTCTGCAATGTACGGAAAATGACTGGATCATCGACAGCGTTGACATCACGAATAATTCCGAAGATTCCGCGCTCGACATTGGCGGCACGGAATTCGCCGTCGATGTTTCTGAAATAGGCGATATCGTCGCCGACCAGAGTTTCGCCGGGGATCATCGCGGTTGAGGTCTTTCCGCAACTTGACGGGAATGCACCGACGAAATAGCTTGAGCGTCCCTTGGCTTCGTTCTGACAGCCCATCACGAACATGTGTTCGCACAGCCACTTGCCCTCTTCCGATGACTTTTTGATTGCCAGACGCATCGAATGTTTTTTGAGTCCAAGAGAGTTGCCCGCATACTGATCGTTCATTGAGATGACTATTTTTTCGTAGACATCCTGGTAGATGCGGCGTTTGTCCAGATTAGCAGTGCAACCGCTTTCGTCAAGCTCGCCGGCACTGTGGCAGAAACGGAAGAAATCGTTCTTATCTTCCATCTGCATGAAGTGTTCGTATCCCCGGCGGTAGAGAATGTCTTCCGAATGGGAGACGTAAAAGGAGTCGGTTATCTGCGCACAGGCGATTGTGAACGGACCTTTGGGCGGGCATTCACAGAATAGCTTGACGATGGCCTCGCGACCCTCCATTATGCCATTCGCAATATTGTGAATCTCCTCAAAACCCTGATCGTAATCGATGCAGTTGAGGTTGCCCATTTTTTCCATATCTGCGGGTTTGACGAGGAACTTGGTGTTGAGCTTGTCGCGGGCCTGATCGTTGTAGCCGTCGTAATGGATTGTCTGACCGTTCTTTGCAAGTTTGCTTTCTTCACCTTTGTCGAGTGAACGCTGGCGCACGTAGTCGGCATCGGCATCACTGTCGTCGCACATGTAGACGCTGTCTGGATTGCACAGTTCGATGTATTTGCCGACAAAATTGAAAAGTTTCTCGTTTTCGAGGGCCGCCAACTTGCCGTACCCCTCTTCACTCATCTTGCTTTTCAGTAAGGTTTCATATTTGTTGCTCATTTAATCTTCCTTTCATTAATTTTTGAAATTACTGGAAATTACTGTGTGTAAATCCGCAGTTGCGTTGCATCACTACTATATATTGTTGCATGAATGCAAGTGCTAAATTGCGTATAATGGGCGAAGGGGGACTCGAACCCCCACACCTTTCGGTACAAGAACCTAAATCTTGCGTGTCTGCCAATTCCACCACACGCCCGGCAACACAACGTCCCTTCTCAAGCTATTGTACAGAAAGGACAGGGGAGGGGAAACTAGCGCAATCGGAAGACACAATCAAGCCGAAAGCGAAGGTCTTTATCCCGGCGGGATGTGTGTTTAACAGTGCAGTCTGAAGATTTGAACTTCGCGCAATCTCTCTATTCTATAATTGCTTGGTAGAATCTCTAATTCGTACCGATGGTGTTGGTGGCAATTTTTGCTGTGGTTCACGGGAATTCCCGATAGTATTGCTGTTCAAAGAAACAAAACCTATATTGGCCACAAATTACGGAAACTGCTTGTGAGTTACTCAAGTCGCCTCTGGATATGGAATGACGTATCTTCGGGCAGTCCCGTGCCATGAAAACACAGGGGCGGTGTGTCAAAATTTACCCGTAGCACTAATAAAACACTCATTTTTGCCGCTTTTCGACTTATTTGAAGCCGTTAGAGGATATTATCGTAATATTAGATGTTTATGAATAAAACGGTTAGATGTATCCGGGTTGAGGTTCACATAGTGACATTTGGAGTTTTGGTGGTATTAACCATCGAGTGGCAATGAGCAGAAACATAACGCTTATTGTCGATAGTGAACATGTTGATATATCCTTTCATTGCACTGGACGGGGCAACACATAGCTAGTATTTACCAGTTAATTGTAATAAATAGCAACATGAAGAATATTCTTGCATGAAAATGTTTTCTTTCATCTTTGGCTTTTGATAAAATGCCGATCATAAGGGAAATGGAAACTTTAATCTGGAGCGATGATGAGAAGGCGAAATTTTATTAAGCTTGTTGGAGCGGCATCATTGGTCGCCGGGGGTGCGTTGGCACGGAGCGTTGCCCGGAAGCCAAACGTGGTGATAATCTATGGTGATGATGTTGGTTTTGGCGATGTTGGTGCTTATGGAGCAAAGATGATTCCCACGCCAAATATCGATAAATTCGCGAAAGAGAGTTTGATGTTCACCGACGGACACTGTGCTGCTGCAACATGCACGCCTTCGCGCTTTTCTCTGTTGACGGGAGTATATGGATTTCGGCACAATGTGCGTATTCTTGCGCCGAATGCGCCACTCTCTATTCCTCTGGATTCCTTAACCCTGCCGAAAATGTTTAAGAAGGCCGGCTATACGACGGCTGTTATCGGGAAATGGCATTTGGGTATTGGCAAAAAGGGAACCCATGTTAATTGGAACAAAGATGTGAAGCCCGGTCCGCTTGAGGTGGGATTCGATTACTCATTTCTGCTTCCATCAACAAACGATCGGGTTCCGTGCGTCTTTCTGGAGAATCACAGAGTTGTCAACCTTGATCCTGACGACCCCATTTCGATCGGGCGGCAAAAGGTTTACCCGAATAGCACTGTCTATCCTGATGGCAAGAAGAACAGGGAGGCGATGACCTACTACAAAAGCAGTCATGGTCACAACAACAGCGTAATTAACGGAATTGGCAGAATTGGATATATGTTCGGAGGGAAAAGTGCGCTCTGGGATGATGAAAAGATGGCGGATGTTTTTGTAGAAAAGGCGAAGAAATATATTGCGGACAAAAAGAATGAGCCGTTTTTTCTCTACTTCTCTTCGCAGGATGTTCATGTCCCGCGTGCGCCGAATCCGCGTTTCCGGGGCAAAAGTGAACTCGGTTATCGGGGTGATGCCATGGTTCAGTTCGACTGGAGTACCGGGGAGATACTGAAGACACTGGAGAAACATGGACTGACCGAGAACACGATTGTTGTCTTCTCCAGCGACAACGGTCCCGTTTACGATGATGGTTATGATGACGGTACAACAGTTCGTACTTCGAGAAAACCGAATGATCGTGGACACTACGCCGCCGGACCGTACAGGGGTGGTAAATATCAGATTTATGAAGGTGGCACGCGTGTTCCGTTAATCATTCGCTGGCCGGGCAGGATTAAGCCGGGACGTTCTGCGGCGCTGGTGAATCAGATTGACCTGCTGGCATCTTTTGCCGCGCTACTGAATGTAGAACTCGGATACGATGAGGCTCGGGACAGTCGGAATATGCTGGCGGCATTTATGGGTAAAGACCCGGTGGGTTGTCCGTACACGATAGAAGAGGCCAGAGGTCAGGCTTTACGTCAGGGGAAATGGAAATATATCCCTGCAAAAAAGAAAAAGAAGGGTGGGAGCGGCGCGCTTTATGATCTGAATAAAGATATCGGGGAGAAAACAAATGTGATCTCGAAATTCCCTGAGATTGCCGAAGATATGGACCGGCGTTTAAAAGAACTGATAAGCAACGGGCGTGTGAGATGAGTATATGATAGATGCATTTCAGAAATGGGCAATTAGTTATGCCCCCAAAATCGCGGCGGCGATGGCGATAGTTATTATCGGTCTGCTTGTAACGGTGTGGATTAAACGGGTTGTGATGAGGTTGATGCGAAAGGCGCGGATAGATGCGATGCTGGTCTCGTTTGTCGGAAGCCTGACATACTTCGCGTTGCTTCTGTTTTTGCTGATTGCCGCGCTCAGTACGCTGGGTGTGCCAACGACTTCGCTCGTTGCGGTGCTCGGTGCTGCCGGAGTAGCCGTCGCCCTTGCGTTGCAAGGCTCGCTCTCAAATTTCGCATCCGGTATTCTAATCATTGTTCTCAAACCATTCAAGGCTGACGATTTTATTGAGACCAACGGAATCAAGGGTGTGGTTGATGAGATTGGCATATTCAACACGATATTAAAGACCGCAGACAACAAACGGGTCATTATCCCGAATTCAAAAGTTACCGGCGACAATACTGTAAACTATACAACCTTCGGTCAGCGCCGCGTTGATATGACAATCGCTGTTGGATACGATGATGACATAGACCGGGCTGAAGAGATACTGAATGAGATACTGGCAGCCGATGAACGTATATTGAAAGATCCTGCGCCTACGGTTGGCTTGATGAAGCTGGCAGAAAGCAGTATCAATTTTGTTGTCAGACCGTGGGTCAAAAATGCGGACTATTTTGGTGTTCTTTGCGATACGCAGAAGAGTATAAAGCGGCGTTTTGACGACGCTGGAATCACAATTCCGTTTCCCCGGCAGGATATACACCTGTACGATGAAAACAAATCTTGAAAATTGGATGGAATGGCGAAAGCTTTGCGCCATGAACCTCTGTTCTTCAGATACAAAAAAACGTCTTTCCGGTTTTATTGATCGAAAGTTCTACTGGTATGCCCAAAAGTATGCTGGCAGGATGACTGGACTGACCGCACGCGAACTGGTTGGCAACTCCGGTAATTGCTGACATCTGTTTGAAGCCTGTCTCCCGGTTGGTGAACCAGAATGGCAAAACCCTTAAATACTGGCTTTTCGCACGGGTGGCTGATTCAGAGTCCGCGCCCGCTAATACGATCTCTATCAATCGCCCGATTGACAGCGATTGATATGGAACCCTCACAATGGAGGACGTTCTGCCCGGAAATATTGATACGCTTGGCGATGTGGAGCGGCGTGAGATGGACTGGCTGGCAAAGAGCGGCGCGGGACGGATGTTTGATGATTTGAGCGTGGCACAGCGCGTGGCACTTCTTGCCAACGAATTGAATGTCTTCCTTGCCAATCCGCTTGTCGAAAAGGCGGCAGGATGCAAAAAAAGCGCAATCAGCGATGCATGGCATTTGGCGGTGAGCGAAATAGAGGAAAAGGTGAGTGCAAAATTTCGCGATGATGACCTCGAAACAGTGCATATTCTGGCGCAATTGACGTTGGGTGTCGTAAAACATATATTTTTGTGGTCGGTGGCGGAAAAACGCTACGCTCATCTCTTAACGTTAAGGAGAGAACGGAAAGGGTTGTGATGAAAAAGCTGTTTTAGTATTTTCGGGCAGACAACTCTTGATTTTGACCAGTTTAAAAGTTACTACTTGCGGTTATGCGTTTTTACAATAGAAAAATGTTTTTGACGGTGATGTTTCTCTTCCTGCATCTAATTGCACAGGACGGTGTTGCTGCGTCATCCTCCATCAATATCACCTGGACCGGTGGGGAACCGTTTGTAACACTGCGTGATATGGCATCCTATTACGGGATGACGTATACGTGTCCGAATTCAAAGACGGTGGAATTAAAGAGCCGCTGGAGTCGGTTGACGTTCAGCACCCAAAGTCGCAAGTTTCAGATCAACGGAGTGTGGGTCTGGTTGCATGAGGGGTTACGGAGTTTACGGGGTGAATGGCTGATGACAAGAACTGATGCGCAGCGTCTGATTGACCCCGTTTTGCGATCATCGAGATACTTGAAAAAGGGTGTTCCCCGCATTGTTATGCTGGATGCCGGTCATGGTGGCAAGGACACAGGCACGGTGGGCAACCGTAATGTGCAGGAGAAGCTTGTTGCGCTGGATGTGGCTAAAAGAGTGCGGAAACATCTGAAAAAACTGGGGGTTAATGCCGTACTGACACGTGATAAGGACAAGTATGTCTCATTGCCGAAAAGGGTCAATATGGCGAACCGACGGAATACGGACCTCTTTGTAAGCATCCATTTCAATTCTTCAAAACCTTCGGCGAAAGGGGTGGAGACATTCATTCTAACCTCCCCTGGCTTTCAGTCTACAAACACTTCAACACGCAAGCGGATGAAAAAACTGCGCTATCCGGGAACACCTTTTGATCATTCCAGCACGGTGGCGGGATATGCGATTCATAAAAAATTAATAAGTTACACCAAAGCACCAGATCGTGGATTGAAAGAGGCACGCTTTTACGTTCTCAAGAACGTAAAGTGCCCGGCAGTGCTGGTGGAGTGTGGCTTTCTCTCCAACAGTCAGGAACAGAAAAAAGTACTCGACAGCAAGTATCGTGACACCATCGCACACGGAATTGCATACGGCATTTTCAACTACGTTAATGAATGTCGGCGTACAAGTTTGTGTAAGCCGTAAGGATGAAAAATATGAATGTTATGCTGATGAGTGTGGGCGGTTCTCCTGAACCAATTTTACTGGCAATCAGAGAGAAACAGCCGGAGAAGATAATTTTCTTTGTTTCGCAGGACTCGCGCTTGCAGGTTTTTTCAGATATTTTACCGAAGCTCCAGTGCTCGCCGGAGATGGGGCTTGTTGTAACAGAGGATGAAGAGGATATTGGTGAATGCACTTTTGCGCTGTTGCGTGAGGTACCGAAAGAGCTGAGGAAGCTTGGCTGTGGAGAGATCGCCTGGCCTAATTTAATTGGATATACAGGTGGCACAAAAACGATGAGCGCATCGCTTGTCTGGACCTCTTCGCGGCATTCGTGCGACTATATTTATGTTGGAGGCAAAGCAGAAACACGCACGAAAAAAGGAATTGGTGTTGTTCTGAGCGACAGAGAGAAGGTTGTCAGCATCCAGAACCCATGGGATCGCATCGCCTATTTTGAAATTCATGACGCAATTGAACTTTTCAACGGCGGGCAGTATGGGAATGCGGCTGATATGCTGGGGGAGATGCTGAAACGTGTTGATGCGCCCAATGCAAAACGCTTTATAAAGGCATTGAAAATGGTGTTTGACGGTTTTCACGCCTGGGATATTTTCGATCATAAAAAGGCGCAGGGTCTGCTGAAATCGTATATCCAAACATTGCATGATATGGCAGAGGTTGCGGAGCCGTTTGTGCCTGGCATCAAGGTATTCGTGGAGAAAGCGGCAGACAGCTTTGAAGTTCTGAAAGGGATAAAACCCGGACAGCTTTCGGATGCTCTCGTTCGGGATTTGCTGGCGAATGCTCTGCGCCGGGCGGAGATGGAGCAGAAGTATGAGGATGCCTCAGCACGTTGCTATGCGGCGATTGAGAAGTTCGGCAAGTATATGCTTAATCTTAAATTTGGCATAAACAATAACGCCGCGCAACCCGAACAGATTCCCGCGTTCCTGCGCGAAGAATACGTGAGTCGTTATCTTTTCAGATTCGACGAGAATGATGGTAGCGTGACCGAAAAACTGCGTTTTGGTCTGGCCGCAACTTATAAGCTGCTCGCCGCCCTTGATCACGTCCTCGGAAAGCGTTATATTGAGCGCGAGAAGGTGATTCAGAATCATTTGGAATCACGCAATCACTCCATCCTCGCCCACGGCATCGACCCCGTCAGCAGGCACGAGTTTGAGGCACTCTTCGATGATGCCCTCTATCTGCTCAATCTCGATCGCGACAACATTGCGCGTTTCCCGACTATCGGTGCAATTTAACCCGTCTTTCTCAAAAAATCATTTTTGACACTGAAGAGCAGTTTTTTCGGCAATATCCTGGATCACGATAGTTGTAAATCATTGATTATCAATGACTTCATTTTCGATGTAGAGCCTGAGAGGATTTTGAATGTCTTACGGGAAATTTTAATCTGCTACATTGTTCATATATTTTTAGAAGCAAAATTATCAGTTGCTTCAGGCTGGTTCAGCTTGCACAATGAATCACACAGGGGCTGGCTACCATTTGATCATTAATCCGAGGTTGCCGGAGATTCCGTCCATCAGGTCTGTATCGGAGTCGGTGTAGCGCACTTCTGCGAACGCGCCGACAACCATAAGATTTAATTGCACTCCGATAACTCCAAAAATTTCGGTTCCGTCCTCGAATTCGGGGCGGTCACTATCGACAAAGCAGTAGCCAGCACCAACGCCAGCGTAAGGTTCGAGCATGAGTGGGAGACCGATCATCAACACAGTTTCTACGGGAACGCTCGATATATCCTGATCCTTTTCCGAAAAGTCCAGATATCCAATGCGTATATCCGCGGAGAAGAGTCCAGCAAATTTTTGGCGGAGCTTCAGTCCTCCGCCAGAGCCGTCATATCCGTCATTCTCCCCCCCGTCCCAATAGGTCAGGTAGGCTGCCAGACTTGTCTCTCCCGCAATGCTTTTTGTGTTTATGCTGATCACTGTGAGCGTGATTGCCGCAATTATAGTTAGTTGTTTTTTCATCACATTCCTCTTATTTCATAGGCTCAAAATCTCTCAGTTACTGCTTTGCGTCGAGCCATGGTTCGATTGAGCGGTGGTTAGCATTTTGCCAGACTTGCCTCGATAAAGTCACAGAAGAGCGGGTGGGGGTGCATTGGCGTGGATTTGAATTCCGGATGAAACTGCACCGCGACGAACCAGGGGTGGTCATTGATCTCGATTATCTCCACAAGTTTACCATCCGGCGATAGTCCTGAGAGAGTCATTCCTTTTTCTTCGAACGCCTGCCTATATTTATTATTGAACTCGTAGCGGTGGCGGTGGCGTTCACTGATTAGCGATTTTTTATAGGCACGGGCGGAGTTGGTCTCCTTTTTGAGTTCACACGGCCAGGCTCCGAGACGCATGGTCCCGCCAAGATCCAGAACCTCCTCCTGCTCTTCCATCAGGCAAACGACGGGGTGGGGGGACTCTTGGTCTATCTCCGTCGAGTTGGCGTTTTGCAGTCCGCATGCGTTTCGTGCGAATTCGATTGCCGCGCATTGGAGTCCGAGGCAAATGCCGAAGTAGGGTATTCCATTTTCGCGTGCATACTGGATGGCATTGATTTTGCCGGTGACTCCGCGCATTCCGAAACCGCCGGGAACGAGCAGTCCGTCGATTTTCTTCATCTCTTTCGCGATGGCTCCGTTCTTCATCTCTGCAGCGGCTAGTTTTATGATTTGAACTCTGGTGTTGTGGGCGATTCCTCCGTGATCGAGGGCTTCGTAGATTGATTTGTAGGCATCTTGAAGCTCCGAGTATTTGCCAACAACCCCGATGCGCACGGTGGTTTTCGGGTTTATTAGTCGTTTCAGCATATTGTGCCAATCGGTGAGGTTTCCGGTCGGGCGCGCCAGTCGGAAGTGAACCATGATCTGTTCGTCCAGCCCCTGTTCAGCGAGAACTACAGGAATCTCGTAGATGCTGTGTTCGACATCGCGCTCCTTGAAAACGGCTCTTGTTGAGACGTTACAGAAGAGGGATATTTTTTCGATAACGCTGTCGTCAATGTCCACCTCGGCGCGACATATCAGTGCGTCGGGGATAATGCCGATCTCGCGCAGTTTTGCGACGCTCTGCTGGGTGGGTTTGCTCTTCACTTCGCCGGCGGCCTTGATGTATGGGACGTAGGTGAGGTGAATATACATGACGTTGTCGCGGCCCAGTTCGTTGCCGATCTGACGGATGGCTTCAAGGAATGTGAGGCCCTCAATGTCTCCCACCGTACCGCCAAGCTCGCATATCACAATGTCTGTCTTGTCATCCTCCAGTTTACGGATGGAGCTTTTGATCTGGTCTGTTATGTGGGGGATCATCTGGATAGTTGCCCCGAGATAGTCTCCGTGCCGCTCTTTCTTGAGGACGTTCCAGTAAATGCTGCCAGCGGTGAAGTTGCTTTCGTGCGAGGTGTTTATGTCGGTGAAGCGTTCGTAGTGACCGAGATCCAGATCGGTCTCCGAGCCGTCGTCGGTGACATAGACTTCGCCGTGCTGATAGGGGTTCATCGTTCCCGGGTCGACGTTGAGATAGGGGTCTATCTTTATCATCTTGATGGAGAGTTTTCTGGCAATGAGAAGACGACCCACTGATGCAGCAGTGACACCCTTGCCCAGGGATGAAACGACCCCGCCTGTGATGAATATATATTTTGTCATCCGAGTATTCTCCGTTTTCGGTTTTATGCCTTTTCGATCGCCTGTTTAAGCGACTCGCAGAGGTAATTGATGTTGTTTTCACGTATTCCGGCGGTGTTGATTCGTCCGCTGCCGACGATGTATATGCTTTTTTTATCGCGTAGATATTTCACCTGAGCGGGACTCAGCCCGCTGAAAGAGAACATGCCATTCTGCTTCTCTATGAAGTCAAAGTTTTGATCGGGGCAGCATTGGCGCATCTTTTCAACAAATAGTCGGCGCATATCAGCTATGCGGTTACGCATTACACCAACTTCGGCTTCCCATTCTGAACGAAGTGCGGGGTCCGAGAGGATTGCGCTTACAATCAGTGCGCCGTGCGCTGGAGGATTGGAGTAGTTCGTGCGAACGCTTTTCTTGAGGTGTGAGAATGCCGCCTCGGCTTTGTCTCTGTCTGTCAGCACCAGGGTTAGTGCGCCAGTGCGTTCACGGTAGAGTCCGAAATTTTTTGAGAAAGAGCTGGCAACAAGATACTCCACCCCGGCGGCGGAGAGAATTTTCAAGGCGACGGCATCTTCATTTATGCCCTGGCGAAATCCCTGATAAGCGAAGTCGAGGAATGGAATCCATCCGCGCTCATTTGCGATTTCTGCAATCTCTCGCCAGGCATCATCTGGAATATCCACTCCGGTTGGATTGTGGCAGCAGGCGTGCAGGAGAACAATATCCTTCGCGGGAATTTTCATTAGTTGCGCCGTCATTGCCTTGAAATTAAGTCCGTGTGTTTCGGGGTTGTAGTAGGGATAGTTGTTGAGAGCGAAGCCGGCGGCGGGGAAAATGCCGCTGTGGTTCGCCCAGGTTGGATCGCTGAGCCAGACGGTGGAGTTGGGATAGAATTTTCGCAGGAAATCGGCTCCCACCCGCAGCGCCCCGGTACCGCCGGGCGTGTGGCAGGTGATCGCCGCCCCGGAATTCACATCGGGATCGTCCGTTCCGAAGAGCAACCCGCGAACGAGTTGCCCGTATTCTGGAGAACCGGAGATGGGAAGGTAGGATTTGGTTTGCTCGTCGGCGAGCAGGCGTTGTTCGGCTTTCATCACCGTTGTCAGGATCGGAGTTTTGCCGTCGCTGTCCTGATAGACTCCGACACCCAGATTAACCTTTTTCGGGTTGCTGTCGGCTCTGAATGCCTCAGTCAGACCCAGGATTGCGTCTGCAGGAGCTGGTTGTATATCTTCAAACATTATAATTTTCAGTCCTTTTCTGCCTGTGCAGGATAATAGAGTTCTGTGAGTCTTGAAACATTTGGCACATCGAAGTTGATGATTTTTATCTCACGTTTTGCGTTCTCCGGAGAGTCTGACGCATGAGCCGCGTTAACCATGATGCTCTGACCCAGCTCGCGACGCACAGTGCCGGCACTGGCCTTGGTCGGATCGGTGGGTCCGAGGATTGAACGGATTATATTGACGGCATCTTTGCCTGCGTACACCAGAGCGAGACAACGTTCGCTACCGGAATCGCTCTTTTGTTCCGATGGACATTTGTCAGGACGGCATCCAGTCATAAAGTGTACAATATCGCTGAACTGCTGGTCTCCGAACACGGGTGCGACAAGTGTGCCGATCTGCGTTTCGATCTCTGCCGGCAACTTGATGTTAAGGCGTTCCTCAATTGCGGCAACTGCCTTTGATGCCACCATGTCGCGTAGCTTTTCGCGCAGAACCTGGCGAACCGGACCGTAGAACTCTTCCGCCTCTGCGCAACTCATGCGGTGCAGTTTAACTCCCACGATTCGCAGTCCCGAGCGTGAGAACATGTCGATAATAGCACCGGGTCTGGTGTTCGGAAAACGGAAGTTGTCGGGTTTGATGAGAACCAGAGTGCGTTCACTGTCCTGAGCACTGGAGATGTCGTCGGCATTATCTATGATTCCGGCATCAGCTTCTTCGTGTGCGGACCACAGATGCAACACTTGTGCCGTGCTCTCTTTGCTGTGCCCAACCAGAACGGCGGGTTCGACGTAGACTATGTTGTTCTCATTGTTCACAATGAAGTCTCCGAAAGTGTCGCGGATGGTCTCGCCGGCTTCCATGTTTGTGTGTAACGGACCGGTCACTTTCTTTACCGCCTCAATTGCGTCCTCGCCCTCGAACAGGAGCATGAGAGCCCTTTTTCTGTTGCCGGTTTTTGGATTTGGCATATAGGTGCGCAGAATGTAGTCGGCTAGAATAGAGGCATCTTCCTTTTTGATGGCGTTGCCACCATGCACTATTTTGGCAAACTCCTTCGTCAGTTCCGCGCCGGGACCGAACATGTGCGCACCAACGAGATTTAGTCCCGTGCGATTGAGATAGCGTGCGATGATTCCGCCTGTCCGTGATTTAGAGATGGAGTACGGATTGATAATAACATATGCAAGTTCTGTCTTCATAAATTTCTGATATTTTTAGTGATATAAAATTAAAGATTGAGCGCAACGATTACCCTTTTTCTGCGAAAGAATCAAACAAAAATGACGGGGGAATTCGAGGGTTCTCTTCCGTTGCGATCTGGCATTGACATTTTTCTGTTTATGCACGACAATGGCGGAACTATGATTGAGATAAAAAAGAGAGATAGAGGTCGCGTTGTTCAGATGCTGAAAATTCTGGGCGAGGTCGAACAGGCCGTGTTGCGGGGGACCCCCGCTGATGTGACGCTGGCCGGGATATTCCGGCATAACAGACGGTTTGGTTCCCGCGATCGTCGCTTCTATGCCTCTGCGGTGTTCTCCGCGTTTAGATGGCGCGGATGGGTGGGGTCACTGCACGGGAAAGGCGCGTCCGCATGTCTATACGCAATGTTGCTGGATGCGGATGAATTGACGGGTTCACTACTGGCTCTGGCGGAGATTGCCGAGTGTGAACCCCGGATGTTGCGCCCACTGGGTGCTCTTGACATTGATGAAAAAGTCGATGCCATGAAAAAAATGGGGCTCTCGCTGGAGTCGCAGAGATATGAGATGCTAGCCCCGGAATGGGTGTGGGGAGAGTCGCTCTTCGCCTCGGAGTCGGATCGTCGTGCGTGGGCCACCTCGTTTCAGCGAAAACTGCCGGTCTGGTTGCGAGTCGATAACAATTGGCATGAACAGGCTCAGAAATTATTCGTCGATGAGGGGCTGGACGCAGTTCAACACGCCACAATCACCAGTGCCTACGCAGTGAATAAAAATATATCACGGGCGGTGATAGACAGCCAAACTGCCGCCGGCGTGGAGATTCAGGATATCGCGTCACAGGCTGTCGGACTGGTGTGTGCGCCTGAAGCTGGACAAAACTGGTGGGACGCATGCGCGGGGGCTGGCGGGAAAACTCTCCATCTCGCTGACATCATGGGTAACTCCGGCTCAATACTGGCTACAGATTCGCGCTCAAAACTTTTGCGCGGACTACACAACCGTCTTCGCCGGAGTAATACAGATATTATCAGCACGGAAAAGATGGTGGTGGGTGGCGCGTTGCCGAAGAAGGCTCCGTTTGACGGTGTATTGGTCGATGCCCCCTGTTCGGGAACAGGAACCTGGGCACGCAACTCTGATGCCCGCTGGCGGATCGCTCCGCAGTTTGTTGAAAAATGTGCGGCGCAACAAACCCGGATATTGGAAGGTGTCGCACCCGCTGTGAAAGATGGCGGGGTGCTCGTGTATTCGGTTTGCAGCGTTCTGCGTACGGAGACGATCGATATGGTGTCCGAAATTCTGGAAAATTTGCAGGAGTTTGAACTCGCTGAGTTTGTGGATCCGCTGACAGGCAATAAGACCGACGGCACTTTGTTCATTCGCCCCTGGGAGAACCGCTCCATTGGGATGTATATCGCCCGTTTTGTGAAGACTGGTGTAAAAGGCGGCTGAAATCATGGTCTGGGTGCTGTTTATTTTTGTAGCGGCGGTAATTGTTTTCGCCGGGTCGCGGCTTTCTGGGTATGCGGATATTCTCGCAATAAAGCTGAAGCTTTCGCGTTCGGCTATGGGTGTCCTGCTAGTGAGTATTGTCACCACACTGCCTGAAATAACAACAACATTGAGCGCAATCTGCAAAGTGGACGCGCCGAATATGGCTCTGGGCAACAACTTCGGAAGCATCCTTTTTAATCTCTCGATTATCGCAATATGTGACTGTATATTTCGTCGGGGGGGAATTCTTCGCCATATCAACAGCCGGGAACTCAAGCCTGCACTCTACTCACTGACGCTCATTCTGCTCTCTGCCTTTGCGTTACTGCTCCCCATGCCGATAGCGATTGGCGGCATGAGATTCGGGGCGGGATCGCTGGTGGTGATCATTGTGTTCGTATTCTTTTTTATGCGAATTCACAGTTCGGGACAGGTGAGCACTTCGGCGAATAAGGATGAAAAAGAGGTCGTCGGGGAGAATGTCAGTTTACGAACGGCAATAATCGGGTTTGCAGTATGTTCGATTCTCATTGTTATTTGCGGTGTATCGCTCGCGGTGATTGGCGACAATCTGGCCAAGGCAGCGGGACTTTCGAGTTCATTTGTTGGGACTCTCTTTCTCGCGATAGCGACCTCGTTGCCGGAATTGACTGTTGGCATCAGCTCTGTGCGGCGCGGTGCTTACGATCTTATGCTGGGGAATATAATGGGTGCTAATATGCTGAATGTCGTTGTGATTGCACTGGCGGATCTTTTTTACATCAAAGACGCGCTTAACGTTCCGAAAAATCTGGGATGGGGGCAGGTTTTTGCCGCCGCTTGCGCAATTCTGGTGACGGGAGTGGTGATCAGCGGAATACTGAAAAAATCACAGATGCGTGCATCCCGATTTATAGGCTGGCGTTCAGTGGTGATACTCCTCGTTCATGTGGTTTGTCTCATTGTCATATTTAATGGATGGTTGTAGTGCTGACAGATTCACATGTGCATTTTGATGAGTTTGCGCGGGACGGGAGGGTTTCTGAAGTTCTGACAAACGCACGTTCCGCCGGGGTTGAGCGGATAGTGGCGATTGGAGGGAATGCGGATGCCAACCGACTGGCACTCTCCATAGCCTCCGATAATAAGGGAGTTCTCTGTTCGTGCGGCTACGATCGCGATACTGTGGAGAGCGAGCCGGATATACATGAATGGCATCAACAACTGGAGTGCGGGGTGGTTGTGGCGGTTGGCGAGTGCGGGCTGGATTATTACTACAGCCCGGAGAGCGCGAACGCGCAAAAAAAATTGCTGGAGCTGAATCTGGAGATGGCACGCGAGTTCAAACTTCCGGTTATAATTCACAGCCGTGATGCCGATGACGACACGCTCGGATTGTTGCGAGAGCATGTGAACGCCAGCGACACAGAAAGTGCGCCTGGTGTGTTGCACTGTTTCACGCGCACGAAAAAGATGGCACGCCTACTGCTGGATATGGGTTTTTACATAAGTTTCAGTGGAATTGTCACTTTCAAAAATGCCGACCCTCTGCGCGAAGTGGCGGCATATGTGCCGAATGATCGTCTATTGCTGGAGACCGACTCGCCTTATCTCGCACCCGAACCGTTGCGCGGAGGAAGGAATGAACCCGCGTTTATAGTCCATGTGGCTGCCAGACTTGCCGAGGTGCGCGAAACCTCTGTGGATGTGATTGCAGCAATCACTACCCGCAACACCGAAAAGCTTTTTTGATGCGTTCTTTCATCAGTCCCAGTTGCGGGGGCGGGTGGTGGAGATGCGGGCGATAGCTTTGGTGGTCAACTGGTTGCCTTTGGCTTTCGCGCTTTTTATGGCGAAGTCTTCGGGTTTGAACACCTGCTGATGAACACGTTGATTTTTGCGCGGGCGATATTTGACGTATATCTCTTCGGGGGTTCCCTCTTCCAGGAATATAACTTTCGCGCCATTCGGCGTACACAGATACTCTTTGTCTAAAATGGTTCCGCCAAATTTGAAACGTTTGATGAAAGAGAAGTCTTTATAGGTGTAGATGAGAGTTATGACCTGATCACGGTCATATTTGGCGCAATATTTAAGATTGCTGTCAACAAAAAGCTTCTCTGGTGGCCTGATTGTTGTGTAAACCCCGGACTCCCGTATCAGTGTGATCTTATCGAGAGATGAACACTTGAAAAGCTCCTCGCCATCTATCTCTGTTCCAATATATCCGTTCTTATCATGATAGACTGTTAATTCTTTAGATGTGAGTTCGCGCACTTCGATGTCGGAGAACGAGGTTATCTTGCTCTTGCGCGGATATTTGGAACTGTATTTTTTGATAAGTGTTTTCAGGTAGCGGACAGCATATCTCTTTATGCTCTTCAGGTTGTTTTCAACCTCGACCAGCTCCGCCATGATCTTTTCGATGTCGGCACTGCTCTTGTTGAGGTCGAAGCGTGATATACGCTTAATGGGAATACCGAGCAGCATTTCCACGTCTTCGTTGGTTATTTCGCGAATAAGTTTTTTCTTAAAGGGTTTGAATCCGTCACGCACGGACTTCTGCACCGCCGGGTATGTTTCGCACTCCTCGATCTCCTTGTAGATTCTGTTTTCAATGAATATTTGAATCAGTGTTTTTGTGTGCATTGACGATTCGAGTTTTTCCTTTGAGAGTTCAAGCTCACGTCTGAGAATGTCCAGCAGTAACTTGGTGTTGAATCGCAGGATTTCGTCGACGGACATATCGCAGGGGCGGTTGTCTCGAATGACAATTGAGGTACAGCTGACACTATTTTCGCAACGAGTGAAGGCGTAGAGCGCCTTGCGCGTCTTTTCCTGATCACTGCCTGATTTGAGTCGGAGCTGAATCTCCACCGATTCGGCGGTGTAGTCGTCGATTGAATTTATCATAATCTTCTTCTTGCGCACGGCATCTTCAATGGAGTTGGCCAGGGCCTCTGTCGTCGTGCCGTACGGCAGTTCGGTGATAAGGAGTTGCCCGTCTCCCTTGGGGCGGATTTTCGCACGTGAACGTATTCGTCCTCTGCCATTTTCGTATTCGGAAACATCGATAAGCCCGCCACGGGGAAGGTCGGGGAATACCTCGAACGGCTTCTTCTGTATTATTGCGATTTGGGCTTCGAGCAGTTCAATGAAGTTGTGCGGAAGTATTCTGGTGGAGAGTCCGACCGCTATGCCTTCGGCACCCATCATCAGCAGAACGGGGAGCTTGGCGGGCAGGGTGACTGGCTCTTTGTTGCGCCCGTCGTAGCTGGGTATAAAACGGGTGAGGTCATTGTTAAAGAGTTCCGTGCGGGCTAATTCCGTCAGGCGGCATTCGATGTAGCGTGAGGCTGCTGCTCGATCGCCAGTCAGTAGATTTCCGAAATTCCCCTGTCCCTCGACAAGAAAGTGTTTGTTCGCAATAACAACGAGCGCGTCGGTTATGGATGCGTCTCCGTGTGGATGATACTGCATTGTGTGGCCGACAATGTTAGCGACCTTGATGAATCGACCATCGTCCTTCTCTTTGAGCGAGTGTAGAATGCGGCGCTGAACTGGTTTCAGCCCATCCTCAACGCTGGGTATGGCGCGTTCGCAGATCACGTAGGACGCATATTGCAGAAAGTTACTGTCTATCATGTCCGTGAGCGGACCGTGGTGTTGGTGTTTGGGGATATGGTCATGCGGAAAGATGTCGCTTTTAGTTACCGCTTTCGGCGTGCTGTTCTCCGGTGTAATGTCGGGCTCTTTATCCTCAAAAAGGTCTTTCTGTTGAAGTCTATTGCTCATATCACCTCTTCTTCGATCACCAGATTGTTCATAATGTACTCACGCCGCGTTTTTGTGTTCTTGCCCATGTAGAAGTTGAGCATTTCGGAGACCGAAAATTCGTCTTTACGGAGTACTACCGGCGAGAGGCGCATCTCCTTGCCGATGAACTGGCTGAACTCTGCTGGTGATATCTCGCCCAGCCCTTTGAAGCGCGTTATTTCGGGTTTTCCCTTCAGTGTTTTTATGCCGTCGTCACGCTCCGACTCAGAGTAGCAGTAGAGCGTCTCTTTTTTGTTGCGCACCCTGAAAAGCGGAGTCTCCAAAATGTAGACGTGCTCCTCCTCCACAAGAGAGGGGAAGAAGCGCAGGAAAAAAGTTATCATTAGATTGCGTATATGCAACCCGTCAACATCGGCGTCGGTCGCCATAATCACGCGCTGATAACGCAGATTATCGACCGATTCCTCAATGTCGAGACTGCGCATCAGATTGTATATCTCGATGTTCTTATAAAGTGCGTCACGCCGTTGGTCGCACACATTCAGTGGTTTGCCTTTCAGTGTATATATGGCTTGGGTGTTCACATCGCGACAACTCACAATGGAGCCAGCGGCCGATTGTCCCTCAGTTATAAAGATCATCGTGTCGCGACCTTTATCCCGTTTTTTGTTCAGATGCTTTTTGCAGTCCTTCAGTTGTGGTACACGGATGGAGACCGCTCGCGCCCGTTTGCGCGCCAGCTTTTTGACGTTTGTAAGCTCCTTGCGAATCTTCTCGGTCTCCTTGATCTTTTTGATCAGCGCGTCTGCCGCTGACTTGTCGCGGTGGAGCAGGTCGGTTGTAATGGATTTGACACTGGCGACCAGATCAGCGCGTATCTCGATGTTTCCCAGTTTGTTTTTAGTCTGCGACTCAAAAACAGGTTCCTGCAGGCGGATGGCGATTGCGCCGAACATGCCTTCGCGCAGATCCGCCGCGTCAAACTTGGCCTCCGAATATTCGTTTATGCCCTTCAGCACACCCTCGCGAAACGCGCTGAGATGAGTTCCCCCGTCCGTGGTGTACTGCCCGTTGACGAAAGAGAAGTAGTCCTCGCTGAAGCGGTTGGTGTGGGTTATGGCGAACTCAAGGGTCTTGTCGGTGTGGTAGAGCGGCTCGTAGAGCTTCTCGTATTCGCTCTCTTCGTTGATCAGATCCAAAAGACCGTTGTTCGAGAAAAATGTCTTGCCGTTGTATTTGATTTTGAGTCCAGAGTTCAGATAAGCGCACATTCTGAAACGTTTTTCGAGATGCTCTTCGCGGAACTCAAAGTTGCCGAATATCTCTGGATCCGGCGAGAAACTGACGAAAGTTCCGTCCTTTTCGCTCGCACACTCACCGTGTTCCAGCGACTCCTTCTCGCCACGAGCATAGAGTGCCTCAGCGAATTTGCCGTCGCGATGGCTACGCACCAGAAAGTATGTCGAGAGGGCGTTGACCGCTTTGGTTCCCACGCCGTTGAGACCCACGCTGAACTGGAAGACATCATCGTTGTATTTCGCTCCGGTGTTGATGCGCGACACGCACTCCTCAATCTTGCCGAGGGGTATGCCACGTCCGTAGTCACGCACGTTCACGGTGTCATCCTCGATGGATATCTCGATTACGCGCCCGTACCCCATAATAAACTCGTCGATTGAGTTGTCCACAATCTCCTTTATGAGAATGTATATTCCGTCCTCGTAGCTTGCGCCGTTGCCAACACGCCCGATATACATACCCGTGCGGGTTCTAATATGTTCCAGCGACGAGAGCGTTTTGATTTTGCTTTCGTCATAAACGTGTTCATCGCTGTTCTGTTTCGCTTTCGTCATTTCAAAATTCACTTTTGTCCAGTGTGTAAAAATTAAGAAGCCCGCCACTTTATCGCAGACAGCCCTTTAATTCATCAAAAAAATTAATATTATTAAACTTGAGATAAAACAGAGGGTTAATATAATATTGCGGAATATGGTCGGGTTTTATTTCGGGTTCGAGGGTAAAGACGTTTGCGGACGTTGGGAATGGTATGACTAAGCTTTTAATAATTGACGATGAAGAGAGCATCAGGAAGGTGTTTAAGCGCTTTCTTGTCGCAGAGGGATATGAAGTCAGGGTGGCGGAGGACGGGGTAGAGGGAATCGAAATATTTCGGGAGATGCGTCCGGATGTCGTCATAACAGACATAGTGATGCCGAATAAAGAGGGGCTGGAGACCATTGGTGAGATGAAAAAGATCAATCCCGATGCCCGGATTCTCGCGATCTCCGGTGGGGGATACAATCCTGCCGAGATATATCTGCGAAACGCTCAGTTGCTTGGTGCTGATGCCATTCTTATGAAACCATTCAGGGTTCAGTCGCTGATCGGCGAGATAAAGAAACTGCTGGGAGAATAGGCTGAAGGGTTGCCCGCCCGCCATTGTCCAAGCCTTGGACAATCACACCGAAAAATGTTCCAACATCTGGACAAATTGAGAAAACAGTTGTCCATGACCTGGAACCTGAGATGTCGTCCGGAAAAGTGAGTCTAAAAGGGAGGAGCGGGGAATAATAATGGTTTCTCCAGCCGCCACATCATTTTCTCAAGGGGTTTTGCTGGCGGCGGGGTATGAGCCTAGTACTGTCACCATCGAGCAATGCTCACTCAAATTCTCCATTGCGCAACTAACATTCTCGTCTTCAACATGCCCCTCAATATCGACAAAGAACATGTACTCCCACGCCATTCCCTTGCTCGGACGTGATTCGATTTTTGACATATTGATGTTAAATTGGGAGAAGGCGTGCAATGCGCCGTGCAGTGCGCCGGCTTTGTGGCGGACGGTAAACAGCAAAGAGGTCTTGTCGGTGCCGGTCGCTGTTCCGAACTCCTTTGCCAGCACCAGAAAGCGCGTTGCGTTCCCGCCACTGTCCTGAACGTCCGCCCGCAACAGGTTCAGGGCGTACAGCTCCGCTGCCAGATGTGATGCCAGCGCGCCGGCTGTTTTGTCTTTCGCTGCCATTTCCGCCGCTTTCGCAGTGCTGGAGACGGGAATCAGATCGACCGCCGGCATGTTTTCGTGCAACCAGTTGCGGCACTGACCGAATACCTGTGGATTACTGTAAATTTTCTCAACTTCATCTTGCGTCCCCTGCGCTAGAAGGTTGTGCGATATGTTCAGATATATCTCCGCACATATCTTCACTGTCGCCCCGGCAAACTGGTCGAGCGTATGGGTGACCGCTCCTTCAGTGGAGTTTTCGATGGGGACAACCCCATAATCGGTGCTGGCGCACTCCACCAGCTCGAAGACATCGCGAATTGTCTCGGATGCGATATACTGGACAGATGCCCCGAACTTTGAGCGTGCGGCCTGATGCGTGAATGTGGCACGCGGCCCAAGATATGCGATCTGAACCGGATGCTCCAGTGCCAACGAAGCGGACATGATTTCGCGATACACCGCCGAGATGGACTGGTCTTTCAACGGCCCCTCATTGAGCGCGGTCACTTTGTCAAGCACCTCTTTCTCGCGGGCGGGGACGTATATCTCGCCACCTCTATCTTTTTTCAATGCGCCGATTCCCAGAACAAATTCGGTTCGCTCATTCAGCAATCTTACCAGTTCTCTGTCACACTGATCGATTCTTTTGCGTAATTCATCAAGATTCATCGTCGTTCTCCCTGCCCTTCTGTTTGGCGGTTGTTTCGGATGGCTCCGAAGTGAATGTCTCTTCAGCCATATCATCGGTTTGCGTTGTTTTTGCCGCCTTTTGTTCTTTCTCAAAACGTTTCAAATCTTTATGACTCGGCAGTTCTTCGAGGTTGTTCAGTCCGAAATGCTCAAGAAACTTTCTGGTTGTTCCGAACAGCCACGGACGGCCCGGCAGTTCGCTGCGTCCGCTTATCTTCACCAGTTGCATCGAGAGCAGATTGCGCAGTATCTGATCCACGGCGACACCGCGTATCTCCTCTATTTGCGCACGTGTGGCGGGTTGGCGATATGCGACAATTGCCAGGGTTTCCAGTGCGGGCAGAGAGAGGGTTCGTGGCTTGCTCTTCTCCAGCAGTTCGCGCACCCACGGTCCGCAATCCATGTCATTTTCCAGACGGTAGCCGCCCGCCACCTCAACCACATTGAAGCCCGGACACTCTTTCTCAATCTTTCTGGCGACCATCTCGACCGCCTTGCGTATACGTGCCCGGTCTATCCCTGCATAATCCACCGCTATACCGCCGCGCTCCTCAGCGACGCGATTGAAGACTTTTTTGATCTGATCAATCGTCACTGGCTGGCGTGCGGCAAACAGCAGTGCGCCCACAATCTTTTCAATCTCTGGTAAAATTTCTATATCGCTCATTATTCACCTTTGCGCTGTTGTCGTTAAAAACGGCTAATTCCCTGTCTCATCAGTGAGTGTGATCTGAATTGCCCCGAAGACCTCTTTTTGGACGACGCGAACCTGGCTCATGCGGATCAGTTCGAGTGTTGCCAGAAATGTGCAGACCACTTCGTTGCGCGAACGCATGCCTTTGAATAGCTCACTCAGTGATGTCTCTCTCCGCTCTTTAAGCAACTCTATTATTTCATCAACTTTCTCTGCCACCGTAAAATGCTCAGCGAAAATCTCGCGGAGATTCTCTTTCTCAATACGTTGCAACGCATCGTTGAAGGCTGACATGAGGTCGAAGAGGTTGACATCGTTCAGCAATACGTCGGTTTGCGGTGGCATCTGAACGCCGTCTCCGCCCCGGACAAAAACCCCGGTGCGCATAGCCTCAAGTTCGTGCAGATAGAGGGCAGAGTCCTTGAATTTTTTGTACTCCACAAGCTGACGTACAAGATCCCAGCGCGGATCATCGTCTTCCTCTTCCTCATCAGGACGCTCGTCCTCTGGAAGCAGCATCCTGCTCTTAATCAGCATCAGGGTCGAGGCCATGACGATGAATTCTCCAGCTATGTCGAGATCCATTATGCGTATTACATTCAGATATTCCATGTACTGTTCAGTTATTTTGCCGATTGGAATATCGTATATATCGACTTCGTCTTTCTTTATGAGGTAGAGCAGAAGATCAAGAGGTCCCTCGAATACGTCGAGCCGTACCTTGTAATCTTTTTGCATCTCAGCTGTTTTCTCTGTCATCCCAGCCCCACCGCCGCACGTGCGTGATTGAGTGTCTCTCTTGCAAGTGCCCGGGCGCGTTGAGCACCATGCTCCAGCACAGAATCGATGCGCCCTGGATCTGCTGCCAGCTCATTGCGACGGGCGATGAATGGTTCGAAAAACGCCTGCATCTTCTCGAATAGCTCTTTTTTGACTTCGCCGTAGCCGAGACCGCCAGCCCGGTAGCGTCGAGCCATCTCCCGTTGCTCCTCCTCGGAGGCAAAGAGCTTATAGAGGGCGAAAACGTTGCAGGAGTCCGGGTCTTTCGCGTCTTCCAGTGCCTTGCTGTCTGTCTTTATCCCCATAACCCTCTTCTTTGCCGCCTTTTGTGAGGTGGCGAACAGGGGGATGGTGTTGCCGTATGATTTAGACATCTTCTGCCCATCCACGCCTGGCACCACCGCAACATCGTCACGAATTGACGGTTCAGGGAGCTTGAACACCTCGCCGAACTGGTTGTTGAATTTCCGGGCGATATCGCGGGTTACCTCGACATGCTGCTTTTGATCACGCCCGACAGGAACTACGTCCGACTGCACAGCCAATATGTCCGCCGCCATCAGAACCGGATAGGAGAACAGCCCGTGGCTGGGGATAATCCCCTTTGCGGTTTTGTCTTTGTATGAGTGACACCGTTCCAGTAACCCCATCGGGGTGACAACAGAGAGCAACCACATCAGTTCCGTCACTTCGGGTATATCGCTCTGTCTGTAAAAGGCGGTTTTTTCGGGATCAATACCGCACGCGAGAAAGTCCAGCGCCACCTCCCGCGTGGCAGCCCGTAGCTTCGCCGCGTCCTGAATGGTTGTCATGGCATGGTAGTCTGCGATGAACAGATATGCGTCGCCTCTCTCTTGCAGCTCAAGTGCCGGCCGCATCATCCCGAAGTAATTCCCGATATGCAATGCGCCCGACGGCTGAATTCCCGACAATATTCTCATTTTCGATACACCTCTATATCTCTTGTAAATTTGAAACCGGAAAGGGTACAGAAAAAGAAAATAAGTGGCAAACAAAAAGACCGTCTTTTGTAATCAGCGAAACTTGTAACGGCGCGTGTTGCAAAAGAGGCAAACGTTGGCGATAAAGAAATGCGATCAACATATTCCTGTAACTTTCCATCCGTTGACCGGCAGTTTCCAGAGGAAAGGCACATAGAGGAGAAAGCCTGTCTTTGCTCCGGCATTACTGCTTTTTACAAGATTTACCTGGTTGTTAGCGAGATTTCTTCACTTCAACTATTTCGTGAACATTAATTTTGAAGCGACATTTATTGAGAGCCTCAACAATTGGTTCTTCTTCCTGAGTTAAGGCGATAAGGTTAAGATCGAACTCAACTGTCTCGTTATCAATAAATGTTTTGGCCGTGAACAGTGCTTTATCAGACAGGCTGGGAAGAAAAACACGAAGAGAGTCTGTTATGTCAAACAGTTCCCGTGTTTGTGTGTCGTACACTTTGATGTTGATCTTGTAATAACCACGAAAGTCAGTAAGAACCAAGTAACGACCGTCAGGACTTTGACAGAGGCTGTAATCTCCGATGTCATCGCAGAATTTGACCCAATCCCCGTCAAGCTTGACAAAAAGATCACAGAGACTGCCACTGGATTTCTGGTCGGGAGTTTGCTCAAACTTGGTTTCGTGCAGTTTAACGGGAACAGTTGAGCATCCACTCATTAAAACAAAAAGAAGGATGATAAGTTGTTTTTTCATTGTCATAGCTAAAAATCATTTTTCAATCAGTTAAAAAGGCGACTTTAGCACAGAGTACATTGAGAAAAAACTTCAAAATTTGTAAATATCAGATTGGTTATGGGGGGGGCACTGGATGATGGCGTGCCCGGAGATAAGTGTCCGATTGGGCAGGGGAAATAAAACGCCTGAAAGGATCTTGAAATCCAACTCCCCACGACATGTAAAATGAACGAAGATCAATATTTATATCGTATAAGCACCCGAAGGGTCGAAGCGTAGCGAAGTTATGCCGATATAAATCTTGAGCGAAGTGAGATTACATGTATGATTTGACACGATTTCACCCACAGATTTTGCGGAAGACCCGAAAATTAATTGAATGAAAAGCGATCGGTGGCGTGTGAACTTTTCAAATGCACTGGCGTAGTCTCTCTATCAAGGAAATTTAAAGTTGCAATTGCGCCTGTGAGAAGTTAGCTTGCACTTCCATGTGTGTATCGAAGACGAAGAGGGGAATGGAATTGCATTTTTTTATTTTGAGTCTTATGCCAATATTAACGATAGTTTTGTCGTTTTGCCAAAACAAGCCGTTCAAATTCGTCCGGTTGCCCGACAACGGGGTTTTGTCTGCGTTTGATGATCCTGTTCATCGGTTTCTTCTTGAAGGCGAGGTGATAATAACCACGGAGAAGACATCGTGACTGGAAAGGGTTTCTCGATTTATCTTATACTGTTTTTGACGGCGAACTGTCTGTTTGCCGAGGACTGGCCGACATATCGCCACGACAATCATCGTAGCGGTCATACGCGGGAACAGCTGGATGTTGACAAGTTGGGTGTCGCGTGGACGTATCGCCCGGTCAATCCGCCGCGTCCGGCATGGCCGGGTCCCGCCAAGTGGGATGCGTATCACGCTATTCGCGGTTTGCAGTCCATGCGCAACTACGACCCGGTTTTTTATACCGTCGTGGTGGGGGCACGTCTTTACTACTCATCTTCCGCCGATGATTCTGTGCATTGCCTGGACACCAAATCAGGCGTGGAACTTTGGGTTTTCCCGACAGATGCGCCTCTGCGGGTGAGCCCTGCTTACGCCGATGGCAAACTCTATTTTGGCTCAGACGACGGATTTGCGTATTGCGTGAGTGCGACAACTGGTGTGCTGATCTGGAAGCGTCAGCTCAGTGCAGACGTGACTACGCTATTTAATAACGGTAGCCTCATCTCATGCTGGCCCTGTCGCACTGGTGTGCTTGTGGAGGACGGTGTTGCCTATTGCGCGGCATCACTTCTGCCATGGAAACAGAGTCTGCTGTGTGCATTGGACGCAAAAACGGGGAGAGCTGACGGGGCGGGTTGCTACATAAAAAAGATTGAGAAGAGTACACTGGAATCGCCGTTACTGACCTCGTCCTCCAGTTTGATTATTATGCAGGGTCGCTCAGCTCCGAGGATTTTTAACCGTGCTACCGGGGAGCCGCTCGGTACGATTGGGAAGCATGGCGGAAGTATCGCGCTTATCACCGATAGCGATCAACTTTATCATGGTCCGGGTCCCAGGAGAGGTGAGATTTTTGGAAGCAAAAATATAGGGGCATCGACACAGAAGCTGGCGTCCTACGCCCGCGCCCGCGCCATGGTCGCGGCAAATGGAATGAGCTATATCTCCAGAGACTCGGATCTTCTGGCGTTTGATCGCAAAACGGGAAAAAGACGCTGGAGAGTGAAAGGTTCCTACCCCTGTGGCTTGATACTGGCGGGGCAGACACTTTTCGCAGGAGGCAGAGATGAGGTTGCAGCGTTTAACATCTCAACCGGTAAAAAGCAGTGGTCCTCACCGGTGTTTGGACGTGCGCACGGGTTGACCGTGGCTGGCGGCAGTCTATATGTCAGCACGGATACGGGTGAAATTGTCTGCTTCAGACCAGGTGGAAGAACGTTGGTTCCGCAATCCGTCTCCGCCAAAAAAAAACCTGCTGCCTCAGGCGGTTTCGTCGATGCCGGGGTCTTTAAACTGGGACCATATCTCCAGTTCACAGAGCCACACACCGCGCATGTTCGTTGGCTGACCGCGACACAAGGAATATTCACCGTTGCTGTTGTTGATAAGAATGGGGAGGTTAATACTTTTCGTGAGGAGCGTACCACTGGCAATCATGATGTTCTGCTGACAGGTCTGCGCGAGAACGAACTCTACCGATACACAATAAGCGGGGATGTTGACGGAGTAGCGCACTCTTTCGGTTCCTACGACTGCGACACAGCGTTCAATTATTCTGTTCTCACCCCCCGTCCGTATCCCGTGACGGAGAAAGTGAAAAAGATTGTCGCAAAGATAGTTGCGCAAGCACCGTCAGATCGTGGCATCGCGGTCGTGCTGGGCTGTCGTTTCCCAGACGTATTAGCCGCGCTGACGCAATCATCGCGTTTTACGGTTATTGGAGTGGATGTGGACGCGAAATGCGTCGCATCTACCCGTCATTCATTGCTGAATAAAGGGTCGTACGGACCCGCCCTAAAAGTTCGTAGAATTGACTCTTTTTCAAAACTCCCGTTTCCGTCACATACTATAGATTTTGTTGTGAATCTCCTCGGCGTGAATATACCGGAAAAAGAGATAGAACGTGTTCTCGCTCCCGGTGGTTCGGCTCTTTTATCACTCAAAACGAACGACAAAACAGTAAGAAAGTCCGCGCTCTCCGGGGCAGGGATGTGGACGCATATGTACGGCATGGCGGACAACGCGACATTTGGCGGAGAGACGCTGGCGAACGCTCAGCGGGCTGAAGATATGAAGGCTGTTTGGATGGGACGACCCGGTCCCAGATATCAGACCGATCGTCAGGGTCGTGGACCGAGTCCGCTGGCGAGTGGCGGACATCTATTTGCGCAGGGGATGGATCGCATTCTCGCCCTGAACTCATTCAATGGATCAATTTTGTGGTCTCTGGAAATTCCCGGACTGGCTCGCTACAATGTGCCACGTGACTGCAGTAACTGGTGCTGTGACAGTGAGAGTGTTTGCGCAGTGGTGCGCGATGCTTGTTGGCGAATTGATGCCACGACCGGTAAACTGTTGCGTTTCTACACTGTCCCGACCCGAAAGGATGCGAAGTGGAAATACGACTGGGGATATGTTGCCCGCACCGGGCGGTTGCTTGTCGGCTCAACTGTCAGGCGTGGCTCCGCCTACACTGGCTACTGGGGACCCAAATACTGGTACGACGCATCCAGGGGGCCCTTGACCGCCAAGGTTTGTAGCGACACTCTCTTTGCCATGGATGCGGTAACCGGCAAGTTGGCATGGAGTTATGAGCGCGGGATCGTGTTGAATTCAACCATCAGCACAACTGACGACAGAATCTATTTTGTGGAGAGTCGCAACACCAATGTTTTGATCGCCGCTTCCCGTCGCGTGGAGATGCCGGAGCTTTGGAAGGATCAAGTTCTGGTTGCACTCGACGTTAAAACAGGGCAAACTGTCTGGGAACAACCGCTCTCCATTGAACCCGCCATAGCCGCATGTTATATGGCACACTCCGACGGGCACATCATTATCGTTTCCTCTGCCGCCGGCAAGTATCACATATATGCTCATGCCGCGAACAATGGCGTACGCGAATGGACGAAAACAATAAAATGGGGGCGCGGTGGCAGGGCGAATCACGGAAGCCACTTGAGTCGCCCGGTGATTGTGAAGGGGACCCTTTACGTGCCGCCCGGAGTGTTCAGCCTGGCAACTGGAGATCGCCAGAAGCTCTCCGTGCCACCCGCGAACTGCGGGTCGTACTCCGCTGTAGCCAACGGGCTGATTTTCAGAGTCAAACCGGTGCTTCGCATCTGGAGCCGCCATACAGGAAAACTGTCGGGCTGGGATCGCCTGCGCCCCAACTGCTGGATAAGTGCTATCCCCGCTAATGGCATGTTGCTGACGGTCGAAGGTGGAGGCGGTTGCTCCTGCGGTG
Source organism: uncultured Verrucomicrobiota bacterium (assembly GCA_964440175.1). GTDB lineage: Bacteria > Verrucomicrobiota > Kiritimatiellia > CAYTQP01 > CAYTQP01 > CAYTQP01. Next base: position 40,391 of record CAYTQP010000003.1, read on the forward strand.
GCTGGTTCGAGTCCTCGTTCGGATTCATGCCGATTGCGGCTGAACAGGGGAAACCACGATGAAAATGAGAGTTTAACTGTGAGTGCTGAATTTGCCGTTCTGTATTCCGATTCTAGTGATGTTTACCGGAATTTGGCGATGGAAGAATTGTTATTGACAGGAGCCGCCAGAGAGATGCCGATTGTAATGTTCTACACCAATGATAACGCTGTGGTTATCGGGAAACATCAAAACCCGTGGATGGAATGCGCCCCGGAGGTGTTGGAGAACGGCATGCTTGCACGTCGGATATCCGGCGGCGGAGCGGTTTATCACGACTGCGGAAACCTGAATTATTCGCTTATGTTTAGAAAAAAGAACTACTCTAGAACAGATGCGCATGGGGTCTTGCTGGACGCATTGGCTGGATTCGGACTGCGGGCGACGGTGCGTGGAGGAACCAGTATTGTTGTGATGGGCAGAAAAATTTCGGGGAACGCCTTCTGTCATAAACGCGAAACTGTCCTGCACCATGGAACTTTGCTGATAGACGTGGATCTCGATCACATGCGGATCGCGCTGAACGCGCCTGCGCTCGGTATTGAAACCAACGCGACAAAATCCGTTCCGGCCGGGGTGGTCAATCTAAGAGAGCTGAAGCCGGAGATAGACTCCCGTCAGATGGCTGATGCGGTTGTGGATGCCTTTGCCACGAAATATAATCGATCTCCGCGTATCTGCGAAATCTCCAGGTTTATTGATGCCGCCAAACTGGATGCTCTCCGTCGCAAGCACGCTTCTTTCGATTGGATTTATGGTTCTACTCCTAAGTTCCGCGTCATGCGGTCGGTCAAAATTAAAAACGGTGAACAGAGCGTGAGCCTCACAATGGAGAAAGGCTGTGTCAGCGCGGTGGGCGAAGGAGTGTTGACGGCGGAGTTGATGGAGAAACTTGTCGGTCAATCGTTCTTTGCTGCAGAATCATTTTGTAAAATGGAAAATAATGCGTTATGAGTATGGTGTTGCAGATAAATCAGACACGAGGGAGACGCTAGCTATGATTCCGCAATGGATTATCGAAAAGAAACGGGACGGCAAGGCACTTGAGAAGGAAGAGATACGCGCATTTATAAACGGCTATGCCGCTGATGAGATTCCAGACTATCAGATGTCGGCATTGGCAATGGCGATATATCTACAGGGAATGACATACGAGGAGACTGCGGTTCTGACGAATGTTATGATGAACTCAGGAAACTTGGTTGACACCTCGTCTGTCACCCGACCGAAGGCCGACAAACACTCAACCGGAGGTATCGGCGACAAAGTCTCTCTAATCCTTGCGCCGCTGGTCGCGTGTTGTGGAATTGGTGTTCCAATGATCTCCGGGCGCGGACTGGGAATAACTGGTGGCACGCTCGATAAGATGGAGTCGATTGCCGGATATAGAACCGACCTCAGCGAACAGGAGTTTGTGAAAGTTGTCCGCGACTGTGGCTGTTCAATCATCGGTCAGACCGCCGAATTGGCTCCGGCCGACAAGAAACTTTACGCCCTGCGAGATGTCACCGCCACCGTTCCATCGATCCCGCTGATCACCGCCAGCATAATGTGCAAGAAGATGGCTGAGGGAATAGACGTGCTTGTGCTGGATGTTAAATATGGAAGTGGCGCATTTATGAAGACGTTGGATGATGCCCGCAAACTCGCGTGGAGTATGGTGAACACCGGAAGCGCAATGGGGAAAAAGGTGGTTGCGGTGCTGACAGGCATGGACGAACCGCTTGGTTGTGAGGTTGGCAATGCGCTTGAGGTGAAAGAGTCGATCGAATGTCTGGGCGGTAACGGAGCGGAAGACCTTATGGAGGTTACACTGGCACTGTCGGCGCAGATGCTTCTGCTGACGAATATCGCAAAAGATGAAGAGTCGGCACTGTCGATGTTGAAGGAGAAGATAGAGTCAGGCGCGGCACTGGAGAAATTCAAGGAGATGGTCGGACTTCACGGCGGCGATATTTCAATGATAGATGATCCCTCAAAATTACCAGAAGCGGAGATCGCCAATCCTCTGTTGTCACCAGCCGAAGGAACGGTTGTTGCCGTGGATGCCGGCGCGGTCGGAAGGGCGGCACTCCTCCTCGGTGCCGGACGTGTGAAGACCAGTGACAAGGTCGATCACGCTGTCGGTATATCCAGTTTAGCAAAGATAGGTATGCGTGTGTCAAAAGGGGACACTCTTGCGATTATTCACGCCCGTGACACCGTCAAAATGGAAGAGGCTGGGAAGATGATTGCCAAAGCCTTTAAAATTACGCACACTGCGTCCGCACCATCTCCCCGAATCAAAGAGATTGTGCGTTAGCCTGAACTATTCACAAGAAATCTATTGTGACCACGCATCTTATGCTAAATCAAGGACTTGCGGTTAATTGCGATAACACACTTTCCTTGGTAATTTTGCGCCAGAACCATGATTTGCTCCAAGTTTCGGGGGTGTTCCATTTTTTGTTAAAACTCAATGTAATCTCTCTCTTTCATAACCTTTTACTGGATTATGGGTGACTCTTATCTTTTGCGAATGAGCTGGGTTAAAGAGCAGGGTATGCCTCTTGCCTGTTTTTATTAAACAAGCAGGATGCTTGTTCTACTTTGAGCCAGTTCCAAGCTCAGGACAAACGTGAAAAACAGTTGTCCAAGGTTCGGACAAAATGCCGAAACTACCATGGCTGTATCAGAAACATCTTTGTTCCCTTTGCGATCTTGAGGTTGAAGGTCGGGTGTAGAATATTTTTTCACACCCGCTCTCTATGCTCGTTCAAGGAAATAAAGGGCGCACGGAAGCGAATATTGAGAAATATACCAGTATTACATTGACAGATACAACATTTTAACTTTCGGGCAAGTAATTAATTCGCTATTAAGCCCGCATTTGAGCCTTGGTAAAAGCTGAACATCGGGGATCAATGACTTACGAAATTTATGGTGTTGAATTTTGATAAAAACATTCGGGTTTTGTCTTTAAAAAGTTTTTTTGAGAAAGACGGGTGGGTTGATGTGCGGTTCTCATTTGTTGTGAAGGGAAGATTCGTTTGCATTTTCTGGGCACTGGCGAAGATTTATTAGTATAAAATACAGTGTTTATGTTGAAAAATTTAAAAGTTGGGCTACTTTGTCGTTCGCATTATGAGACTTGATTAAAGACAGGTTCTAATTGTTATGGAAGAAAAGCTTTTTGACGAGAACGATACTCTCTTTGATATAACAGAGAGATATCCGCAGACTATTGATGTGTTTGTGGCAAACGGATTTGCAAATATGGCTGACGTTGAAAAGCGGGCGTGTCTGGGCAGGGCGATATCGCTGAAGCAGGCTCTTCAGACGAAGGGTAAGAGTGTTGCCATATTTTCGGAGTTGCTGACGGAGGTGATCGGGGAGGAGACGAGTTCAGTGGATGTCTCTTTGAGGGGGGGGGTGAAGAGTGATGCGGGAATATCTGTTGTGGGAAGCCTTCCGTGTCCAGTTCGTATTCCTCTGCTGGAAGGGCTGAATCTTTTCATTCAGGACTTCAAAGAACAGCACGGTGTTGGAATAGAGCATGATCTGAAGGCTGCTTCGCAGGGGGCGGGTTGGATTGAAACATATATCGATGGCGTTGCGGAGATTGATGAGTTGCCGGATATTTTCATCTCAGCGGGATTTGAGACCTTTTTCGATTATAAGCAGATTGGTCGTTTTAAGGATGCCGGGGCATACAGAGACAGAGTGCCTTTCAGCGGAGTGAACCGTGATTTTAGCGACATTGATATACGCGATCCCAGGGGGGATTATTCTGTGATAGGTGTAGTGCCGGCGGTGTTCCTTGTGAATACCGACGAGCTTGGGGATTTGCCAATGCCGGAAACGTGGGAGGATTTGCTTCAGCCTGGCTTTGAAAATAGTATTTCACTGCCGGTCGGTGATTTTGATTTGTTCTCTTCGTTGCTGATTCATATCTATAAGCGTTATGGCGAGGACGGGGTGAGAAAGCTGGGGGTGGCATTGCTTGAGTCCATGCATCCGGCGGAAATGGTTAAGAGTGAGAGGAAAAAGAGGCGTCCCATTGTGACTATAATGCCGTATTTCTTTACAAAAATGACTCGCGGCAAGGGTCCGATGGTGGCGGTGTGGCCGAAAGATGGGGCGATTATCAGCCCGATATTTTTGCTGACTAAACGAACTGGCACCCACAATATTCAGCCGGTTATCGATTTTCTGGCATCAAAAGAGGTTGGTGAAATTCTTTCGCATCAGGGACTTTTTCCGAGCCTGCATCCCGATGTTGATAATGGGCTGGGAGATGATGACGGGTTTATGTGGATTGGCTGGGATTACATTTATGAGAATGATATTCCCGATTTGGTTGGGAGATGTGAACGTATCTTTAACGGGGATTGATGATGAATTTTATAACTGTGTCAGGTCCGCCGTCGTCGGGAAAGACTTCGGTGCTGATAAAGACTATTGGTGTTTTCCTTGATAGATATCTGAAGGTCGGGGTTGTGAAGTTTGACTGTCTTTCGACCGATGATGACAAGCTCTACGCGAAGATGAATGTGCCGGTGAAGAAAGGGTTGTCGGGCGGGCTTTGTCCTGACCACTATTTTGTGAGCAATGTTGAGGAGATATTTCAGTGGGGTTTGGATATTGAGGCTGATATTCTGATTAGCGAGAGCGCGGGACTTTGCAATCGATGCTCCCCTTATATAAAGGATGTTAAGGCGGTTTGCGTGATTGATAATCTGAGCGGAATCAACACTCCTAAAAAGATCGGACCGATGCTGAAGTCGGCTGATATTGTGGTAATTACAAAAGGCGACATTGTTTCGCAGGCGGAACGTGAGGTTTTTGCGTCGCGGGTTAACATTGTGAATCCGTCGTCAATAATCATGCACATCAATGGATTGACGGGACAGGGTGCGTTTGAGCTTGCGTCTGTTCTTCACAATGAAAATACAGTGGATGTGAAGACTATCACGGGAAAAGAGTTGCGTTTCCCGATGCCCTCCGCCCTCTGTTCGTACTGCCTTGGCGAGACGCGGATAGGCGCGGAGCATCAGATGGGCAATGTTAGAAAGATGGATATCGGTGATGGTTGACAAACAGATAATTCTGAGTACACGCATCTATGTTTTACTGGAGAAGTATCCGTTTCTAGCTGGATATTTTGAGGAGAACAATTTTGATGTTTCGGCGAGTCGCGGACTCACGTTCAGAGGATTTCTGAATACGCTGGGTGATGAGTATCTCGAGGATCACGCTGTTGACAAGGACGATGCTGGCAGTCGGCTTGTCAGCTATATCTTAACAATGCTGCAGTTTCTTGGAGAGGATCAGGCTGATGTGCGGGCACTTACGATTGAGCGTGGAACGGATAAAGACGGTGCGCCGGAGGGTTACGACAAGTTGCGGATATGCAAGGGTGACATTGTTTCGATTGTTGGCCCTACTGGTTCCGGTAAAAGCCGGTTGTTGGCGGATATCGAATGGGTTGCCCAGTGTGACACGCCCACAAATCGGCGTATTCTCATAAACGATGTGGAACCTGACAGGAAATGGCGTTTTTCGGTGGAGGATAAGCTCGTCGCGCAATTGTCGCAGAACATGAATTTTGTGATGGATTTGAGCGTTTGCGAGTTTATAGAACTGCATGCCGAGAGCCGTATGGTTGAGGATGTTGAGGGGACGATAGCGAAGATATTGGCGCAGGCCAATGAACTGGCGGGTGAATCGTTTGAAGCGGATACGCCGATAACGAGTCTCAGTGGCGGTCAGTCGCGGGCATTGATGATTGCCGACACGGCCATCCTCAGCAAGTCTCCAATTGTGCTGATTGATGAGATCGAGAATGCGGGTATCGACAGGAAGAAGGCTCTCTCTCTGCTTTTGTCGGAGGAGAAAATCGTGTTGATTGCGACGCACGATCCGACTCTCGCGTTGCTGGGGAATAAGCGGATTGTCATTCAGAATGGCGGTATTTTGAAGGTTATTGAAACTACGGAAGAGGAGCTTGGTGTTCTTGCGGAACTTGAGAGTATGGATGAGAAGATAAGAGATATGCGTAACCGGCTGAGATATGGAAAGAAGCTGGTGCGGGGTTAAACCTGAATTCGGCAGTTGAATGCAACGTATATGCACAATCATTTTGCCCGCAATGGGGCGCATGGGGCTTTATGCACTAACGGTTGCATCTTCGCTCGTGCGCAGCCCATTGTGAAGGCAGGCATAGTACACTTGTATTCACATCAAATGCCGAATTCATGTTAAAGAAAGGATTGAGTTATGAATCACGACGGATGTGCGGGAAGTTTTGAAAACGGGACGCAGGTTGTTGACAAGGTGAGACAAATGGGTTTTGCGGAGCAGTTTATGCCGATGCCACTGAGGATTGATTGTTCCGGATGCGAGAAGAGTTTTGAGATGGAGACCTTTGAAGGGCGGTGTCCGAATTGCAATATGGTGTACGGCGTAACTCCGTGTCACGCCTTTGATCCAGAGAATGTGATGCCGGCCGGTGTGGATTATTAGGCTTTAGCGCGGTCTAAAAATGGCGTGCCACACCGAATGCGATCTGGCGTTCGTCACTACCGATGAATATGCCTTCCTTTCTCGTGACCCGGCCGCCACCGAGAAGGAAGTCGCATATTATGCGTCCGCCGAAGTTGTTATTCTCTTTCAGTGATGTTTCGCCGTAATCGCCGTCTGTGCTTATGAAGACCGGACCGCCGCGAATGGCTGTGGCGGCTGGTTCGTTTGAAAACCAGGTATGACGTCTGGTGCTGTGGCTGGTGTATGAGAGCAGTGGAGAGATTATGAATTCGTCCCAGCTGATATCTTTGTCACTGAAATCGGATTCACAGTGCGAATAGCTTATGTCGATTTCCAGCGCGACCGCTTTTTTTGTGCCGACAACAGGTGTGCTTTCAATAATATATTCAAGTGCTTTTACGTGTACTCCAAATCCCCATTGGAGGGCTCCGTTTCCCTTGTCGTCGATTCGTTCGGCATGGGATGCACCCCCCTCTGCCAGGAGGCTCAGGAACGGCAAAGGGGTGACACCTATTTGTAAGAGGGCGTGGTTGATGTCAAGTCCGAGTAGCTCGTCGCCGGTTTTAAACTCGCGGCGATCACGTTGCAGACGCAGGCCGACGCTCAGATTTCGAGGGTTTTTGAGGGTTATTATTGATCCGGATGTGGGTTCAATGTCTGCCGCATCTGTTGGAATGCCGATGATCGAAAGCGAAAACAGTAGTGTTGAAACAATGAATAAATTTTTATATTCCCCCATAATACTTTCCTTTTCTGTTTGTGTGCAATTCCTGAAAGCCTATACTTACGTTTAATTTGATAATATATTTATACTTTTTCGATGGTGGATCAAGGTTTAATCTTGTATTTCAGGTCAGCTGGAGTAAATCAGTGGCAACCGGTGGTTGAGCGGGTGATTTTATGGGCGAGTCTTTTGAAAAAGGGTTAAGGAAAATTATGAATTTCAAGCGGATTGTAATGTTGACGGCAAGTGCGGGAGGGTGTGTGCTTGCGATTGTCTTGAGTGGTTGTGCGAGCTTGAACAAGGATTCGGGCAAGATCGAGGAGTCACCCCCTGTTGTGGCACAGGAACTGCGAGAGGCGGAGAAGCTTTACGAATCCGGTGATTATCAGAAGGCGTTGATGGCGTGTATTGAGGTGAACCAGCAGGACAAGAACACGGTGGGGCTGAACGATTTGAGGAATCGCTGTATTTCGGCCATGCTGGATCAGCGCGAGTCGCGCATCAAAGAGAACGAAGTCCTTAGTGTTAAGAATATGGCATTGGAGGCTAAGGAGATGGGGCAGGTGCCGCCCAACTACATGATTGAGCGTTTTGTATCGACGGTGTGCGAGCCCTTTGCGAATCAGGATAGTCCGCTTTATAAGTTGCTGGCGAAGAAGGTGACTATTCATCTAAAGGGTGCGAATGTGAGCGACCTGATTGAGACGCTCTCGGCGAATGACGGTGTGAACATGATTGCCGACAAAGATTTAGCGGAAGGGAAGGCGATTGATATTGAGGTTGATGATGTTCCTCTGAAGGAGGTACTCGATTTTATTTCGCGCAACTACAAAATAGACTTCTATCTTGGTGAAAATGTGATTTGGGTTACGAAGACTGTCTCCCAGAAGTCGCAGCCGTTGGTGACGAGGATTTATCATTTGAAAAAGGGTTTGCAGTTGCATGGCAACGATTGGGGGGAGAGCAAAGACAAGCTCATCAGCGATTTGGGGCTTATATCCGGCAAGGCGACGGTGCTGCCTACGGGAAAGACGTATATGGAAGATGTGGTGGAGAAGTTTGTACCCAAGGTTGAGGGGGCGGAGTTTTATATTGACCGCAACACGCATGATGTTTTCGCCAAAAACACGCCGGACAATCTCAAGCTGATAGGTGAGATTCTGGAGACGATGGACAAATCGCCGCCGCAGGTTCTGATAGAGGCTCGCTTTATTGAAATCACTCAATCGGATCTACGTGAAATCGGGCTGGAGTGGACGTTAAATTCGCCGTTTATCGTATCCAAGAAGAGTATTTATGAAAATGGAGCATGGGTCAGAAGCCCTAAAACTCAGGTAGGCACAGGCGACATTGTCTCTTACTCGCCTTACACCAGTGATGAAAGCGGTGCGTTCCCACTTGGTCCACGCGGGAGCTTCGGGCTGGTGCGCGGTGGCAATCCGCCAACAGCGAGCCAGGGTCTCAATCTCACTTATCAGGGCGTTTTAACGGAGCCGATGTTTCAGGCGGTTCTGCACGCGATTGACATATCCGGCGAGGGTAAGACTCTGTCGGTTCCGCGTGTGACGACAGTGAACAACAATCCGGCAAAGTTGCGGGACGGCGATGACCTGCTGTATTATAAGGAGTTCGAGGCGCAGGCGTTTAATCTTGTGGACGATAACAACAAGCGTTACACGGTGACAGCACTCATCCCCAAGGGATCGCCAGATATGGCGGAACTGGGGATAACCCTGGTTGCGGTTCCGAGCGTGGGGGCAGACAGGAAGACGGTGAGCCTTCTGCTTATGCCGTCAATAAGCCTTCTCGATCGTTTTGTGAGCTATCAGAATGAATCTGTGAGCACCAACCGTGTCACGGGAGAGATACCGCAGATTGTGGTTAAACTGCCGGTCATTCGGCGGCGCGAAGTGCAGACAAAGGTGATTGTGGAGAGTGGCGAGACGGTTGTATTGGGCGGGTTGATACGCACGGTTCAGCAGGAGACGCTGCACAAGATACCTTTTCTCGGATCGATTCCGCTGATTGGGCATCTGTTCAGACGAACGGATGTCACGGAGGAGAATAAGAATCTTTTGATATTTGTGACGGCTACGGTGATCTCCGAGCGCGGTGAGTCTATATTGCCGGCAAAGGAGAATCCGCCTCAGGAATCTTCCGGTGAGATGCAGGAGAAACCGACAGCGGATGCGGTTGATTCGTAGCGTTGGGGAGGGTGTTCATGCAGTTGCCGAAGGAAAAGGGATTGGCGTAATGACGATGTTTCGTTATAGAAAGGCGATAGGTCTTGATGTCGGCGATGGGGTGGCGACTATCGTCATTGCGAAACGCCGAGGGCTTGCGGTGCGGCTGTCCCGGGCTTATACAATCCGGCTCTCCTCCGATCAGAATAATTCTGCGCGTGTTCTGCGCGGATTTTTCGAGAAGAACGG
>CAYTQP010000004.1:0-48860 GCA_964440175.1 uncultured Verrucomicrobiota bacterium
TGATATCGACAGTGGCCATCAGAACACTGGATAGATCGTGCACGCTATCAGGTTGCGCCAGGTATGTTTTTTTTTAATGATACGGCGACCACCGAGAAGAAGGTGTTGGATCAGATAAGTATTGCGACGGAGAGTCCTGCGCTTGTCGCCAACATGGAGGAACTCATTTGCCTGATCATGGGTGCTGATCTACTGGTGTGTCTGGACAGCGGTCCGATGCATCTGGCGCAGACTCTGGGCGTTCCAGTCGTCGCGTTGTTCGGTCCGGGTGATTTTGAACTTTGGTGTCCGCGTGGAGAGCGTGACGAGGTCATTTTCCATCGACTCCCCTGCAATCCGTGTTTGCAGGAGCGTTGCGTTCGTTCCGGTGACAGTTGTATGACCATGATTACGGTTGAAGAGGTTTTTACGGCAGTGAAGAAGGTGTTGGATTTAAAGACAGATTTGTGTGAAAAATGAATGAGACATTTAGTTTTAACAGCGGGAGAATTTGAGTTATGAAAAAGAGTTTGGTGACTGGCGGTTGCGGTTTTGTTGGAAGACATTTGATAGATCGACTTTTGAATGCCGGGCACGAGGTCTATTGTGTCGACCCCATCGCCCCGCTCAGCGGTGGCATAGCTCCGGAAGAATGGCCTCTTTTCAATCCGTTGGACTTTGACCGCTTCCATTACGTCTGTCAGGATTGTCGGGAGTGGTTTAAGCAAAATGGAGACACGGATTTTGATTATGCCTTCCATCTCGCCGCAATGGTTGGAGGCAGAGAGATGATAGAGAACAATCCCCTTGCTGTAGCTGACGACCTCTCGATTGACGCGCAGTATTGGCAGTGGGCGGTCAAAGTGCGTCCTGCAAAAAGCATTGTTTTCAGTTCCAGCGCGGCATATCCGATTGAACTTCAGCGTCCCGATCATTATTTGCTTTTAAAAGAAGAGATTATCACCTTCGAGGATCGAATCGGCATGCCGGATATGACGTATGGCTGGGCTAAGCTCACCAACGAATATCTCGCACGCCTTGCTTTTGAGAAACACGGACTCAAGTCTGTCTGTTATCGCCCGTTCTCCGGTTACGGGGAGGATCAGGACAACACCTATCCGTTCCCCGGCATTTGCAAACGGGTTCTTGCCAGTCGTGGTGAACCCGTGATTACCGTGTGGGGAAGCGGGCGCCAGATGCGCGACTTTATTCATATCGATGATTGTGTAGAGGGGGTTTTGAAAACAATGGATCAGATAGATGATGCATCCGCGCTGAATCTCTCCACGGGAATTTACACTTCATTTATAGAGTTTGCAGAGATGACCGCAGACCTGTGTGGCTTCACTCCTGAGGTGCGTGGGACATCCGGCAAGCCGGAGGGTGTATTCGCACGCGGTGGCGATACAACCCGCCAGCGGGAGTTTGGCTTCACGCATACAATAAGCTTTCGAGACGGTATTGACAGGGCACTGATCTCCTATGGACGTTGAGATAAGAGGATGCGAGTCTCTCTTGTAAGAGGTGAAACGAATATTCAGCGGAAATTATGGGTGACGGCGATCGGGGAAAGATGATGGGCAAAAAGAGTAAGGCTGTAATAATATTTTTTGGCGTGTTTCTTCTCTATGCATCAACGATACCCGGCAATCATACCGAGGCCGAGGATGTGTTCGACTATGCGTGGGAGATAGAGAACCACCAGGTGTCCGAGCTTTTCTATAGTTCTCATCTAATCTATCACCCGTTGATGAAAGTGGTTTTCTCTGCCGCTGAGTTTTGTGGATATGACGGACGGGTGTATCCGCTTATGATCGGATTCAGTCTGCTTTGTGGTGCGTTGACGATCGCACTCTTCTATCTATTATTGTCGCGAATATCGAATGTTTTTACCACTGGGAGCGTACCCATCTCCATCTTCCATCTCCCCTTATTTCTAGCGTTCTCATACAATTTTTGGCGCTACAGTTGTGAGGGGGAGGTTTATATCCCTGCATTGGCGGCGACAGTTTTGAGCCTTTGGGTAATCGTGCGATCGGACCTCTCCGCACGTCGCGTGGTTTTTGGCGGTGTTTTGGCGGCATTTGCCGTGTTGATGCACATAGCGAACGCGGCCTTTGCCATTGTCGCGATGCCCCTCTACTATCTTTTCCGAAAGAGGTTTAAGCTGGCGGCACTGCATCTGGTGGTGACGGGATTGTTTTTGATGACGGTCTTCGGAGGAATTGCGTTGAGCTGTGGCTTTCAAAAAGGTTCGCCGTTGCGGAATCAGCCAGCCGAGGCCGGATTCCAGATGGCGAATCTGGCGCGTGGCGGTGTGGCGTTCGGGCAGTGTGTCGCATCGGGTAATTTTCTCTTCGCATCTTCGAGGTTCAGGGACTGGATACAGAAGGAATACCCATACAGGATGCTGGGAGAGGAGGTCTTTATGGGGGAGCAGGCATCGCCACTTCGGTTTTGGAGCTCGTCGGTCACATTGCTGACACTTGCGATAGTGCTTTCGGCACTTGCGTTTTTTGTTTTCAAGGAACGTCGTGACGTGCGGAATTTTTTTTGCCGTCAATCCGCGCTGTTGGCACTGTTGACTGTGTGGATGGCGGTATACGTTGCCGTGATGTTGGTGCTTGAGCCGGGAAATCCTGAGATATGGATAATGTTATTGCTCCCGTTCTGGCTGGGGACCTCTTTGCTGACCGCGTCGCTGATGTGGATAAGATCGGGACGATATCTTTTGTACGCTGGAGTTATTGTGCTACTTGCGCACAACTGGCTGGGCGGAATGGCAATGATTCAGGATGAACATGGTGATTACAACCAGCAGAAGGCGGACTGGGTTATAAAGAATGCTCAAAAAGGTGATATTGTGCTAACTGCGGAAAATCCAGTTTTTTATTTTTATTTGCGTTATTATTGCGATGGGGAGGTGATCAATCTGAACCACCTCGGAAAGTGCGCTTCCGGCGAGTTGCTACAGCGAGTTGAGACCGCAGAGGGGCGGGTATATGCACTGGCGGATACATTTGATCCGCCGCGTGCGCTGTTGGAACATTTCCCGGAACAGCGCGATAAATTGAGTCGATTTGGAGCGGAGCTGCTCCCGCACTTTAGGCTTCTCAAAGATAACCGCTTTGACGGTGTGTATGAGTTTAACGCAATGGGGCGGTAACGGGTGGAGCAAGGAGAAACAGCCCCTCCAAATGTATTCCGATTATTGTCGCAACCCCTGGAAAACAACATATGCCCTTGTTTTGTGACGGAGTTTCTGTTTATATGCCCTTGTTTTGTGAGTTTGAGGGAAGGTGAGTAAATGTTTGAGCGCTTGATCAATGAAAATTTGCGAGAGTGGAAGGCATCCCCTGTCAGGAAACCCCTGGTTCTGCGTGGAGCCCGTCAGGTTGGCAAGACGGTTGCTGTACGCATGTTCGGCGAATCATATGATCTGTTTATGGAGGTGAACCTTGAGGTTGCGGAAAATGCGGCCTTATTCGAACAGGGCTTGAGTCCCCGCGAAATTCTTCAGGCAATTCGATTGAAACAAAATGTTTCAACTCATGATGCGGGTTGTTGCCTATTGTTTCTTGACGAAATTCAGGCATCTGTGGCGGCGGTTGCGCAGTTGCGCTATTTTTATGAGGATATCCCCGAACTTCACTTGATTGCTGCTGGATCGCTTTTAGAAGTAGCGTTGCAACGGGAACATATTTCCTTTCCTGTTGGGCGTGTTGAATTCAGATATCTCTATCCTATGTGTTTTGAGGAGTTTCTCGGTGCGGTGGCTGGTCGGGATATGGTGGATGTGTTTAGTCTGGTTCCATCTCCGGTCTTTGCGCAGGAGGAGCTATTTAAACTTTATCATCAATATGCGCTTATCGGGGGAATGCCAGAAGCGGTTGCGGAGTATGTTCGAACTAAGGATATTGTGGCGGTCAATCGGGTCTATGAAAACCTGTTTGCTGCCTATGCCGATGATATCCCGAAGTATACCCGGAATGAGGCGATGGCGAGAGTGTTGCGACACTGTTTAAAAACTGTCCCTTTGCAGGCGGGATCGCGAATTCAGTTTGCTGGTTTTGGTGAATCTTGTTATGGCTCGCGCGAGGTGGGCGATGCCTTGCGCACACTGGAGAAGGTGATGCTGATTTCGTTGTTGTATCCAACTGTTTTAGTCTCTGTCCCCCTAGTTCCTAATACTCGAAAATCGCCAAGACTTCAGTGTCTTGATACGGGGTTGGTTCAGTATGTGTGTGGTGTTCAACAGGCATTGATTGGAATTAATGATTTGTCAAGTAGTTTTCGTGGCAACCTGCTGGAGCAGTTGACGGGACAAGAGCTTATGGCTTCTCGAAATGATGTTCGAAAAGTTCCTCTATTCTGGGTGCGCGAGAAGACGCAATCGCAGGCGGAGGTAGATTTTCTGGAGTTGAACGGGGCCGTTCCGCTTCCGGTTGAAGTGAAATCCGGCGTGGCAGGGAGGCTTCGGTCATTGAATAGATTCATGGAGATGAGTCCGTCTGCAAAAACAGCCGTGAGACTTTATAGGGGTGGCTTTCTTACTCAGGATGCTGGTGCTGGAATTAAATTCCGTCTGCTGAATATCCCATATTATCATGTAGCCAGGATTCAAGAGTATGTGAATATGAATGAGCCAAAGAAGTGATCAATTAAACGGAATATAATCTTGAATCGTTTATGTAGTCAATGTACTTTGTTTGCAGTAGATGTTATAGCTAGTATTTGGAGATGCGATATGAAAAAGATAGTTGTTTGCTGTTTAGTTTTTTTTGTGGTGTGTTTTTGTGCGAATGCGGTTATTATTTCGGGTGGAGATGGAACAGGAAACACGAGTGCGCCCTCCGACGATCCCGGCTGGGAGAATGTGGGAAGGATTGCCGCCGCGAACGGAGCCCCTTCCAGTGTCACATATCTTGGTAATTCCTGGTTCATAACAGCGCATCATGTCCACAATTTGGACAGTCCCACCAACGCTGTACTTGACAGTGGGAGCTATGCGATTGATCAGAGCAGTTGGACGCGCATCACAAACAGTTCAGGTCCTGACGCGGATTTAGACCTTTTCAAGGTTAATGGAGCTCCAACTGAGTCTGGCGCGACGATTCGATCCGCGAACATCTCTCTCAATTCCGATGTGGTGATGATTGGAAACGGAAGAAATCGGAGAACGGGAGAAACCTACTGGGATGCGGCATGGGCGGAGACGACAGAGTCACTTGCTGTGTACACAGGATACAAATATGCCACCGGTTCCACAAAGAGGTGGGGGGAGAATTCGCTGGATGGAATAAATATGAGTATTAATGATGGTTATGGAACTACAACCTGTTTCAGAACGCAGTTTGATGATGTCGCGGATGATGCGCAGGGGGCGACATACGATTCGGGTGGTGGTGTGTTTATGAAACATGGTACTGACTGGGAGGTTGCCGGGGTTATGATCACGGTTGGAACTCATACGGGTCAGCCTGGAAGCACGGCGGTGTTTGGGAACAAAACATACATTGCCGACTTAACGACGTATAAAGATCAGATTGACGCAGTGATTCCCGAACCGATGGTGGCGTTTTTCTTTGCCGGCGCCGGGGTTCTCTGGTGGATACGCAAGCGTGTGAGCGGGCTTATCGTTAGCTAGCGCGTTGAATAATGTCGGGTCAGGAAAAATTGAGACAGCCGGGCGATATGCGTGGCTGTCTTTTTTTTGATCGTGATGGAATAGTCAATCAGTCTCCAGGCGCGGGGTATGTCGAACGAGTGGAAGATTTCCATGTTCTGCCGGAATTTGTTTCCGCATTGCGGGTGGGTGCAGAGAAGAGGTTTCCCGCTATTATTGTCAGCAATCAAAAATGTGTCTCTACCGGCATTGTTTCCCGTGAGATGGTCGAGAAGATTCATAAACGCCTTCGTATGGTACTTGCCCGGCAGGGGCTGAAACTTCTCGACATATACTACTGTCCGCACGACGGAGAGCATCCCGACCGCAAGCCGGCACCGGGAATGTTGCTGAAGGCGGCGATTAAACACAATATTGATTTAAAGAGTTCATGGATGATTGGAGATTCGGAGCGGGATATTTTGGCCGGGCGTGCTGCAGGATGCCGGACGGTTTTGGTGAAAGCCAGTGAGGCGGAAACTCTCGCGGACCATCATCTGCTGAGCATGGAGGAACTCCCCGAATTTTTGAGAGAGCAGCTGTGATTCTGATGAGATCAAAACAGGGATACTCTTAATCGTGGAACAGGGGTAATGGCGTTTATTAATTCTTGATAAATGTCGAGTTGTGTTTTAGCTTGCGCGTATGTTTGATTATTATAACGAGATGGTGTTTAAGGATGAAGAATGATTGATCCAATTGTGGCGAAGATAGAGAGTTTGAAGAGGGAGCGAAACGCGGTTTTGCTTGTGCATAACTATCAGATGGGGGAGGTACAGGATATTGCGGATCATCTGGGGGATTCACTGGGGCTGAGCCAGGTGGCGGCACGCACTGATGCAGACGTGATTGTGTTTTGCGGAGTTTATTTCATGGCGGAGACGGCGGCGATTCTGAATCCCGAAAAAAAGGTTCTTCTGCCTGATCGGTATGCCGGCTGTCCGCTGGCCGATATGATAACCGTTGAGCAGCTATGTGAAATGAAAGAGAAGCATCCCGACGCAGTGGTGGTGTGTTACGTGAACAGCAGTGCCGAGATTAAGGCCGAAAGCGATTACTGTTGCACCTCTGCCAATGCGGAGGCGGTGGTGAATTCAATTGATTCGGGCAGAGATATTATCTTCGTTCCGGATAAATATCTGGGCGGTTACACCGCTGGTCAAACAGGGAGGGAGCTGATTCTTTGGCAGGGGTATTGTCCCACTCATGCCCGCATATCCCCGAAGGCGATTGAGCGTTTGAAACAGGAACATCCCGCCGCCCTCGTGATGGCGCATCCCGAGTGTCCGCCGAGTGTCCTGAAGATAGCTGATGAGGTGCTTTCCACTTCGGGCATGTGCCGGGTGGCGGCGGAGTCGGACGCGGTTGAGTTTATTGTGGCGACGGAGGTGGGGATGTTGCATCGACTGAAGAAGGAGAACCCCTTGAAGGAATTTTATCCCGCCGCCCGGAATGCCGTCTGCAAGAATATGAAGATGATAAATCTGGAGAAGATATTGTGGTCACTGGAGGATATGGCTCCCGAAATCACAGTTCCCGCAGAGATACGGGAGCAGGCGTTAACCGCCATTCAGAGAATGGTGGACATACATTGAAGTTGTTTTCACGCCAAGTCTTTGAGCCAAAGGAATCTCGTGGCGGGGCAGGCTTCCGTGGAGTTTATGAATAGATCAGGTTAACTTTGTCTGATTTTGGGTTTAGGTTGCACATTGGAGACCTTTGTTCCCGGTGGAATTGAATGAGTCAGCCAGACGTTGCCACCAATCACAGAGTTTTTGCCAATAGTGATATCTCCGAGAATGGTTGCTTCGGCGTAAATGGTGACATTGTTCTCTACGTTGGGGTGGCGTTTGATTCCTTTGACGGGGTTGCCGTTTTCATCTTTCGGAAAACTCAGCGCACCCAGTGTAACACCCTGATATATTTTCACATTGTCACCAATGACCGAGGTCTCTCCGATTACGACACCGGTGCCGTGGTCGATGAAGAAAAAGCCTCCGATTTTGGCGCCGGGATGAATGTCAATGCCCGTGCGGGAGTGAGAGAGTTCCGACATTATTCTGGGTATCAGCGGAACCCCTTCGCTGTAGAGAAGATGGGCGATTCTGTGAGTCAATATCGCCTGTATGGCTGGATAGCTCATAACTATCTCCATATGAGAGTTGGCGGCGGGATCTCCGTCATAGGCGGCTTTTATATCGTTCTGTATCATTTCCTGAATATGCGGAAGAGTATTGATTAGATTTTTAACTGTCTCCTCCGCACGCTGCTCGCAATCGTTGCAGTCTTCGCATCTGTCTATTTCACATTTATACTCAAATGACATGGCTACCTGTTTTTGAAGGATATCAGCTGTTCTGGCAAGATGTTCAGTGAGATCGACATCATCTCTGTTGCTGATTGTCGGACCGTATCCGTGGCAACCGGGAAAGAGTATCTCTGTCAGGTTGTCTAACGCCTCATGAACAGCCTTTCGTTCCGGCAGATAGTAGTCTTTAGCCGCTCCTTTCCTGTGAAGGGAAGATTTATTGCGTATCCGAAGTTTTTCCGCAACATCTATGATTAATTTGTTGTTCTTCATAACACTCTTTTCGGTTTTTAGTTATTGGTAGTGTCCCTGAGGACGCTACGCAAAATGAAGTGGATTAATCGGCGGTCAGTATCGCACGTATCTCCTTGTGATACAGTTCGGGTTCAAGGAGGAAAGAGTCGTGCCCTTTGTCGGAATCCACTGTGACATGTTTGGCTTTTATATTGTTTTCCAGCAGGATGTTATAAATATACTCCTGCTCTTCAGTATAGAAACAGACATCCCCGGTGATGCTGAAGATGAGATATTCCTGATGTTTGCATCTTTTGAAAATCTCCGCGTAATCTTTCGCGCCACAGTCACGCAACAGATGATAGTGAGTCCAGGCGGCGATCAAATAAAGATAGGTGTTGGCATCGAAACGTTTGGTGAGCTTACGACCCTGATGGAGGATATAGGATTCCAGCGGAGTCTTTATCTTGTACCATGAAAACTCGTCGCGTTCCTGTTCGCATTTATCACGCATGCGTGCCTCCATGGCACGCAGGGAGATGAACGTTTTGTGCGATATCATGCGTGCCAGCGCCAGACCGCGAAGAGGGGGTGTTTTCCCATAGTAGTGACCGTTGTTGAAATTTTGATCATTTTCGATGGCGATGATTTGTTCAAGGTTGTGTGTGCGTGTCAGCGTTGTCGTTTCTATCCCGCAGGCGATAGGGATTATACGCTTGACCTTGCGCGGATAGCGTGCGGCGAGGTTCATCGCGAGCATTCCACCGAGAGAGGCTCCCACGACAGCATGGAAGGTGTCTATGCCCAGTTCGTCAAAAAGCGGAATCTGGGAATCAATAATGTCGTTGAAGTCGAATAGAGGGAAATCCCCGCCCCATTCTTTTCCTGTTTCCGGGTTGATGGAAGACGGGCCGGTGCTACCGTAGCATCCACCTAGATAGTTTGCGCAGATGACAAAGAATCTGTCGGTGTCAATCATCTTGCCGGGTCCGACAAACGCATCCCACCAGCCAGACTGGCATTCATCGTTCCAGAGCTTCCCCACACCAGGAACCGCAGGATTGAAACCGCAAAAATGCTGGGAGCCAGTCAGGGCGTGAAAGAGAAGGACTACATTGTCTCTGGAGGTGTTGAGCTTGCCGCAGGTTTCGTATGCGATTGTGACGGGACCCAGCCGCTTCCCGCTGTGAAGAAGTAGTCTGGAGCCGTCGTTATTCCCGTATGTGAAGAACTTTGTTTCAGTTCCCATTAAAGCGTCTCCAGAGCCTGATCGATATCGTCCAGTATGTCATCAATATGCTCTATGCCAATCGATAGACGCACAAGTTCTGGTGAAATCCCGCCGGCGGCCTGTTGCTCTTTCGTGAGCTGGGCGTGCGTTGTGGTGGATGGATGGATGGCCAGGCTTTTTGCATCGCCGACATTTGCGAGATGTGAGAACAGCTTCAACGCCTCAATAAATTTGCATCCGCCTTCCACTCCGCCATTGATCCCAAAGACAACCATGCCTCCTGCGCCGTTTGGAAGGTGTTTCCGTGCGTTTTCATAGGAGGGGTCACCAGCAAGTCCCGGGTAGCGTATCCATTCTACTTTGGCGTGTTCTTTTAAGTGTTTGGCTACGGTTAGCGCGTTTTCGCTGTGACGCTCCATTCGCAGTGGCAGAGTTTCCAGCCCCTGAATGAACAGCCATGCGTTATCCGGCGCGATACATGCGCCAAGATTGCGAAGCGGCACCAGCCGCATCCGCAGGATATACGCAAGCGGTGAAAGTTCTCCAAGGTCGCTGGCGAAACGAATGTCGTGATAGCTGGCATCTGGCTCCGACAGCAACGGATGTTTTCCGGTGGTCCAGTCAAATTCTCCCGAATCCACAGCCACCCCTCCAATACCAGTGCCGTGCCCGCCCAGCCATTTGGTGAGGGAATGGACGACAATATCCGCTCCGTGTTCCAGTGGACGGAAGAGAGCGGGGGTGGCAAATGTGTTATCGACTATCAGAGGAAGACCGTGTGCGTGGGCAACATCTGCGATGGCATCGATATCCGCCAGGTCAAGTGCCGGGTTCCCAATGGTCTCCGCATAAAGAGCCTTCGTTTTTGGTGTGATCGCGGCAGCGAAGTTTTCAGGGTTGGAGGGGTCGACAAATTTTACATTGATTCCAAGTTGAGGCAGAATATTTTCGAACTGTGTGTAGGTTCCCCCGTACAAATTTGTGGCAGCGACAATTTCGTCTCCGACCTGCGCGAGATTTATGATGCTGTAGAAGATAGCGCTTGTTCCCGATGCCAGTGCCAGACCGGCCGCGCCACCTTCCAGAGTGGCCATGCGTTTCTCCAGAACATCCGTTGTCGGGTTCATCAGGCGCGTGTAAATGTTGCCGAGTTCCTGGAGGCTGAACAGGTTGGCGGCATGCTCAGTGTCCCTGAAGCGATATGAGCTTGTGCGGTAGAGCGGCACCGCCTGAGAGGAGGTTGTCGCGTCCACTGTGTATCCCGAATGGAGGCATTCTGTTTCGAAGTGTCTTTTCTTCATCTCTTTTTCTCCTGAAATTTTCAGCGAAGTTTAGCATATTCTCCATTGCACTGCAATGAACACGCAAGATATATCTGAAAGTGTCAACTGTCAAGTGGCGAGGGATTGCAAGTTCGCGCCAAATCTCTGATTTTGCCGCAAATTCAGTGTTTGCGTTGTGAATTTTATGAATAGATTGGGCTGGATTTCTAAACCGATCATCCCGCTGATGGGGTAACAGACCAGATTAAATTCGTGTCTCGAAGAGCCGACAGTTTCGTCGATTGCATTTAGTCGGGTATAGTGCCCGAAAGTGCGTATGCTGAATAGTGTCGCACTGACAGTGGAAAGTCGAAGCATCTCCTTTAGTCGAGAAGTGGATATTAAGAGAGTGAGGTCAGAAAGGTCAATGTCATCTAACCCGGATCAACCCAAGCGCGTTCCGTCTGGGAAAAAGAGTCGATACCGGGAGCATCACCGTCAATGGTGTTTCAAGGATGGGATAAATCGCTTTTGCCGGTTGTGGTGACTGTTTCATCCGTCGTATTGGAAGACAAGAAAACCGCCCCCTATCTCTTCTTCTTCTTTTTCGATGTTGTCATGCCCGTTTTCGCTCGTATCGCTGGCGTTGCCGTCAAGCAGACGGTCATTCACGTTTGCGCAAGCGGAGATGCGGGACATTCAAAATAGCGAGAGGAACCAAAATAATTGCGCAAATATTTTCATTTTCATCAGCCATCGTAAACCCTGAGTGACTGTTTTGTCAAAAGATACGTTCGGCATTAGATGTTGTCGCGTTTGGATTGCAAGAACGCAATTTGTGATTATGTGTCTTTTGATTTCTCTTGATCAACTGTTGCGATAATAATCATTTGATGTGCCATACAGGGGCGGAACAGACAGAAGATGGATTGCAGTATTTGTTTGATATGAACAAGGAGCTTTATCATGGGGGAATCGTGATAGAAGGAGGTGTTTTCTGCCAGAAAAATGATGTTTTGCGCCATAAATCCGTTTTTTTCCAGTAATTTTGAGAGTGTTTTCGGGGAATAGATACAGACGTGGTCAGAATTTTCGATCTCCTTACCCAAAAACAGATTTTCAAGAAAATATACGAGACAGTTTGCGTTTGGGGTGGTGAGGATCAGCCTTCCTCCATCCGACAGGTGTTCTTTGGTGCATTGCAGGAAAAGACCGGGGTTGCAGATATGTTCGATAAGCTCACCGGCGACGATAACTTCAAATTTCTGATTTAGATGGAAATCGGTGGCATCTGCGGATATCACATTGTACCCCGCATTTTTCATTTTTTCGATCTCATCTTTTTCGTAGTCAAGACCAAGAATTGTTTTTGCGGATCTCTTTAAATATTCGTGCAACCAATGTGATTGGACACAATTTTCTAGTGTATGACCAACGCAACCGATATCCAGAACCGATTTCCCTGCCACTAAAGAGGCGATGAAAGAGCAACGGTTTTTTAGAATTCTTGGATATTTTTGTCTCATAATAGTTTATTAACTGTTATATTGGATCGTAATGGAAAAAACACAGTGTTACACATCTGAATGGGTAAACACAAGGGATATTTGCGATAAATGAAGCCGATTGTCAGTATAATATTGCCGGTTTATAACGAGGAAAACAATCTCCATCAATGTTTGGAATCTATTGTTACGCAGGATTTTGATGCGAATGCTGTGGAGATATTGGTTGTTGATGACGATTCAACTGATAACACGATAGACATTGCCGGGCGGTTTCCTGTAATAATACTGAGGAATGGCAAGAAGGATTATGATATAGGAAAAGCTATTGGTGTGAATCGGGCGGCAGGGAAGTTTTTGTTGTTTATTGATGCCGACAATCGATTGACAGACCGAAGTTGGATACGGAATGCCGTCAAGGTTTTGAGAGAGAACAGGAATGTTGTCGGCATTCAGTCATGGAAGTTTGAATATTCAAGAAAGAGTAATGCCGCCATCAGGTATACGTCCCTTTTCGGAAACACAGATCCGGTGGTTTATTACCTCAAGATGCAGGATCATCTGGGGTTTCATAAAGATCGATGGGATTTGAGGGGAGAGGTGATGAGCGAGAATGATGATTACATGATTGCGAGTTTTCCTGACGGGGATATTCCCACACTGGGCTCACAGGGGTTTATGACGAGAAAAGAGTATTTTGATGCACCCATTGAACAGTTTCAGCATGTTGAGTTCTGCATAGAACTTTTGAGGAAAAAGAATGCATCATTCTGCTTTCTGAAAAATGCTGTTGCCCATGAGGGCTTTTCATCAATCGGGGACATAATAAGGAAATTATCACGCAATATGGATCACTATATGGAAGATAGTGATGCTGGCAGACAAGACAGATATTCGATGGGTATGCTGAAGATACTAAAGGTGATGATTCTAACCCAGACGCTTATTGTGCCGGTTTATGATTCGGTGAGGGGCTACGTTTCAGAAAAAGACTCCGCCTGGTTCATACATATTGTCTTGAGTTTTATAATACCATGGATATATGCGTTTAAGATTGGAGGGAGGTTTTTAAAGAAGAGGTTTTCTGCTTAAAAATATGTTTTTCGACAAGACATTGCTTTACGCAGGACTGTCAACGGGAATCGTGTTTTTCGTAATTATAGTTATGACAACGCATACAATCGGATAGAAAACGGTATGTGTGGCAGATGACAACTTAATATTTTGTGGCAATAATGCCTATGCCACGACCTGCCCACTTGGTGATTCTAAATATGGGAATACGGTCTTGATTCCACCACCCAATGGTGTTGAGTCCGACGGTTGTGAAAATATCTTTCAAGGCTCCTGGCGTGAAACTGCGAATATGTCCGGCTGGCGTGAAACTTTGAAGCCTTTTTTTGGCTGTTTCCGGACGAAATCCATAAGTTATGGATTCAATGCCCAGTTCTGTTCCCAGTGGTTGAATTCCGCAAAGCAGAAGCCCGCGATTGATCCATGCGGCGAGGTTCGGGGTGCTGAGAATGCATAGTCCCTTTGGTTTCAGTACACGGTGAATTTCGCGTAGAAGATTTTCTGTTTCGAAGATATGTTCCAGTACGTGATTACAGGTGATGATCTCAAACGCATCGTCTGGCAAATTTAGTTTTTCGCCGTCGAGATTTTGCAGGATTATCTCTGAATCTATTTCGAGTTCGGCAAACACATTTCCCGGTGATTCTACAAGGTCTATACCAATAGCCGAGTTGCACGAAACAGAATATTCGCTTTTGAGGGTTTCGATAAAGTCACGCAGAAAGACACCCTTCCCGCATCCGATGTCCAACACCTTTACGGACGTGTCAGTGTGGTTCGCGACCCATTCCTTGACGCATCGTATGTTGAGAAGTTGTTTAATATCGTAAACTCCCGCAGAGTACTCTTTCCCGTTGTTGTGTAGTTTTTCGTAGTAATCTTTCATGTTTTTCATGGTAACTCCTTAAAATGTATTAGTCTTATTTGTTCAGCAACATGTTGTTGCGCATAATCCGCAGAACTTCCTCGCCTGTTTTCTCCCATGAAAATCCCGCTGCGAACTCTTCCGCATCTCTCTTTATTTTGGAGTAGTGGTTTCCATCCGTCAGAAGTTTTATAACCTCCGCAGCCATAGCGTTATTATCTTTGATGGGAACCTTGATCATTCCTCTCTCGAAGACCCCATAAACAGGGAGATTGTAGGCGACGACGGGGAGCCCGCATTTCATGGCCTCCAGATTGACCTGTCCGAAGCTCTCGAAGAGGCTGGTCATAAGAAAAATACGTGCGCTTTTCATTATTCGGAACTTATCGACACCCTCAAGAAAGCCGAGTAAATCGATGTTGTCCATGAGGTTGTGTCGGTTTATCGCCTCCCGCAGACGTGTGTCCCGGGGTGTTCCTGAGCCGATAACAGCTATTTTGATGTTGGGTTTAGTTTTTTTTATCTTACGAATGATTTCGGGAATCATATCTATCCCTTTCTGCGCGTGAAAGCGACCGCACCACGCAAGGTCATACTCTTTTTCAATGTTGCCTGGTTCTGGTATTTCAACTCCGCTGTATTTAACGATATTATATCTTTTATTAGCGGGGAACCATTGCGCAAGTGTTTTGTCGTAGTATGAATTATTAGAAATGATTAAGCCGGATGTCTTAACAAGTTTTCGGAAAATTCGCTGTTCCGTGCGGTAGTGAAGAAGGCGCAGGTTTGGCAGATGAAATTCCCCGGAAAAATGACCCTTATAACCCCGCCATAGATCAGGGGCGAGCATATGAAGGTGATATATCAACCTTGCATGAGGATGAAGATTTGCCAGTTTTGTGAACGGAATGTAATTAGGGAAAAATTCGTTGTGGCAGAAGAGGATGTCGCTATCCTTGACTGGAATCTGATTCATAAGCTTATTGGCGCGGCGTGTGCGCAGAATATAGCCTGCCATAATGGCGGGACCGCTGTCGCTGTCGCAGTAGTCGGGGGTGGTGATATATTTGCAGTAGTCGCCATCTTCCAGCCCGAGCAGGGAGAAGGTCTCCCGACCCGCCTCAGTGGTTATAATGGTGTTTTCAATCTTTTGCGTGACGAAATAACGGACGAGCTCCAGAAGGCATTTGTCGCCGCCTGACATCCCGCGCAGATATGGCAGATTGAAGTGATATATCATTGCGTGCTCATCCGAATGAAGTGTGCGCCGTTGGCTGATTAACACGGAGATTGTTACAGGGTAAGACGTGAGAAATTCTCATGAGTCCATATTGATCACTGTTCATCAGCGGTTCCTGTTTTTGCGGGTATGAAGAGTTGTACGATTGCGAGTGATATGGAGGTGATTAAAACGATGCATATGGTGACCATCGAAATGCGCAGGTTGATGGTGGACGGGCTGAAGATGAATTCGACGGTGTGTTTGCCTTTTGGGACGAAAACGCCGGACATGATAAAGTTTGCGGGGTTAATCTCTGCGTCCACGCCGTCAATTTTTGCCTTCCAGTTTTTGTCGTGGCGCGAATTCATAACCAGTAAGCCGTCATCGGCAGTGTTGATTGCCAGTTTGCTGTACACGTCACTGTATTCCAGTATCTTTGGCTCAATAAATTTGATACCCGTTTTGTCGGAGGATCGGCTTTCCCTGTCTGCTGTGACCACGGCTGTGTTGCTGAAATCGAATTTGATGTCGCTTATCAGTTCCAATGCGCATTTATTCTCCGCAACCGTTTTCCAGCTACTGTAAAATGCGAAACGGGGCAGGGTGTCCAGCACCTCGAATATTGCCTGTTGCCGGTTGGCGCAACCGTTGTAGACTCCGAGCAACTTGAGCTTGGGATGTTTGTTGAAAGCGGTCATCACGGACAGAGGTCGGGTTGATATGCCACGGAGACCGCCGTCGGTGATTACGTAGCGCACATTGCAGAGCTGCCAGAAGCGCAGATTTTTGTCGAGCAGTGATGTGACGAATGCTTCGGGATTTTGTGTCTGCGGTATGCCCGAAAGCATGGCGGAGAAGAGGGAGGTGTAGTCTCCAGCGATTTTCCGTTGCGGCGGACGGTCCATCGCCTCTATCTGGAAGTATGGAAAGAGAAAGGTTGTATAGCGGTTCCCGGTGACAGTGAGAGCAAGGGGCACCATCCGTTCGCCGGGGACAATCTTGATGGATGTTGTGACACGCGCTGGTGTTTTGTCGGCTTTTATTTTTTTAATCACGTCAT
This sequence comes from uncultured Verrucomicrobiota bacterium, assembly GCA_964440175.1. GTDB lineage: Bacteria > Verrucomicrobiota > Kiritimatiellia > CAYTQP01 > CAYTQP01 > CAYTQP01. The sequence continues at coordinate 16,406 of CAYTQP010000004.1, forward strand.
CCGCAACGAAAAATTTACCGGGTTTGAAGAGGCTCTTTCGGAGATAGAACTGGTCGGTTGAGAAGAGGTCAAAAACGAGTAATAGTGTGAATGCGCAGGCGGTGATTGCCGTGATGCGTGGAAGTTTCTTGAATCGGCGTGCCAGCCAGAGTGTGATCAGAGAGAGGACGATATAGAAATTCATTTTAATGACTGCGCCAAAGGATGTGGAGAAAGCAGCATTCATCAGTGCCGGATTGCCGCCGAGTTTGCCTGAGAAGGTTTCGTGACGCAAGACATCTTTGCCGCCTGTGAGGGAGAATAGCCAGATGATCGTAATGATGAGCATGGCGGAGAGTGCCTTCTGGAGGTGTCTCGGTAATCGTGAGTCTTCGCGCAATGCGTTCATCAAGTTCTGGAGTCCGTAACTTGCGAGAATCGCGAGCGAGAAGGTGGTGACGCACATGAACTTCACCGGCGCACGGAATTTGTCCATCATGGGTAGATGATACCAGAGCCAGAAGAGCGGTTTTCCCGGCATGAAGCTGCCGAAAGCCAGTAGTGTGGCGAGTGTGGCGGCGGCGAGGAAGAAGCGTGAGTGTTTCTCTTTGCGTAGTCCTGTCGCGATGCCGACGAGGGCGAAAAGAACAACAAAGAAACCGAGTGCATCGCTACTGTGGGCGATTGGTCGTGAACCCCAGTATGGCTTTTCATCGTCACCGGAGATGCAACCATGGAAGCCGGGAGCCAGACTGTCGGCGAGTTCTTTCGGATCCAGTGACCAACTCGTGGAGAACGCCCATTTCTGTTTCTCCCTCTCTTCTGCGTCTTCTTGCGCTGTAGCGGGGCTGGTGGCAAGATTTTTCCCTCCGAGCTGGCTCTGGAGGCTGTTGTAAAATGTGAGGAAGAAGATTATTCCGATCGGAGCGATACGCATGAACACCCGTCCGGTCTGCCTGAAGAGATTTTTTCGAGCGGATTTGAGGGGAATAAAACTCCAGAGCAGATAAAGCGTGTAGGCAGCCGCAGTGACGGAGACATATAGCCCGCGTTGCGGATCCTCGTTCATCACCATGCCCCACGCGAAACCGCTCATTATTACGGATATCCAGGTTTTAAGCCGACTGGACTTTGTTTCATCGAATGTGATTGTCAGAAAATAGAACAACATGGGGATGTATGCGACAACGGTTATTGGTCCGCCGTGCATGGGGTATATCAATGTTATGAAGTGGGGGGTGAATGCGTAAGCGATTGCACCGAATAACGCGGCGCAGGAGTTGATCTTGTAACGCCGAAGCAGTAAGAACATGAATGAGAGCGCGGTGAGGAATGTGAAACACAGATAATATGCGAGAGCGGTGCTTGTCGAAAACAGTTTCAAAAAGAGAACGTGGGTGTTTACGCTGAACGCATTGGCGGAGCCGAGCCAGATGGTGCGCCACCAGGCGTAGATATTGCTGTTCAGGGCTTGCCCAATCGCATGATGAATTCCGTAGTTTCCGTCTATGCCCAGAATGGTCTGCCCGCTGAATAGCAATGCGTGGAAGAATGCGATCACCAGTACGCTCAGGGTCAGGGGAATTAAGATCTTTGTCAAATATTTCTGTTTCAAATTAAGCCTCGTTTTATCCTCATTTGTAGTAAAATGTTTGCCGACCGAGCAGAAAACCCGTTAAACAGAAAAAGCTGAAGACGGCGAATTGCAAAATATTTACAAATGGCACCAGGATTATGCGGATATCGGGCGTACACAACGCCCTCCATGAATAGAGAATGGCGTAAAGCATCAGTATAACTGCAGCGGGGATGAATGTTTGCGGGAAAAACAGTCCGATGATCAGCACCCCTTTTGACATGTGTATCATTGTCATTTTGAAGAAACGCGGATACTTGAAAACAAGGGGCAGGTGTTTGCGCAGAACTGCACCGTAGCCCTGTGCCAGCTGAGCCTGTTTTTTGAGAAGGGAGAGTACGCGCGTGTTTTTTGGGAATATGTGATTATGGACAACTCGAATGTCAGAATTTATAAACTTGTAGTCCTCGATCATGCGGTAGAATATATCCGAGTCTTCCGCTGCGCTATAGAAATGTTCTGCATCGAAGCCACCGATGCTCTCCAGAGTTGAACGTCGGATTCCATCGAATTTCCCTCCAAAACCGTGGGACTCTTTCCCGACATATCTGGATTTCCCGACACGATCCCAGAAGCTCATCTTTCCCCAAACCTCCTCGGGGAGCAGTGTCAGTGGTTGGATGCCATCAAATTCGCCACTCTTCAGATAGCCACAAACTTTTTTGAGGGCATCATCTGCGAGCACATAGCAGTCGGAGTGCATAAAGACGATAAACTCATTTTTTGCCGCCCGCCAGCCGATGTTGTAAGCGTTTGCCAATCCGCCTGCGTCGTTGGCGATAATTCTGATTTCGTGCGATTCTGAAATTGGATGGGTCTTGATGATCTTGATCGTGTCATCTGTGGAGTGGTCGTCGACACCTATGATCTCGACTGAATCAATCCCGCGTTGCATTGCAAGTGAGTCGAGTGTGAGCGCGATGGTCTGCTCGCTGTTTCTGAACGGGATAACGATGGAGACGGCTGTGCTGCTCATGTTTTTAATCCCCCTGCGACTGCTCTTTGATGAGGGTCGCCCAGCTTTGTGGCAGATTTCGCATAATCTCTATGTCGGTAAAGACTTTGCAGGGATGTATCGTCTGCTCCTTAACCCAGTCCGCCATCTTCTCCACCCCCTGCTCGAGCGACCATTCGGGTCGATAGCTCAAGCGCTCCTCCAGCTTGGCGTGTGACGGGTAGGCGTGTTGCACCTCGTTGCGTGCCGGCAGATAGTTTATGTCTGCCTTCAACCCCAGTGCTTCGGCGATGATATGCGCCAGATCCTTGACGCTTGTCGGATCGCTGGAGCCGACATTGAAGACATCATTCAGCATATTCTCGTTTTTGGTGCAACCGGCAATCACGGGCGCGACATCGTCGATGTATGAGAATGCGCGTGTCTGAGCACCGTCGCCAAAAATAGTCATGGGTTGCCCCGAAAGAATTTGTCGCATGAATATGCCGAGAACATTGCGATATGGGTCTGATAGATTCTGGCGTTCACCGAAGACGTTGTGGGGTCTTAAGATTACGTAGTTGAGCCCGAACATCTCTCTGGCGGCGGCGAGATCCAGTTCTATCGCGTATTTTGCGATTCCATAGGGATCTTCGGGTTTGGGATCCAGCTCTTCGCTCATTGGTAATTGGTTTGTTCCATAAACAGCTATGGACGAGGTGAATACGAAGCATTTGCACTCATGCTTCACTGCGGCGTTTATGAGATTTATGGTGCCGATGAGGTTGTTGCGATAGTTGAATCGACGTATAAAGTGGCTCAATCCCTCGGCCGCGTATGCCGCTAGATGATAGACGTAATCTATTTTGTGGTCCCGGAATATCTTCTCTATCAGTGTGTCATCCAGTATCGAGCCTTCAATAAACTCAGTGTGTGGGGGCACATTCTCCCGATATCCTCCACTCAAATCGTCCAGCACAATCACATGCACGCCACTATTGGCAAGATGTTCTGCCACGTGGGAGCCAATAAAACCCGCGCCGCCGGTTACAAGACAAGAACCCATCGATATAACGTCCTTTTCGTTTTAGTTTGAAAGCGTACAGGTTAGCGTTTAGGGGCGCAGGAATCAAGATGTTTCTAAGACGTTGGGAGACGGCGATACGCTGACATTTTCATTGCCAAAAGTGTGTGCTTGTATTACTTTTGAGCCACGAGCAAAAATGCCTGTCCGCAGTGTCGGGATTCAAGTTGTTTAACATACAATTAAGGAAGCGAGACGAATATGACGCGAGACAGTTTTGAGATCAAAAAAGAGACGCGGGCATTCACCTCCCTGCATACAAGTTCCATTGAGATAGTTAGAGTGCTTGCCGATTGCGATTCGGTTCTCGATGTGAGTATTGATCCCCTTGGCATTCGGGGAAATGCTTCATTGTCGGCTGGCAGTTCAGGAGAGTTAATGCGGAACCACCATTTTGCGTTAATAATTTCCCCCCAATCGCATTCCCTGTTTTCTGGTAACCAATGTGATAAAATCATATCCATTGCTGGAATAATCCCAACCCGGCATTCGGTGTGATTTTATGCGATATTTGTTTTTGTATTTCTCGTCCATTTTGAATATCTAATCATAAAACGGTCTGGAGGGGTATTGGGATGCCTGCCCTAACCTCTAATGGGTGACCCTTTTTATTCAATTTTGGACGCTTTGCCAATTTCCCTTTCTATTTTGTTTGCAAAAAATAGTACTGAAGGTTACCTTGGGTTTTTAGGATTAATTCAAATCTGAGTGTTCCGGAACTTTTTAATAAATAGGGAGATAAAAATGCGTACAGAAAAGAGATATTCTAACTTAATTGCGACGATGCTGTTTACTTGCATGTTAACGGTGCAAATTTTCGCCGCCGGAATTGTTCCTGAAGGGACGAGTCAACTTTCTGACGATGGATCTTCCGCCTCCCCGGCGGCATGGTGGTTTGATGGTGATTATGTCAGCCCTGCTGGAAGTCTGTTTGAGGTGGGAGTGCGGGATGGTGGCAATGCATCATATAACGAACTCACAGTGTCGAATGGTCTGACATTTACAGCTTCCTCTGGTCTTTGGGTGGGTCGAAACAACACCTTTCACAATCAGCTGAACATCCAAAATAATGCCCGTGTGGTGGTTAATGGATCCGCTAACTGTGGCGACGGAAGTATAATGTATTATGGTAAATATAATCATATCAATATTTCAGGTGTCAATGCCCGCTTGTCAGTCACCGAAAATTTAGATTTTAGCGATGGCTATAATGCCACCGAAAATTATCTCAGCATTTCTGACGGTGGAATTGCGGTTGTCGATAGCGACAAAAATGGAAGTGGAAGTTTCTCTCTTTATTATCATTGGTCCTACGGTAACTGTTGGATGGAATTGGACGGAGGGTCATTGCTTTTATACGGTGACAAAACCGCAGATTTTGCTTCAGGGAATGGGATCCTCTCCTCGATCAAGGTTTGGAATGCAGCAAGCAATAGTCTGCAACGGGTGGCCTACTATGATTCTCAAACATTAAAAGAGACGGATTCCATAAATTTGCTGGAAGTGGACTATATTGAAAATGAAGCAGATGCCATCGCACACGGTCTTGATAATGAATTTGTGGGTTTCACGGTTGTTAAAAACATTCCCGAACCAACCACTATAGGTCTGAGTCTGTTCGCCTTAGGTATACTTTGGTGGCGGGAAAAATCTAAAAAAGGCGCATAAGTGGAGACGCAGAATGTGCAAAAGAAAGCGTAAACGTAAAAATGCGTCTCTGTTTGCTGTACCAAATTTTTAGTTTTGGTTAATGTATAGAAGGCGGAGATTGTCCTTAAGAGTGCGAATTCCGGGCTGAGGCTTGGCGTTGTCAGAGTTGCCTGCCTGTGCGTCTAAAGTGGATCATAACGCCTGCTCTGCAACGGGGAAAGATGTTGCGATATGTATGCAAGGTTTGTTGGGGAGCCTGAAAAACACAAAGCACTGTAGAGCCGGTCATTGAAGCAATGAAGAGAAAACCGTGCAGGAGCAGAAAAGAAATTCAAGAAAATAATTGACTCGTACCGGTATTGCAATAGCTGCTGGCTGACAGTATGCATAAGGGGGATTGTAAAAGAGTAAGTTGTGTGGTATTGTACACCATAGTTGTGTGTTAACCAGCACGGTCTGTATTTCTGTTTGCGGGAGACATGATGCCGGCAAAACAGGAAGACCAGGATAGAAAGAGGGAATAAAAAATGAAAAGAATCCAACTGGATTCAAAATGCGCCTGGCAAAGGGTGGAACACCATTCTTCGCCTCTACAATCCACTCGAACCTTGGTTTAAGAAAACCTGGCATCCCGGTGATTTCGAACTCGTGAAATAAGATGAAGCTCTATAAACACAATCGTTATTACATCAAAAAAATAAGGAATTAATTATGAAAACGAAATTTATAAACTTCTCCATCCTGACCGTCGGTCTCTGTTCAGCCCTTGCGTTTTCTGTGACCGCCAAGCCGACACCAGGGTTCAATAACAAAATTCCTGAAAAAATTATGACACCCGATTCTGTGAAGACACGAATCGGAACGATGGAGTTTTTTGATGGAATGCCGACTGATGAAACCGTTGCGAAGGCGTACGATAATCTGGATTTCATGCGTGGCGTGGAGGTTTTTCTGAACGGAATTCCAATCACCTCTATCGAGGGTTTCCGGCGGGGGATGCGGGGGCTGGGTGCAAAAAAATCCAACCACGTACTGATATTGGATTCCCTGTTGGATTCCAACGGATTGTTCCTGACGGGGAATACTGATACCGTATATGCGTCTGGCTTCCTTAATTTGCTTAAGGATGGGCCAACCGTGGTCGAGATCCCACCGGGTTGTGGACCGGGAACGGTGAATGATGCATTCTTCCGTTTTGTGACTGATATGGGCGCACCGGGACCCGACCGCGGCAAGGGCGGAAAATATTTGATTCTGCCGCCAGATTATAAAGGCGATATTCCTGAAGGCTATTTTGTTTCTCGTTCTACCAGTTATGTAAACTGGGTGATTCTACGCGGATTTCTGGTGGATGGCAAACCTGACGTTTCATCAAAAATGTTTCGTGAAGGACTCAAGATCTATCCATTGGCCAAAAAGGACAACCCCCCGAAGATGAAGTTTATTAACGGCTCCGGCAAGGTGTTCAATACAATTCATGCCAATAATTACGAGTTTTATGAAGAACTAGCTGACGTTATCGAATACGAGCCGATCTCGATGTTAGATCCAGAGCTGCGTGGTCTGTTTGCCTCGATCGGCATCCAGAAAGGTAAAAAGTTTGCCCCCGATGCAAGGATGGAAAAAATATTAACCGAATCGGTTGCCGTCGGTAATGCGACCGCACGAGCCATGGTTTTCCGTCCTCGGCTGGAAGGTACCTTTATCTACAAAAACAGCGGTTGGTACACTGCTTTTGTCGGCGGTAATCATGAGTGGCTAAAAGATGGTGGCGCGGGTGGGCGCAATCTCGATGCCCGGACATTTTTCTTTTATCAGGCCACTGTTAACACCCCTGCCATGGTTATGAAAATGATCGGTAAGGGTTCTCAATATGCCGGTTGCGCGGTGGATGCCGAAGGCAACTATCTCGATGGTAGTAAAAATTATAAGCTCCACGTTCCCCCGAATGTGCCCGCCAGGGATTTTTGGTCGGTCGTGATCTACGATCCGCAAACCCGCTCCGAACTGCAGACGGGTCAGCGCTTCCCCAGTAAGAATAACAAGAAAGAAGGTCTTGTGGAAAATGCAGATGGCTCCGTCGACCTCTACTTTGGTGCCGAGGTTCCAGTGGGCAAGGAGGGGAATTGGATTCAAACCGTTCCGAACAAAGGCTGGTTTGCCATCCTCCGTCTCTACGGTCCGCTTGATCCCTGGTTCGACAAAACCTGGATTCCGGGAGAATTTGAACTTGTTAAATAGCAAGTGAGAGAATGGTGCGTTTAAAAACTGTTTTAGGAATAGCTTTGCTGTTGTCGACACTGGCATTTTTCGCCAATGCTGATAAACCGAAGCTGGTGGTGCAGATTACGATCGACCAGATGCGCGGCGATTATCCGTTGCGCTATCAAAAACGATGGGGCAAAGGCGGCTTTCGTCTTTTGTTGGAAAAGGGTACGTATTATGCCAACGCTCATTTTCAACACGCCGACACGGAGACTCCGATTGGTCACGCGGCACTTTTCACGGGAACCACCCCTGCTTACAATGGAATTGTGGCGGGGAATTGGTACGACCGGCAACTGGGGCGGATTGTTTATAATTGCGAAGATGATCGTTTCCCTATGATTGGAAAGCCGGCGGTGCAGGGGAAGGGGCGATCACCTGCGCGGTTACTTTCTTCAACCATTGGCGATGAGTTGGTGCTTTCGAATAATGGGGAATCGCGCATGTTTAGTGTGTCGATTAAAGATCGTGGTGCCATACTTCCGGCTGGTCATGCGGGAAAAGCGTTTTGGTATTCGCATTCCGATGGCCATTTTGTAAGCAGTACATATTATTATAAAACCTGCCCAAAATGGGTTGAAGAGTGGAATGCTGCAAAAAAGGCGGATCAATATAAAGGGGCTTCCTGGACGCTTCTAAACGATCGATCCACTTATATTTTCGGGAATGATGATGACCGTTCTTTTGAGACCGATTTTTTGGGATTAGGGATCACCTTTCCGCATAAACTTCCATCGGATCCAAAAAAGTTTTACTACTCGCTTATTGCCACCCCGTTTGGAGATGAATTGACTGCGGATTTTGCAAAAACGTTGTTAGTGCAAGAAAAATTAGGGAAGGGTGATGCCACTGATTTTCTGGCGGTAAGCTTTTCTGTAACCGATTATATCGGGCACTTTTTTGGGGCATCAAGTCTGGAGGCAGAAGAAAACATGTTGCGAGTGGATCGATTGCTTGCCGATTTTTTTGCATTTATCGACAAGCAAGTTGGTCTCGACCATGTGTTGATTGTGGTCTCGGCTGATCACGGGATGTGCGAAGCCCCCGAAAAGATGGAGGGCATGGGGTTTGATGTGGGGCGTTTGACCGCCGAAACCATCACGAAGGGAATTGTTCGAAAGGGTGTAAGCCAGCGGTTGGATGTGCCGGGAGACGTGATTCGCATGTACGAACATCCCTATATTTATCTCGACGAAGCCGCCATTGCAAAAACAAAATATAGTTTGGCTCAAATCGAAGCCGTCGTTGCCGAAGAGGTCGAGAAAATTCATGGAATCCGTGTGGCGCTCACCCGTACTGATTTGATGAAAGGGACTTTTTCGCCCACAGAATTGAATCAAAAAATTCTAAACAATTTTCATCCCCTGCGGTCTGGAAATGTACATGTAGTGGCGGATCAGTTTTGGTTTTTCTACTACCAAATGGACCCTTCTGAAGAAATAACTGCTACTCACGGATCTCCGTGGAGTTACGATACCTTCGTTCCAATCTTTTTCCTCGGAAAGGGTGTTCCTGCCCGACGAGTTGCGCGGTCTGTCACACCGTATGATATCGCCGCTACTCTCGCGGTGAAGCTGGGTGTTAAGCCGCCGTCAGGTTCCACTGGGATTCCGCTAGTTGAGGTTTTGACCCGATAAAAGATTTTATCCGCATCTGCGGCGGCTTTTTTGTGAGCAGTTCAGGTTGGCGGTCAAAGTTCATCACGCAACTTTTGCACAACCACTTCGGGGGTTATATCTTTCAGACATTTCATTTTATTCTCATGTGTACACTTAATTCCTTTCCTTGAGTAGCCGTAGCACGGACTACAGTCGATGTCTGCACGAATTATCTTATGAGGGGCGTTGTATGGATAGACGGAGGTGTGCGGGGTGGGCCCCATAATGACCAATTGCGGTATTTGCATGGCTGCTGCTATGTGGGTCAGCAATGTGTCGCAACAGATGAATGCCTCCAGTTTTGAGATTAAGGCCGCGCTGTCTAGAACACTGCCATAGGGAATGCCGATGATTTTATCGGGTTCTAAACCGCTTTTGACGATAATATCTTTGCGCAGTTCATCTTCATTGCTACTGCCGAAAATCAATACGCATGTTTTGTCGTCACGGGTGATAAGTTTACATAATTCGGACCATCTCTCCGGCGGCCAACGGCGTAGCGCAAGGTTTTTGGTGATTCCTGAACCCGGATGAATGCCGATTAACCTGTAGTCTTTTAAATCGTGATTCTTCAGAAACAGGTCGGCTTTTTCAAAATTTTCATCATCAGGATATAGCTCAAGGCGATGTTCTTCAATATCTGATTTGACGGTCAGTATTTCCTGCAGTAGTCGCAAGTTATTGTCCGCCAGATGAATATCTTCTTCCGACACGCGTTTTGTCAGAAAAAGTGTTCCGAGGGTGTGACATGGAGTTTTGAATTTGAAGCCCAGTCGTTCACGGGCTCCTATCAAAAAACTGATCAGATTGTACTCGAAACGGTTTTGAGGCATAACGTTGAAAGAGAGGTCGTAGCGGTTTTTCCGCAGGCGGAGGCAGAATATCAGCGATTTTATCCAGCTCGATTCCCTGAAATCGTAATGAAGATGGTTGTTGAAACACTTATTATTGTTGAGAATATCCCTAGCCGCATCTCCCTGCATGGTGAGTATGTCGATATTCGTATCGGGGTGCGCGTTGCGTAGTTCGCGAATCAGCGGGGTTGCCATGAGTGTGTCTCCGGCACCAGCCAGTGATATTATCAGAATGCCGCTTGTTTCATGCTCTGTTTTGGGCTTTATAATCAGCAACGCCAGTATGGCGATAGAGACCCAGCCGCCGAAGGCGAGACAGGCGATCATTTGCAGGGGAGTTTGATGAAAGATGAATAACAGCACCAGATAGATGACAACGATCGGTGCTATCAGCAGAACCTTACCGGTTCGATCTCGCGCCCATAAATATTGGACGGCGATACCAATGAGGCTGATTGGTAATACGGCCCAGGCGTAGGTCTTTATGCATGTCTGCAGATAGGGAGTAGGCGCGGCAATCTTATAGATGAGTTTCGTGAATATTTCGGGGAAGAGCGATATAACTGTGGCGGCAAGAACGGAGATGAGTAATGCGAACCCGAAGGGTGCAAAAAACAGAATCTTGCTGTCCGAATTTACCGCACGCGGAAACATTGCCAGCGCTATCGGCTGGGGGAGAAAAAGCACCATGCGTGCAATCATGGGGGCCTTTCCGTACACCGCCAGATTGTCGCCGTCAAGAAAGCGGTTTGCGAGCGTCAGATCGGCGTTCATGAGCAGTATGAGTGCCGCCTGCCCGATGAAAACCGGCCACATGTAGCGGTAAATCGGGTCGGTGTCGTACTCCTCCAGCGCAGGAGTGTCGCGCAAGACGCGGTTGACGGGGAGATAGCCCAGCAACAGGTTTAATCCGATTCCGACAGCGATTGCTACCACTATTCCCTCGACGCTTTTGGTGAACATCAGAATCCCGGCACAGAGCGCGAGCCGCAGAAAAGCACCGCTGAAAGTGGTCAGTGCCAGCCACCCGAAACGGCGGGTTCCCGTCAGTGTGCCGATCACAATCGGTTTAAAGATGGAGGCGAAGGCGATAACGCCGAGAACTATGATGACGAACGATGACGGCGCGTCGAGAAGGCGTCTCAAAATGCCGGCGCACGCTATCCAGATCAACAATGCGATTCCGCCCAGAACGAAAACTTTACGCATCGCACGTTTGAAGATGGTGACCCAGAGGGCGACGGCATTCACGTGAGCATGCTCCGACACGTATCGCGTCATTGTGAACTGCAATGTGGCGGATGGCAGTGAAAGGACATTGAGTAGACCCAGTAGCGAGACAATGGCGGCGTAGTCCAGCTTGTCCAGTTCGCTTCCAAGCAGGCGATGAACCAGGATATAGAGCAACCCTGTTATCGCACCAACGCCCATGAGCAGAACGCTGTCCCAGGCAAAGAGATACTTCTCTTTAAGCTCTGTCAGACTTATCTTCAATCCTGTTTCTCCTCGTTCTGCTCAATTCCGATCTGTTCAACAAGCAGTGGCGTTTCCCTGCCAGAGGCGCTGAGGGTGAGTTTTGTGACACCGGGGGGAATGTTTAACGAAGGGAATTTCCCTTCGTAAAGGCGGTTGGCTGGAAATGTGACCTGCCCGCCCCCGTCGATATGGACAATCTTGTTCCCGCCGGAGGCCACGCCTTTTATCGATATTTTCACCCTCAAGGAGCGATCTGTTGAGTTGAGTAGTTGCAGATTCGCAGACTTCCAGAGCAGATGCCAGTTGTTGTAGTCCCTGGTCTTTGCAAAATCCCAGCCGCCGCCGTAGGCGACGGCGAATTGTCTGCCTTTCCCGGCGGTCATGTCTAGAATATCCTGCGTTGTGTTGTAGGAGAGGGTGGTGATTATGCCGGCGAGATTTTTGGCGTAGAAAGATGGTCCGGGCACGGCACGCCGTTTCCGTAATGTCAGTGCGGGACTGTTTGTGAACACTTTGCGGCTTCTGTAGTATTGATCGATATCCCAGTTGATCACGCCTTCGAGCTGAGCGTCTAGCACGCGGTCGTAGTCGAGCACAATGGCATCGGGAAAGCGTTGGGCAAAGCGGTGAAGCATCCCCTTCTCCTGCTTCTTGATCTTGAATTTTGTCTTCAGATCGGGCATCGCCATTAGCGGCATTAGAAATGTGACAGTCGTATTGGTGGGGATGTAGTAGTTCATCTGAACCCGCATGCAAAGCCCGTCGACCAAAACAACCTTCTTCTCCGGCAGATTATCCTCAATCCAGTGTTGGATCTGTTTGTAAGGTCGCGTTTTGCCCTGTAGCATAAGCAGTGCCTTTAGTGGTGCCACATTGTAAACGCACAGACCCAGAACAAGTATAACGATAAAATAGATGCGCCGGATTCCGGTTTTGGTTGCCGAAAACTCCGCGATTGAAAGCATTCCAAAAGCCCCCAGCATCATAATCAAAGGGAAAAGAGACGAGAAATATGTGATCTTGACACGTCCCTTGCCGATCACGGCGACGATGAAAACCAGTGTGCAGAATGTGGCGACAAACAGAAGCGCGGCGTGTTTGACGCGCCGGTTTAACTCTGTATTTTTTCTGCATGCCAGAACGACCGCGACACAGATGATGACTGTTATAATAATCCCTGGCAGCCATGCTCCAAACAGATAGGTGGGGATGACGTTGCCGATGCCGTGCCGGAACTTGGCCCAGTCTCCCAGTGATGCGCCGAACCGCGACTTAGAGTCGGACATCTCTCCAAAAGAACGGTAGAGCCACCGACTGATGAAGAGGGCGTACAGTCCGGCGGTCACCGCCAGTGACAAGAACAGTTTGTTGCGGCTTCTCCGTTCGGACTTAAACGCCACAAGCCCGGAGAACAATAATGTCAACCACTGCACCCCGAAGACAAACCAAGTCTGCATGTGCGTGAGCGACATCAGCGTTCCGGTCAGTAACCACAGAGTCCACGCCCGTTTTGATGGTAGTCGTTTTTGTCGCAGTTCAGGCCAGCATCCCCAGAACGCCCAGAACGTGAGCGCGGAGAACAATATCACACCTGAATAGTGATAGGCATCGCGTGACAGGTATATCTGCGCCGGGTTAATGGCGGTCATAAACGCCGCCAGCAACGCCGTCTGACGGTTGACCGCTCTGAGACAGAATGCGTAGACCGCCAATATGGCAGCGATGCCCATCAGCGCGAATGGCAGCCGAATTGTGAAATGGCTTACGGCACCGGGAATGATTCGGTCGAATAGAATGCAAAACGATTCGGCCAGCGGTATCTGGTTGTGCCAGGGTGGATTGCGCCATATCTCCACAAGACCAGTCTGGGCGGTTGAGAACACGAACTCATCGCCACGAAAGGCGCACAGTCCGAGATTGGCGAGTCGCAACATTGCACCCGTCAGCAGGATTATTCCCAACACTATTGTCGTTGTTCGTCTATTCAGTTCCATCACCACCCGATAAATGCAATCGTGAAAATTGCACACAGTATGGCATGACCGCCACCGAATGGCAACAGTGAAGTTTTCGAGGAAAGAGAGAGGTCTATTTTAAAATGTCAAATATAGTGGGTTGCTTTCATTTTATGAGATTGTTTGGAGCTAATCATGGAGCATAAAGGGTGGATTTTGTCAGAACAGCACCTCTTCGACACCAGCGGACTTGCCCGGCTGATGAACAAGAGGAGAATGAAAGTTATGAATTTATTAAAGGCGTGTCCCTTCAAATCTATCCAAATCCTGGTTTCCAGACGAGAGAAACTGCAAAGCTCCAATTTGTCCGGACCTGGGAACATTTTTTTGGTCGATTGTTCGAAGATTGGAACTTGGCAGTTCGTTGTTTTTGGGCAATAGTTCGCAGTTTGCAAACTGCGGACATTTTCGTCTGGTAGCGGAAAGGGGTCAATGCTGCGGGTTCAATGGTGGTAGAGCGTTATCCGGGATGGAGTTTTTGCGTTGGCGTTTGCGCCAGGAGATTAGTTTCGAGGTGAGGGTGGAGCCGTCCCATGTTTCGTCAAGCCCGATGATTGTTCGCTGTGCGAGATTGATGGCGTTCAGTATTTCCGAGGGGAAGAGTCCTTTGGGCATGTCGGGGTCGTCGCGCCAGCGAGTGAATGCGTTATATGCGTCCGTGGCGCGGTTTTGGCGACATGTCAACAGCAGTTCGTTAAACAGTTTTTCTTCCGCAGTCGGTTTATGTTTGCGTGCAAATAAAAGCAACAGGGTTGCAAGAATCGTAATGCCACCCGATATCCACAGCCAGAGCGGTGGCTTTTTCCTCGTCAAAACGTTTGTTGAGAGTGGTGAGTCGTCCCTGGAAATCCGCAGGCTGACAGCGGGCAGTGTTATCTCTTTCCACCGCGCCCCGGATGGATCCCACCAGCGCACTTGCACGGCGGGAATCTTTGCAATGCCGGATTGTTCGCATACGTATATTATGGTCTCACCACGTTCTCCTGTGAATGCGCCCCGCTCTGTCTTGTCGGTGATGCTCGGAGATTCCGGATAAACGCCAATGCCGCGAATATCATTTTGCGGAATCGGTGGCAGTAGCATCCCCGGCAGATCCTCAGCTTTCATTGTGACTGTGCGGCGGAAGGTGTCGCCGACTTTGGCCTCACCGTCTGGGGGAGGACTCCAGGTTTCGTGGACATTAAGGTTTCTTGTGCTCACCACGAGCTGTCCTTGTTTCGTGCCGTCGGGAAGGCGCGGGGAGACGCTGAATCCGGGAACACGCAGTGTGTACTCCCGGACAGATTCTCCCGGCGCATGGATTGCTCCGCATCTAACAGAGAAGGACGGCAGTTTTGTCTCTTCTGAACGTTGGCAGAATATGGCGAACTCATGCCGCTGGACGCTGTATTCCCTGCCGTCAACTGTGCGTGACGAGACAACCGGGCGTTCTTCGGGCTTCATCAGAATGACGTTGGAAACCTTTGGCAGATCAAAGTGTGTGCTACCGCTGAAGCGTCCCTCCACAGCGATATCCACGGAGAAACTTATCATCTCTCCAATCCAGGGCGCGTTCTCTTTCGGTTTGTTCAGTTCGACAAACGCAGGTTCTGCCGACAGCGCGTTGGCGGCGATGATGAAGAGAAGCATTCCAGTTAGGCGGGTAATTTTTAGATGCGGATTGCGGTTGGTCATTCTGCGTCCTCCCGCTGAGCCTGACAGGCGAATTTTGATTTCAGGAAATCGGCGGGTCGCGTTTGCACCCGGCGCAGCCAAAGCTGTTGCAGTGCTGTGTCCGAGAGAGATTCGCCGCCGTCGCTGGACTCCTTTTCTTTGCCGTTTTTGCTGTTTCCACCCGAAGTGAAGATATACTCGTCGGCCTTCAGTTTTCCGCCCGTCATTTCGCCGCCTTCTGCCTTGATTCGTTCCGCACGAAGCCGTGCGATTTCGCGGTTGGTTTCGGCGTTCTTCCAGCCGGGTTGTTTTGACAGAGCCGTGTCATAGGCATCTATCGCGTCCTCATAAGCACCTTGCATGACCAGGGAGTTGCCGATGTTGAACCAGGACTCCGGCGTGTTCCGTTGCTGGAAAGAGCTGACTGCCGCCTCGAAATCTCCTGCCCGGTAGCTGGCGGTACCGGCTCGCATTGGATCCTTGTAGCATTTGGCTGCCAATGCGTACTCTTTGCGTTGCATCAGGCGGTCGCCCTGCTGGTCGGGGGTGAGCCAGAAGTCGGCGGAAAAGGGATTGAGTGCACGCGGGTCGGGAACAATGAGAGCGGTTAGTGCTGTGATACCCAGCAGTGCGAGAAGGATCAAATTGCGTATGTTGGCAAAATCACGAAGTTTGGAGATCAAATTGCGGATGCTATTCATACACCACCACCCATCCACGGCGGAACCACAGCAGGCATATCAAGCTCAGAATTGGGAGCAGCCAGTACCCGGCGTCGCGCCAGCGTTCACCGCCGTCAGTGACCGTCGTCGCCGTTTTTTGAATAGTGCTGGTCAGGTGTTTCACATCTGAGTTGTCGGGAGTGATTTTCACCAGTATCCCGCCGCCGGCGCGTGCTGCGGCACGCAGTTTGGTTGAAGTATTTTCCGTTGCTGCCAGGATATGAACTGGTGCGCCGCCGTTTTTGCGATGGGTCGCGAATAGTGCTACGGCATCTTCACTAATCTCGTCCGCGATAAAGAGCAGTGCGCCGTCCTGGTTTTTTTTTGAGAGTAGCGCGTCGGCGACCGCCAGTGCTTGTTTGACATTATCTCCGGGTTTGGGCATCAGTTCGGGTTCAAGGTCGGCGGCAAAAGCGGTGATAATGGAGCCGTCTGTGGTGAGGGGCATAACCAGATGGGCTGTGCCGGCATAGACCACCAGGGCGTTGCGTGCCTGTGCCCGCAATTCGATGAGATCGGAGATTTTTTGGGTAGCCCGCTGAAGCCGGCTGGGAGCTATGTCGGTCACCAGCATCGAGGGGGTCACTTTCAGTACTATAACCAGTGCCGCCGTGTCTTCGGCAAAGGGTGAGGGTTCACGTTGCCACGCGGGGCCGGACAGTGCCACAATTCCCAGTAGCCAGAATGCACCCAGAAGATGGATGGGGCGGATTTGATGCTTTTTGTCTCCTCGAACCAGCAACGCATCCAGCAATGGCGGATCCACCCATCGCTCCCATGCGCGTTTTGTGTCGCTGGAGCGTAGTATCCGTAACCAGATCAAAACTGCCGGAAGCAGAGTCAGCAGGCACCAGGGGCGTATAAAATGGAAGTTTCCGGTCATTCGCTGCCCGTTCGTAAAAGTTGTTTCAGCATCTTGACACCGTAGAATCCAAGGGTGAGGGTTAGGCACAGCGCAAGCGGCCAGTGGAAAAGATCCGTTACCGGACGGTGACTCACCGATTCAATCTGATGCGGGGTCAGGCGGTCGAGTTCGTCATAAACCCCATTCAGCTCCTCACGGTTGCCGGCGTGGAAGTAGTGTCCGCTTGTCACTTTTGCCATCTGTTTCAGTGTCTCTTCATCAAACTTCTCCTCGCCGACAGATTTTGGGTCGCCCATGGCGATGGTGTGAATCACGATTCCTTTGTCGGCCGCGAGCTCGGCAGCCTTTACCGGTGGGATCAGGCTCCCGGTGTCGTTTCCGTCGGTCAGGAGTATGAGAACCCGCTCATCCAGAACGCTCTCCTCGAACATCAGCACAGCCTTGCCGATCGCGTCACCAATCATCGTCTGCGGTCCGGCCATGCGCGTTTGTGCTTCGTTGAGCAGTTGAAGGCAGACCTCCAGGTCTTCGGTAAAAGGAGCCTGCGTGAAGGGGGCGTTTCCGAAAAATATCAGTCCCACGCGGTCGCCTTCTCGTTTGCGAAGGAATTCGCCAAGCACGTCTTTAACGGTCTCAAGGCGTGTAACAGTAAGTCCGTCAGCATTTTTCATATCTTCGGTCTCCATTGAGCCGGAGAGATCAACCGCCAGTAGCATATTGCGGGTTGGTTTGTTCAGTATTAGCGGTTCTTCAAGGCGTTGCGGTCGTGCCAGCGCGAGGATCAGGCAGCACCAGATGATACTGAGTGCGAAGAGTCCTCTGGGGGAGTGGGGGTGTTCAACCGCGCCGGGCGCGGCGGCACGACCGGTCAGGGCGGTGAGGCGGTCGAGAAAGGGTGAGAGCATCGCTGGATTGGACTCCCGATACGCGGGCAACAGAAACCAGACCAGTGGCGGGAGTGGCAGTAGCAGTAGTAGAAACGGGTGCGCAACGGTCAACATGTCAAGTCTCTTGTTTTCGCAGGGTTTACACCGACTTCTTTCGGGGGAACGAAAGATTTGTGCTGCCGTATCCATTTTTCGGCAAAATCCAGCAGAGCGTTTGAATCGGTCGCCCCGGTGTTCTTATAAATTGTTTGACTGAGTGTCTCGGCGACATCATTCGCCACGCTAAATCCGCCGCTTTCCGACAGCCATGTCAACCAGGGTTCCCCTGTGAGATTCGCAACCTGCTCACGCGGGTAGGTTGCGAGGGCGGTACGTTTCAGCAGTTCGGCCGTGAGAAGCATCGACTCTGCGCTGTCGGGCAGGTTTGCGAGTTCAGCCAGGGCATGGCGTCGGTAGGTGTTGCGTCGATAGAGGGAAAAGGCTTTGATGGTGGCACCAACCGCGCTGATAAAGAGGATTGCTGCGAGGAGATACCATCCTGCTGCCAGTGGCCAGAGCGGAGTTGAAGGAAGATCTGCGATATCACACAGGTTTTGCAGACTTGCGAAGTCGTTGGTCACGGTTGGCGTCCTCCAAGCAGGTCGCGAATTTGCTCCGCCACCCCGCGTTCGGTGCTGATAGGCAACAACGGTGTTTCGCGTTGTCTGGTGATACGGCGCATCCACTCCAAGCGTTTGTGAAACTCACTGCTGAATCCGGTTCTGAGATTTGAATCGTTGCCGTCAAATTCAAGTTGCAGTTCACCGTTGGTGACAACCAGTTTTCCAGTGGGCGGGAGTTCGACCTCCATCGGGTCGTACACAAAGGCGACCAGCATGTCGTTGTGGGCAGCGATTTGCGAGCTGAGTCGCACGGTCGTGTTGTCCGCTCCGCCACCGCCAGCGATTATGCACACTAGGTGATCGTGTTTTGCCAGGCGTACGGTGTGTTCCAGTGCGGTGTTTAGCATTTCCGGGTTTGATGGGGGCGGGGAGTCGGCGTGCAACATCTGGTTTTTTTCGACAATCGCCTTGAGAATTCGCATCACGCATTGCTGACTGCGGCGCGGCGCAATCTCGGTTATATCGGTGTCGTTGAAGACAATGGCACCCACGCAGTCGCCGGATAGGAAGACGCGCCAGGCGGCAAGCGCGGCGGTTTCAGCGGCGGCGACAGACTTCATGCGGTGGCGTGTACCGAAAAACATGCCCTGTCGCTGATCGACAACCAGCAGGCACGACCGGTTGCGCTCTTCGGTGTAAACACGCACATGCGGCTTTTGAAGTCGAGCCGTCACGTGCCAATCCATATTGCGGATGTCATCACCCGGCAGGTAGCGGCGAATCTCCTCAAAGTTGAGACCGCGTCCACGCAGACGCGAAGCGTGTCGTCCCGCCAGAATTGAGTGGATGGGCTGACGTGGCAGGAAGCTGAAGCCCCGCGCCTTGAATTGAAGGCGGATCAGGGTTTCCAGACTGGTATACACGCCGGATGTCTCCTCGACATTAATCGTTTTTCTGCTGATCCTTGTCCAATCCATCTTTCATGGCTCCCGGCGGAATTTGAACTGGCTTACATTCTCTACGCCACCGCCACCTGTTTTAAAATTTTGTCGATCACCATATCCGCTGTCACTCCGTCGGCATTGGCTTCGTATGACAGAATCAGGCGATGACGGAGACAGGCGGGTGCTACTTCGCGCACATCGTCCGGCAGAACGTGATTGCGTCCATTAAGCCAGGCGTTTGCACGCGAGGCGCGATCCAGTGCCAGTGTGCCGCGTGGGCTGGCACCAACAAGAATCCAGCGCTTGAGATCCGCCCCGCCCCGTTCGGGGTTGCGCGTGGCACTTATCAGTGCCACTATATATTGTTCAACCGCCGTGCCGCATGTAACCGCCAGAACCTCTTTGCGGGCATCGAAAAGGATCTGCTGGGGGACGGGTTCCGGGATATCCGTCGCTCCTTCATCGGCCTCCTCTTTGCGCACCAGTCGCAGAATTTTACGTTCGTTTTCATCGCTGGGGTGGTTCACAAACAGATGCAGAAAGAAGCGATCCATTTGCGCTTCGGGCAGTGGATAGGTTCCCTCCTGCTCGATAGGGTTCTGGGTTGCCAGCACCATGAACAGCTTGGGTAGTTTGTGGGTTGTTCCCGCCACAGTCACCTGCCGTTCCTCCATTGCCTCCAGTAAAGCCGCTTGCACTTTGGCGGGCGCACGGTTGATTTCGTCGCCCAGTATGAGGTTGCCGAAGATGGGTCCGGGTTGAAAGCGGAACTCACCCTTGCCTTTCCCGGAGTAGTACACCTCGGTGCCGGTTACGTCTGACGGCAGTAGATCCGGCGTGAACTGTATGCGCCGGAATTCGGACTCAACGCACCTTGAGAGCGATTTTATGGCACGGGTCTTGGCCAGTCCCGGCAACCCCTCCATCAGCACATTGCCGTTGCAGAGCAAGGCTGTGATGAGTTTTTCAATAATCGGTTCCTGGCCAATGATGGATTTGGCCATAATAGATTTAATCCGCAGTATCGATTCCAGTGTGTTCATCTTCTCCTTTCGGGCGGTTCATTGTTCCGTTTCAAACGGGAATATCTGTTTCCAGTCCTTCTTCATATCCACAACCGTCCAGCCCTTTTTTTTCGCCTCACGCAACCCTTTGTCGAGTTTACCGATGTGAGAGTCGCGATCGTAGGCCCATTCGCGTTCGGCATCGGTGTGATGAACGTAGAGGCAGAAGTGCGCACCTTTTCCGCCATCGGTCCATTGAAGCATCTGGAGGTCACCGTCGGAGTTTCCGAAGGCGGCGATGGGGCGACGGCCAATGTGCATTTGAATTCCCACCGGCTTTCCCTCCTTATCGTTAATGAAGTTGATTTTCGGCAGGCGTTTGATGACGGGGGTGTCGCCACGCATCTCAAACTGAAGCTGAATGCTGCTTCCGATAATCTGTTCCGGCGGTACGCCGTAGACATCTTCGGCAAACACGCGCATAAAATCAATTCCGCCGCCGGAAACGATAAAGATTTTGAAGCCGTTGGCACGCAGATAATCGAGCAATTCAAGCATGGGCTGGTAGACCATCTCTGTATATAGCATTCCTGTTTTGGGATGTTTTGCTGTTTTGATCCACTCCGCCACAGTGGCGGCGAATTCATCAGTTGTCATGCTTGCGTGGGTGGCTGTGGTCAGCGTCAGCAGGGCGTGTTCTCCGCCGGACGCAACAGTTTTGAGGTCGCCATTCAGCGCGGCAGCGAATAGTTCGTTCTTCTGCCAGTCAGGATGTTGCGGTGCCATATCTTTCAGGCGGTCAAGGATGAATGCCAGCTGGAAATACATCGGCTGTTCAGACCAGAGAGTCCCGTCGTTGTCGAACACGGCGATACGTGCGGATTCCGGCACGAAATCCGCGCTATCAGCTATGGAAACGGTTTCCACAAAAGAGATGATCTCCTGCTTGACGGCGGTGTTATTCCATGAGGGGAGAGGGTTTGCCGCGTGAACTGCGGTGACAGCAAACAGCAACGCTGTCAGAAAAATATATTTGAGTCTTTGCGATTTCATTTGAATTATCTTCCTTTAATTTGCATAAAAGAACGCCTCCGCTTCCGGGTCGGTCGCGGAGGCGCATTACTTTTAGAACGGCATCAGCCGTTAGTGTGAGCCGCCGGATTCCAGTTGCTTCATCACTTGATCCAGCGAGAAGCTGGCAGCCTTCTGTCGTGGCGGATACTCCTTGAACGTAGAGAGGAACTGCCCGACATACGCCTGAGCTGGAACCAGTAAGAACGCCCGATCCAAGAGCCAGTCGTAGTAGGTGTTGGATGTTTTCTGGGAGCGTTCGTATGGGTCGCGGCGCAAGTTGAAAATTAGCGGAACCCGAAGAGGAGTGAACGGTTCAGCCCAGCACTGAAGCGTTCCTTCGACGCGTTGCTCCATGAAGATCAATTTCCAGTCATTGTATCGAAGTGCTGTCAGATCGCCGTCGTCAGAGAAGTAGAATATCTCTTTACGTGGGCTTGGAACGTTCTGTGGATCCTTGAGGTGGTCAATCAAATTATAACCGTCCAGATGAACCTTGTAGTCACGTCCGAGTGCCTTTGATCTGTAACCTTTGAGCAGGGATTCCTTGATGTCCGGGTTCCCGGCAGCGGCAAGAAATGTTGGCAGCCAGTCCATATGATGAACTATGCCGTTATCAACTGATCCCGGTTTGATTACGCCCGGCCAGCGAACTGCGCAGGGAACCCGCCATCCACCTTCCCAGTTGGTGTTCTTCTCGCCACGGAACGGTGTGGCGGCGGCATCTGGCCAAGTGTTGTAGTGTGGACCATTGTCGGTGGAGTACTGAACGATTGTGTTCTCGGTAATGCCGAGTTCGTCGAGCTTGTCGAGGAACAGACCGATGTGCATATCGTGTTCCAGCATACCCACGGTGTACTCATCAGCGTTGGGGTATTTCTTCTTGAACTCTGCCATGCGCTCCGCGCTGACGTGGGTGCGGAAGTGCATGCGCGTACCGCTCCACCAGACAAAGAAAGGTTTGCCGGCCTTGTGTGCCCGCTCAATGAAGTCGAGGGCGCGTGCTGCCGTGTCGTCGTCCACAGTCTCCATACGCTTTTTGGTCAGAGGTCCGGTATCTTCAATCTGACCGTCTGCGGTGGAATGGATCACTCCGCGCGGTCCGAATTTTTTATGAAATTCCGGGTCTTTGGGGTAATCTTCGTTTTCCGGCTCTTCTTCGGCGTTCAAATGGTAGAGATTGCCGTAGAATTCGTCGAAACCGTGATTAGTCGGCAGGTGTTCATCACGGTCTCCCAGATGATTCTTGCCGAACTGACCTGTCATATACCCCTGATCCTTCAGGAGGACGGCGATGGTCGGATCTTCCACCTGCAGTCCTTCTTTGGCTCCAGGCAGTCCCACCTTTGAAAGTCCGGTACGGAAAACGCTCTGACCGGTGATAAAGGAGGAACGACCAGCGGTGCAGGACTGCTCACCGTAGTAGTCTGTGAAGATGATGCCCTCTTTGGCTATGCGGTCAATATTTGGTGTCCAATACCCCATAAGCCCCCGTGTGTACGCGCTTATATTCGATTGTCCCACATCGTCACCCCAGATGACCAGAATGTTGGGTTTTGAGACATTCTTTGCCCGCACTGTTTGTGGCAATGCGGTTGAGACGGCGACAGCGACGGCAACTCCGCCGATGAGCATCCAGATCCCCGCTTTGCACAGGGCGACTTCCTTTGCCTTCATAACACTCTCCTTACTACTGTGACACAGCGGCTTGCTCAACCGACAGGTTGACCTGTTTTGTATTCCGCAAAATAAGTCCGCAACAGGTTGCGAATCACATTACATTATCAAATATACATCACTTTTTTTTAATTGCAATAAAAGAAATGAAATTTAACATTTGAAGGTTGTGTGGCAATTCCGCAATATATCCCCGTGTTTGCGTTCTTGTATTCTCGACTGTATCTGATAGAAGAAATGGAATGTACGGTCGATTTATGGCGCGAGTGGTGAATTTAAGGGAAAATAAAACATGTATGTGCGGATGAAAAAACGAAACTGGCTGGTCTGGGTTTGTCTGATAGTGGTACTCGCTGCGTTCTGGGGCTGGCGCGAACGGAAATTTATTGAGCGTTATCCCCCTGAAAATCCCGCGTGGAATGGTGAGGCATTGGGGACATTCTACAGCGTCAAGCTGGTGGGATCGCGGTTGACAAATGAGGGGCTGGAACGATTGAAGACCGCGATTGACGCTGAATTTGAGGCGGTGGAGAGAAGTATGTCTGTCTTTCGCGAGGACAGTGATATCTCGATTTTCAACCGCGCACCGGTCAATGCGTCTGTTCCGGTGGATAAGGAGTTCGCAGGTCTGCTGAAACGGGCATTGGAGATATCAGATATGACCGGCGGCGCGTTTGACCCGACAGTTGGACCGCTTGTGGAGCTGTGGGGTTTCGGCAGAGACGGTCGTCACGCACACACGCCGACGGATGAGCGGATACAGGCTGTGCGCGGGAAGACGGGCTGGCAGAAACTGAGTGTCTCCAAAGACGGTGTGCTGACAAAAAATCTGGACGGATTGATGCTGGATCTTGGCGCGATAGCGAAAGGGTACGTGGTGGATCGTTTAGCGGTGGCGATTCGGGGTGCGGGAATCGGCAATTTCATGGTGGAGGTTGGCGGCGAGGTCTACGCCTCGGGTCGGAATTCGACGGGGCTTGCATGGAAGATCGGTGTGGACTCTCCGCTTCTCAACGCCGCGCCGGGAAAAAGGCTGGTGGGGATAGTCAGCCTCTCTGACCGTGCGGTGGCGACATCCGGCAACTACCGCAATTTTTTTAAGGGTGAGAACGGGACTCTCTATTCGCATATTATTGACCCGCGCACGGGTTTTCCCGTCCAAATGCGTCAGACCGGTGTTTCGGTTATTGCCAGCGATTGCGCGACCGCCGACGCGCTGGCGACTGCACTGTTCGTCCTGGGTGAAAAGGATGGTCTGGCATTGATCGATAAAATTGACGGGGTTGAGGCACTGTTTGTGATTAGCGGCTATGGCGTGTGCTTTCGCGAAGCCACCAGCTCCGGCTTTTACGAGACAGTCAATTACGAGCATCTCGATTCGAAAGGACAGACCCTCTGAGATTCGATATATATATTATTGGCTTTGCAGAAAATAAACAGGAGATTTACGAGGGTTTAAAGGTGCTTTTTCATATATTACCTGCCAAGTTTGCACTTTAACTGTTGGTGAAACAGGAAATTATGGGAGATAAATATTTAAAAGCCACTTTAATGTTTGTTTCTATTCATCTTATTTCCTTAATGTTATTTTGGTTGTTTATTGTTGCTATTCACCCTGCTGAAGTGGGGACAACTTGGGAATTCATAGTCGGTTCAATAGATTTTTGTGGCTATATTATCGGAATACCTGGCTATGTTGCACAATTAGGAATGGAATATTCATATGTTTATTTTCTCTGATTTACCTTTGTCGGTTCGATGCGATGGTTTACAATAAGCTCTGTTGATGTGCTGTTGTGCTTAATAAGATAAGAAAATGCAGAGCGTTTTCGCGTGGTCGCGAAAACCCCTGATTTAAAGTTTGATTAGGAGAGAACATGAAGAGGTATTCAGCCAAATTGCTGTTTCAGTATCGTGCCGATTCAGGAGATAATCCGAATGGCATCATGCGCACTTGTGAAGAGCGCCTGATTCTTGTAAAAGCACACAACGCCAAGGCGGCACTCGGCAAGGTGCAGGCTTGCGGCAAGAAGTCCGAGTTTGAATCTAAAGGCGAAGCGGGTAACACGGTTTATTTTGATTTTATCGGAGTGATGGATTTACTCGAGATCGGGATTGAGTGTGAGCCCGATGAGGTGTGGTATGATATTTACACTCGAAAGTTGCCAATGGAGAGAAAACACATATTCATTCCTCCAGAAGACGAACTCAATGCAATAATGCTGGAGCGTGAATCAAAAAGAAAATAGACCCCCGACAAAAAATGCACGGTATTGTTGCATGCACACCCAACCTTGATGCCAACGTCAGGAATAAACTGCATGAATGCCAGGCTTATGGTCCGTATTTGATTATGAAATTAGATAGAACCGTAACTCGAACACTTGTGGCGAATGACTCATTAATAAAGAAATACGATGTTGAATCCAAATCACAAAGAGATGCTATTAACATTACTATGAGGAAGATGTTAAAGGTCTTCCTGTTGGAGATTATGCACTTGCGGCTCCCGGGTTCCCGAGAGTAACGGGCGATATGGATATTTTCATACAACCGATGATAAAAATGCTGAAAAAATCTATAAGGCATTAATAAAATTTGGTGCTCCTTTACAAAAAATGACATTTGAAGAAGCCTATAGGGACAAAATAATTGTTGAAATTGAATCTATTCCGATCCCTGTTTTGTCAAAAGACAAGGTAGATGCAGAAACTCTGATAAACTCCTGACAAGCTGTTTGACTTTGCAAAAAAAAGGGTGTATTTTCGCGGAGTGATCAACCGTTTTAATAAACAGGAAAAAGAAACGATTCTTCGTGATTCCCTTTTTGGGAAACTCACCAGTAACCGTTCTGGTATAAGAAAATGAAATGGACTGACATAGCAACATTTTTGATCGCCCATGCGGTGGCGGCAGGAACTTATCTTCTGCTCTTCCTCGTCATGCCCGCCGTCCTCGGCATCATTACGGTTATCGCTTTGTTGATCGGGGGCATCATCACCGGAGATATGGGTGGTCCTCTGTTCCTGCCCGGAGTGTTCGTCATGGGGTTGATTTATGCCCTGTTTGTTGCCGCATTGGGCGTACTTCTTTTCCTTGTCACGGGTGGTATCCAATTGCTCCGCCGCCATGTTAGAGTGGACGTATGGATTCCTGTTATACTGACCTTTCCTGTGGTCTTCACAATTCTAGTCTTGGCACAGTTTGGTGGCATCTTTATCAGCCTTGCCGTATCTGCGGCGTTCTTGACGTACTGGCTGGCATTTTCCGGTTCGGATGCTCTCCTGAAGTGGAGTAAGAAGAAGTGGGAACACAGAAAGAAGAATCAGAATCACAAATTGCATTGTATCGGGAATCCCATCGGAATTTCCGAACGGCGAATTTAACGTTGTGCAGACATAGAAATGATATTGAAGAAACCATATAAATCTACTAATTTGAAGAGATCAACCTGAAGCTTTCAAGGATTCAAAAAAAATAACTGTCACTATTTTGCCAGACACCACAGAAAGATACTTGGATTAGATTAGAAAATGCGCAACCAGTCGCTCCGTTTTATGGTGGCCATCGCATAAACTTGAAGGCATACTCTTCAGCACCGAAAGTTGCCCAACAACCATTATGCGAAGATAAAAGGAGCGCACACGTCCGTGTTGTATGGGGAGACTAAGAATACAGGGTAGTAGTCATTGTTTGGATGGGCGTAGTTGGGCGATTTTGGACATCACAAAATCGCCGACCTGTTTATAACCTTCGGTTCCTTTCTTCTTTGGTTTCAGTTCTGAGGGATGGATGGGCTGACCGACGAAGATTCGCACCTTATGCGGTTTTATGAACTTGGCGGTTTTCGGGTATGCGGCGTATATGCCGTCGATATAAATGGGTATAACAGGAACGCCGGATTTCGCAACAAGGAAAGCGACTCCGCCTTTTGCATCTTTCAGATCGCCGTCGTCTGTGCGTGTTCCTTCGGGAAAGAGCGCGACCGGGCTGCCACTTTTTATGGTTTTAATGGCGGTGCGCAGGGCGGCGATATCGCCTTTGTCACGTGAGAGAGGGATAGCGTGAATAGCGTTAAGGAACCAGCTTTCGAAAGCGGATGAATAAAGAGTGTCACGCGCCATAAAACGTACGGCACGGCGTTTGAAACGAGCGACGCAGGCGATCAGCGGTGGATCCAGGAAACTCACGTGGTTTGATGCCAGCACGCAACTTCCTTCGGCGGGAATGTTCTCTTCTCCGTGAATTTCCAGCCTGAAAAAAATTTTTGAGAACACGTAGACAGTGTCGCGTGCGCCACGGTATACCCATGAACCTTTGCCTACATTTTCTTCAGTTTTTATCTGCTCTTTCATTTATATCTCCAAAACTCTTTTGCATCAAACCGGTGTGTGGGGGTTCATGCTTTCAATCTTCATTCGAATGTCGTGCACAATAAATTGGACGACTTCCTGTATGTCCATCGATGTTGAATCCAGCACAACCGCATCTTTGGGGATCAGCAGGGGGGCGGTCTTTCTGGTGCTGTCGGTGGTATCGCGGCGTTTCAGCGATTCATAAACCCGGTTGATATTGTTGTCGTCACCCGCGTTTTTAAGCTCAGCGTGCCGTCGGCGAGCGCGTTCTTCCGCTGTAGCGTTTAGGTAATATTTGTAATCGGCATCGGGAAAGACGATCGATCCGATATCGCGTCCCTCCATAACGAGACTGCCGAATTCGCGCATTCCCCTGAGCCGCGCAACCACAAAGTTGCGGATTAGTGGCAGTTGCGCGATGGTTGACACATTGTCGCCCACCGTTACGGAGCGAATTTTATCGCCGGGATCGATGCCGTCCATTTTGAAGAGCATGACATTCTCTTCAAAACGGAACTCCCAGTCGGTTTTTTCTATCATCTCAACAACGGCTTTTTCATCTTTAAGGTTTATTCCTTCTTCCAGTGCTTTCCAGGTGACAGCACGGTAGAGTGAGCCGGAATCGCAGTAGGCGAATTTCAGCTCTCTGGCGATGCCGCGTGAGACTGTGGATTTTCCCGATGCCGCTGGTCCGTCGACAGAGACAACTGTTCCATGGTTCTTATTTTCCGTATCTATTTTCATAATCAATTCATCACTCCATCTCAATTTTTCCGCCAATACAGCATAGGTGTTCCCAGAAACGTGGGTATGAGGTTTGAACACATTCGACATTTTCAATACGTACGGGCGCGTCCACGCAGGATGCCAGAACGGCCATAGCCATTGCGACGCGGTGATCGCCATGGCTGTTCACCGATATATCGTGGTGGATAGCACCCCGATTCCCCTCCACAACCATTCCGTCTTCGCGTTCTTCCACGGTGAATCCCAGTTTGCGCATGTTTTCGCACATTACAGCCAGCCGATCGCATTCCTTTACGCGCAACTCACGGGCATCGCGTATAACTGTGTTTCCCTCGGCGAACGCGCCGGCAACGGCCAGCAACGGACATTCATCAATCAGATTTGGTATCTCATCTCCGCCGACGGTGACACCGTGTAGACCGCGCCCTTTCACGCGCAGATCA
Organism: uncultured Verrucomicrobiota bacterium; assembly: GCA_964440175.1. GTDB lineage: Bacteria > Verrucomicrobiota > Kiritimatiellia > CAYTQP01 > CAYTQP01 > CAYTQP01. The sequence continues at coordinate 44,927 of CAYTQP010000004.1, forward strand.
CCGTGAGGCTCGCCGTGGAGGGAGTCGCATTCGCTGAGAATTTCGATGTCCGCACCCATTCGGCGCAACACATTCATAAATGCGATTCTGCGTGGATTCATGCCAACGTTCAGAATTGTCACACATGACTTGGGGTTGACGGCGGCGGCGGTCAGCCAGAACGCGGCGGATGAGAAGTCGCCAGGCACTTGCCATTCGCGGGGTTCTATATGTATTTGTTTCCCGCCGCTTCCCTCGATGGATATCTCCTGTTCCGACACCTGTAGCGGCAGGTCGAGCATGGTCATGATCCGTTCGGTATGGTCTCTGGTCGGGCGTGGTTCGCGCACAACTGTGCGACCATCGGCCATGATGCCGGCCAGCAGAACACACGATTTCACCTGCGCGGATGCCATGGGAAGCTCATATTTGATGGCATGGAGTCTGGTGCCGCTTACAATAATCGGAGGGAGCCTTCCTCTGCCCAGCAGTTCAATGTGTGCGCCCATCTGGTCGAGAGGGGCTTTGATCCGCCCCATTGGACGGTTGCTCAGCGAGGGGTCTCCTTCGAGACGGGCGGTGATGTTGAATCCGCTCAGCAGACCCGTCAGCAGACGCATTCCGGTCCCGGAATTACCCATGTCCAAGGCGGCATCCGGCTGGCTGAAGATGCCGCCAGTTCCTTCAACCGTTATTTTGCCGCTGGGCGTTGTTGAAATGCGTGCGCCTAGTTTCTCCATGGCACGCAGTGTCGCCATGCAGTCTGAACTTTTTAAGAAACCGTCGATTTGTGATGTTCCCGTTGCCATGGCTGCGAACATGGCGACGCGGTGCGAGATACTTTTGTCGCCGGGAATACGCAATTCACCGTTGAACATGTCAACAGGATGTACCGTGACAGACTTATTCTTCACTGTCATGCTGTTTTTCTCCCATAGCGATCATTTTGCGGCGCAGGTCTCTGGCCTCTGTCAAAAAAATTTCAATTGCTTCAAAATCACGGTTTTCCAGCATGGCAAGCATTATTTCGATGTTCTTCTTGAGGGCCATGAATTCATTGGTGATCTCTTCATGATTTGTCTGAACTATATCTTTCCAAATTTCGGGAGTGCCTTCCGCTAAACGGGTGGTGTCTTTAAAGCCGGTTCCGCAACACGCCGCCAGTTTTGTGGTCACGCTGTCGCGACCGATTGTCGCACTTAGCAGAGATGCCGTTAAATGAGGGAGGTGGCTTGTGCGTGCGAGGTAGCGATCGTGCTGTGCGGCATCCATCTTGATCACCCTGCTTCCGGTTAGCCGCCACAAATACGCGACCATCGTTGTCGCAACGGGGTTGTCGCCGTTGGTGATGATGGTGACTGCGTTCTGGTAGAGGTCTGCGCGTGCGAACTCAATGCCTTTCATCTCCGAACCGCAGATGGGATGGCTTCCGACAAACGCGATTTGCCGGTCGCTGAACAGGGTGGTCATCTCGCGCTGTATCGTCTCTTTTGTGCTACCGACATCGGTGATAACGGCATTGTCTTTAAATGCGTCCGCAAGTTCGTTTAGGATTTCGGGGATGGCGAGGACCGGCAGGCAGCATACGACCAGGTCGGCGGTGGCGATGATTTCGCGCGGATTTCCCGAAACAACATCTACCGCGCCAAGTTCCAGTGCACGTTGTCGGTTCTCTTCGCGGCGTGCATAGCCCAGAATGGTGATGTCTGAACATGCGTGTTTGACAGCCATTCCCAGGGAGCCGCCCATCAGTCCCAATCCGATAATGCCCAGTCGTTTCATCAGTTGCCGATGCTCCTTCCGACCGCCACCGCGACTTTCTTCAGTTCGTGCATAACATTGTCGAAAGTTTTTGGCAGAAGCGATTGCGGTCCGTCGGACAGGGCCTCTTCGGGTTTGTGATGCACCTCGATCATAAGCCCGTCGGCACCCACTGCCACACCTGCCAGCGACATGGGTCCGACGAGATCCCAGTGTCCAGTTCCGTGACTGGGGTCTAGCAAGACGGGCAGGTGACTCTCCTTTTTGATCACCGCAACGGCACTTAAATCGAGGGTGTTGCGGGTATATGTCTCGAAAGTGCGTATGCCGCGTTCGCACAGAATCACCCGTTCATTCCCGCTACTCATTATGTACTCTGCGCTCATCATCAGCTCTTCGATGGTGTTTGACAGTCCGCGTTTCAGCAGTACTGGCTTGTCGATAGAGCCAAGCACTTTGAGCAGGCTGAAGTTTTGCATGTTGCGTGCGCCCACTTGAACAATATCGCTGAATTTTGCGATCAGCTCTACATCGCGGGTGTCCATCACTTCCGTGATAATTGGTATTCCAAGCTCCATGCGTACATCTGCGAGATAACGTATACCCTTTACGCCCAGCCCCTGGAAGGCATATGGCGAGGAGCGTGGTTTGAACGCGCCGGCCCGCAGTATCTTCGCGCCGGAGTTCTGTATGTGTCTGCCGATATTACGCAACATCTCCCGTCCTTCAACGGAACATGGCCCGGCGATGACCACCACTTCGTTTCCGCCGATAACCACCTCGCGGCATCCCGGCCTTACTGGCGGAATCACAATCTGTGTGCGCTCGGTCCGGAATTCGATGCTTGCCCGTTTATAAGGCTTTTGCACTCGCATAACATTGTCAACTCCGGGGAACGCCGCCAGGGGTTTGGCGCGTACCAGCGATTCGTCGCCGATGATCCCGATAATGGTTTGTTCACTGCCATGGCTCACATCCGCTTCGAGTCCCCATTCGTGGATGCTCTCCACGATATGATCGATCTGCTCCTTTTTGGCATCTGGTTTTAAAACAATAATCATGTATTCACCGTTCTTTCATTTAAGAGAAGTTTCAAGGCATCCAGAAAACACCTGTTTTGAAGTTCCGTTCCGATTGTGACCCGGATCATTTCCGGCATTCCATAGCCATCCATGGGGCGCACGATAATTTTCAGTCTCTGCAGTGCTTCGAAGGTTTCGCGCCCGCGCCCGACATTTACCAGCATGAAATTAGCGACCGACTCGACAAACTCGATTTTCATTTCACGCAGACCGCGTTCTAACTGACGTAGACCAGCCTGTACTGTGGCGCGTGTTTTTTCGAGATGCTCATCATCTTCCAGCGCCGCCAGAGCGCCGACCTGCGCCATGGCGTTCACGTTGAACGGCTGTCTCACATGTTGAAGAAGCTTGGCATCTTTTTTTGTTGAGATGGTGTAACCCACCCGTAGCCCCGCCAGTCCGTACGACTTGGAGAATGTTCTGAGGACAAAGACATTGCGACCTTCGCGTACGTAGCGGAGTGTGTCCGGTTGACATTCGGGCGGTAGCAGTTCGATGTATGCCTCGTCGAACACGACGGTGACATGGTCGGGAATTTGGTGCATCATCCGTTCTATTGCTTCGTTGTCCACCATTGTGCCGGTTGGATTGTTCGGATTGCTGACGTAGAGCAGGCGTGTGTCTGGAGTCACGGCTGCCACCATGGCATCGAGGTCGTGGTGATAGTCTCGCATGGGAACAACAATTGTGTCGGCTTCAAACATGGCCGCCGCCATTTTGTATATCACAAACGCCTTGTCTGACATGACGATATTTCGATCTGCATTGAGGAACACATGTGAGAGAAACACGATCAGCTCATTGCTGCCGTTACCCAGCACAATCTGATCCGCATCCACATCTAGTTTCCGCGCCAGTGCTCTCCGCAGATAGAACGCGCCACCGTCGGGGTATATATTCATACTGGCGGCGGCGTGTTTCATGGATTCCACGGCCTTCGGCGAGGGTCCAAGCGAGTTCTCATTCGATGCCAGCTTGTGCATATCCGACATGTCGTCAACGCCCAGTTCGCGTGCCAATTCTTCCAGCGGTCTGCCCGGCTCGTATATCGCCAGATTGTGTATCCATTTTTTTGCAAATCTGTTCACAATATTCTCCATTAAACAAACCAC
>CAYTQP010000005.1:0-7579 GCA_964440175.1 uncultured Verrucomicrobiota bacterium
TCACTTCAACCTTGGGTTCCGGTTTCGCTTCGGCTTTAGGCTCCGGCTTCACTTCGGCTTTGGGTTCCGGCTTCGCTTCGGCTTTGGGTTCCGGTTTCACTTCGGCTTTGGGTTCCGGCTTCGCTTCAGCTTTAGGCTTAGATTCCACAGGCTTATCTGTCGATTTATTCGCATTCTTTTCGAGAGCTGCGGCTTTATCTTTCATAGCCTGTTTGATTGCCGCTTTACGTACGATATCTTGTTTTTTGCGAGCCTGCGCCGCCGCTTCGGCAGCCACTCTCTCTTCGGCTTCAGCTTTTTCACGTTCCGCTTTCTTTATTGCCGCCACACGTTCATAGTTCGCATCCGCCTCTTTGATTGTTAAGCCTATCTCGTTGATGATAAGCTCAATCGACCGAATGGAGTCATCATTGCCGGGTATCGGATAATCGATCGGGTCTGGATCGCAGTTTGTATCAACAATTGCGACAACAGGAATATTCAGGCAACGAGCCTCTTTGATTGCATTGGACTCACGATTGACATCCACAACAACCAAAGCACCCGGTAACGCATTCATATCGCGAACACCATTGAGATTGCTCTGTAGTTTTCCCAGCTTCCTCCCCAGTCTGGAAAGTTCTCTCTTGCTGCGGGACGACTCCGCGCCTTCCTCCTGCATCGCTTCAAGCGCAACCATTTGATCGATGCTCTTCCTCACTGTTTTGGCATTTGTCATCATGCCCCCCAGCCAGCGGTTAACAACATACGGCTGGTTGGTCTCTTCGGCTGTGTTCTGGATAATCTCTCTGGCCTGCTTCTTTGTTCCAACCAGCAACACTTTGCGTCCACGCATTATCGTGTCGGCAATAAAGCCCAGAGCCTCTTCAAACAAATCAAGAGTCTTTGCCAGATCCAGAATATAAATCCCATTGCGCTTTCCAAATATGTAGCGCTTCATTTTGGGATTCCAGCGTTTGGTCTGATGACCAAAGTGCAGACCTGCATCAAGCAGATCCTTGAACGTTAACTCGCCATCTCTCTTCTCTATCATCTTATTCTCCGATATTTATTCCGGTTTTCCCGGAAAATCCGCTTTGACCGCCCCGGAGTGGGGAACAGTACTCGCTTCCATCCCTTCCGGCAACTACACAATCTATCTCCAGTCAGTCACCACGGGATCCTTTAGAAGCGCGGAATGTATTCATTATGCGTAAACTGTTCAAGTAAAAAATATTATAAATTTAGCAAAAAGTAAAAATCGCGGTTGGACATTACCTCCGTAATTTGTATAATCCCGCAACAATGAATACGGAACTCGAATGGTATGACAACACGACGATATGGGTTGCGCTGGTGGCGTGGTTGACAGCTCAAATCATCAAGATGCTGATTGCGTATATGGGAAGTCGGAGAATCGATTTTTCAACGCTTGTCAGCACTGGAGGAATGCCCAGTGCGCACTCATCCATGGTGTGCGGTTTGGCAACGTCGGTGGGGTTACGCGGCGGGTTCGGCACCCCTCTTTTCGCCACCACGCTGGCGTTCGCCCTCATTGTTATGTTCGACGCTCAAAGCGTCCGACATGCCGCAGGACTTCAAGCCCGACTCCTCAATCAAATTGTGGATGAGATGTTCACAAGCCACAAGTTCTCTGAGCAAAAGTTGGTTGAATTACTTGGGCACACCAGACTCGAGGTTTTTTTCGGCTTTTTAACTGGCGTAATTATCGCTTTGGGCATGCACTCTTTTTTTGGATTTTAGTGTTTTTTAGGATTGCATTAATAATGGTCGCCTGTTAATTTGCGCTTCAACTTACGTGTATTTATTAGTAGTAAGTGTTGGGTGGTCGCGTTGCGACCAGTTTATTAACAAGACAGCCAGATTAAGGAGAAAAATTATGGCAGCCACAAAGACGGATATCGTTGAGAAAATCGCTGAGGATGCAGGTATCAGCAAAGTAGAGGCTAAAGCCGCCTTGGAGTCTCTCGTCAACCAGGCTTGCGCTGGTGCTGATGAGACTGGATTCACAATTCCAGGACTCGGAAAACTCGTCAAGGTGTACAGAAGTGCCAGAAAGGGTCGCAACCCTCAGACTGGCGCGGAAATAGACATCCCTGCCCGCTGGGGTCTCAAGTTTAAGGTCTCCAAGGCCGCTAAGGATGCTGCCTTGTAGGTCGAAATACTTTTTCGATTGAACTGAAAATCGCGGCTGTTGCAGTCGCGATTTTCTTTAATAAAGCGAAAATCAACATATTTGATTATGGCGAATGACACCATAGAACATCTTATCTCCGCAAGGAAACGCCCGTTGCTCTCTTTTGAATTCTTTCCTCCGAAAACCAGAGACGGCATAGAGAAAACCATTAGAGCCGCAGAAATGATGAAATCCGCATCACCGGATTTCGTAACAATCACCTATGGTGCAGGCGGCTCCACCCATCTGCACAGCTTCGAGCTTTTTAATGAATTCTTCAATCGCGGCATCGGTTTAGTTATGCCGCATCTCACCTGCGTCGGGGCGGACAGGGCGGAACTTATTGAGACAATCAATCGCTTCTACCAGCGAGGTGCGCGTAATATTATGGCGCTGAGAGGCGACCCGCCAGAAGGGAACAGAAGTTTTGCGCCATTCAGGGGCGGACTAAGGCACGCCAGTGAATTAGTGACACTGATAAAGGATATTCATCCCGAAATCTGTTGTGCGGTGGCATCTTATCCAGAGAAACACCCCGAAGCGGAATCGATGGATCAGGACATACTGAACCTGAAAACAAAACTTGTTGCCGGTGCAACCTTCACCACGACCCAGCTTTTTTTTGACAATCAGAACTACTTTAATTTTGTCGACAAGTGCCGCGCCTGCGGAATATACCACCCCGTTATTCCGGGCATATTGCCGGCCGTGTCACTCCGACAGGCACACAGGATCGCAGAGATGTGCAGCACCAGATTGCCGCCTCAGCTCGAAGCCAATCTAAAGGATGCCGAGGGCGATAATGAGGCGATGGCGGCAGTTGGCATTCAGTGGGCCGCCAACCAGATCAGCAAACTACTGGCGGCGGGAGTGCCTGGTATTCACTTGTACATTCTCAACCGCGCAAAAACCGCGCTGGCCCCAGTTCTCAACCGCTGTTTTGCAAAATACCGAATTCCGTAATTCCTGTATTTCACCTGCCGCATATCTCTCTGAACACATACGGAAGTTCCGTCAGCAGATCGCCGGCGGTCATTCCTGCCTCCGACAGGCGAACTGCCGCCCTGTCACCGGCACGTCCATGAATGAATACTGCGGCGCAGGCCGCGTCGTGTGGATCAATTCCTTGCGCCATAAAGACCGCAACCATTCCCGCCAGAACATCTCCGCTACCAGCTGTGGCCATTCCCGGATTGCCGGTCATATTGACACACAACAGATGTTCATTCGTGGCTATGCAGGTGCCAACACCTTTCAGAACAACCGTAGTACCGGTTAATTCAGCCACCCTTCGCGCTGTCGCCCTTCGATCTCTCTGCACCTCTTCAATGCTCTCCGTCAGCAATATCGCCATCTCTCCCGGATGAGGAGTGATCACCAGCGGCGCATAACATCTCGCAAACCAGTTTACACCCCCCTCCATAACGGCGATCGCATCGGCATCAACCACCAGAGGAACCCTGCAGTCGCGCAAAATATTACGCATAAGTTTTACAATGTCATCACTTCGGGTCAATCCGGGTCCAACCACCACGGCATCAAATTCATCAATCCTGTGCTTCAGATAGTTCCAAACATTAGAATCTAATGCCCCATACTCAGTTTCGGGGGCGACTTTCACCATAAGCTCAGGCGTGGAGGCGGCAACAACATTCGCAATACATCGCGGGACCAGCGCGGTAACCAGCCCGGCTCCGCCACGCAGTGCGCCCTGCGCCGCCAGTGTCGCGGCACCGCTGTACCCTGCAGAACCTGCAATCACCAGCACCTTTCCGTATAAACCTTTGTGAGAGACACACTTACGGCGGGGGAGTGTATTCGCGACATCCACAACCGAAACAAGATCGGCTCCGCCCGCCGAAACATCGTCTGAATCGGAAGCAAGACCTATATCAACCACTTCAATACGCCCGACATATTCCGCTGCGGCGGTCGTCAGCAGTCCTTGTTTGGGCAAAGCCATTGTCACTGTAACATCGGCAAAAACCACGTCACCGTCAGCAATACCGCTGTCGGCATCCATGCCTGACGGCAAATCTATTGCAACCACCAACCCGCCTCTGGAGATTGCGTTAATATACCGCACTGCTCCGGCAAACGCCCCTCGGGGGGCACCCATGCTTCCAGTTCCAAGCAAACCATCGACAACAATGCCGCAATACCGTTCCCGCACGGCAAAATCGTCCCATTCTTCAACCTTCGTCATCTCTCTAACTGGAACACCGGCGGTCACCAGCTTGTCGAAATGCACACGGGCAACACCGCTGATTTTGGAGGCTGGCGTAGCGATGCAGACATCAACATCAAAACCTCGCTCACTTAAACAGCGTGCCGCGACAAACGCATCGCCACCGTTGTTCCCACCACCTGCCACGCAGCGAACTGGCGGCGGCAAGCCGCCCAAGAGTTCAATGATTCTGGCAACAGAATCAGCGACACCGCGTCCAGCACGCTCCATCAATAACTCGCCGGAAACACCCTGCTCCTCAATAGCCTGCCTGTCCAATGCCCGCATTCGTTCCGAAGATACAGCCTTCATCATCAATCCTCCTGATAGTTCTCCATTACGTCGAGCATCTCTTTCACTGCGGCATCAATACCTTCAATCACTGCTCTGGCTATGATGCTGTGACCTATATTCAGGGTGTGCATATGCGGAATTTCGAGGATGGATTCTATATTCTCCATGTTTATGCCGTGCCCTGCGTTGATCTTCAACCCCAATCCTGCGCCGTATCGGGAGGCATCCGCAAGCCGATCGAGTTCGATACGCGCCGCGTCGCCGACAGCGTTGCAGAAGGTACCTGTGTGCAACTCCACAAACTCAGCACCTGTACGGATGGAAGCATCGAGCTGATCTCTATCGGGATCGATAAAAAGGCTCACCGTAATACCCCGCTCCCTGAATCTACCCACAACTTCGCTCACCGCGTCTTCAAATGCAATCACGTCCAAACCGCCCTCGGTAGTCAGTTCTTCGCGTTTTTCGGGAACCAGGCACACCTCAGCCGGGCAGACATCGAGGGCTATATCCACTATTTCGGAAACACACGCCATCTCCAAATTCAGCGGCACATCCAGCTCGCGCCTCATCAAATGCACATCCGCATCCTTTATATGCCGACGGTCTTCGCGCAAATGTATTGTGATTCCGCACGCGCCAGCGGCAACACAACGTTGCGCCGCCTCCAGCGGGTCGGGATACGACACCCCGCGTGCCTCCCTGAGGGTTGCCACATGATCAACGTTTACTCCCAGTCTCAACATCTCTCTTCTCCCGCCGCAGTCTGCCAGCTGTTTTCATCCGTTTCAGAACGCATCTTCGCCATGGTCATGGCTGTGTTTAACGTGCTTGCGAGCCAGCATGTCAGGATTGAAGCAGACACTCACATTATGCCCTTTTTCACTCGCGACCTGACGTGCAATCTGCCCCGCTCTCAAAATCTGACGGGGCGTTTTACCATGCTCCGGCAGTGTGGCGAACCCGATACAGACACCCAGCCGCAGGCGGTAGCTTTCATGCACAACCCGCATCTTACGCAGCACATCGACGAGACGCCGGGCGACCGCTTCGGCATGCGTGGAGTCACCGTCAATAGCTATAATAAAGGAGTCCTCCTCCCAGCATCCAATAATATCGTTCTCCCGCAAATTCTCCTGTAGATGTTTGCTCATCTCCACCCGCACAGTTTTGACGACATCTTCTCCGTAATGCCTGCTGTAGCGATCCAAATCCTCAATCCGCAGGAAGAGAATCGAAACCGGCTTTTCCTCACGCCTGAGCTGGACAGCAAACTTCTGAACCATCCCGCGTGAACGATCAGCTTTCAGCAGACCCGTTGACGGATCGATGAAAGACGGTAACGACGTTTTCCTGCCCGACACCTCTTTCGTCTCATCCTTCTCCTCCTTCGATAAAGGCGGATCAAACACCCATGTATCCGGGACAATAGCAGCTTCCGCCTTTTTTAAAGCGGTCTCCACCCTCTCAACAAGCAACGTCACGCGATTCCCGCCAGCGGGGAAACTTGTGCCACCCATTCGCAGATCAACCTTTATCGGCAAATCCGCATCATTCCTGAATTTCATCGTGGCGATATTTTCGCTCAGCCTCTTCACAACTGCGCCCATCCGTTGCGGATCGACTTCTATCAGCAACGCGAACTTCCCGTCATTTTGCATGGTGCAATCATCGCCATCTCTAAGAAAGGAACTCAACTGTTCCAAAAACGCGACATGGTCGAGTTTTCCGATCGGTTCATCTTCCTTTTCCGGCAACAAGCGAACCGAAATAAAAACAAGACAAAACGGAGGAGGATTGCTTTGCAGTTTCGAGACATGTCGGATTAGGCTCACCATGAACTCACCTGACGGATCATCCGCATCCGTACCGCGTTTAATCAGGATTATATGATGAAAACGCAACACGCTCTCAATCAAAAAAAACACTCCGAAAGAGATGGCGACAACAATTGAAAAAGAGACTGCCCCTCCCCCGATGTCTCTCCAGTTGAGAGTGACACCGTTCGCCAGTGTTGCAATAAAAAAATATATATTAAAATCGCACATATAAGTCGGCGGTTCTATCATAAAAAAACAGGAGATGTCAAATCAAGACTCCCAGCATTCACTCTCTTTGTCGGGATAGGTTGAATACACCTCTATATGCCCAAGCCCGGCACGCTTCAGTAGTCCGCTCACAACCTTTTTGGCGAGATCCGGGCGGTTACACTCGTCGCTGAGATGAGCCAGATAAACCCGCGCCAAATTTTCGTCGGCGCACTCAATGACCGCCTCAGCGGCGGATTCGTTGGAGAGATGCCCATTGCGCCCCATAATACGTTGCTTCAAAGACCACGGCCGCCGCGAATTACGCAACAGTTTCGTGTCGTGATTCGCCTCAATCACAAGTGCCCGGCAGCCGCGCAAACGTTCACGGGCGAGAGTGGTAATCATGCCGAGATCGGTCGCTATTCCGACTTTGATGCCGTCAGCCGACACTGTGTAACCGACCGGCTCATACGCATCGTGCGAAATTGAAAAGGGTTCAATCTCCAAGTCGCCAATCACAAATTTAGAACCAGTTGTAAAGACGTTCCACTCCAATGCTGAATTCTTCGGGTCACCGCTAACAGCCGTTATCGTTCCAGAGTTTGCATACAGTTTTATTTCGAACCTCTTGTTCAACACACGCAAACCGGCAATGTGATCGCTGTGTTCATGGCTGACGCAGATTGCATCTATATTCGATATATCCACACCGATCCGTTCCAGCCGAAGGCGGGTCTGCTTACCGCTGAGACCGGCATCAATCAATACCGCCGTCTCTCCCGATGCTGCATAGATACTGTTACCCCGGCTGCCGCTTCCCAAAACACATAATCGCAATGACATTTTTATCGC
>CAYTQP010000005.1:7679-48210 GCA_964440175.1 uncultured Verrucomicrobiota bacterium
TTGCGTCAATCGCTGGAGTGCCTGCAGGTTCCCATTCTCGAACTGCAAAACCTCATTCAGCATGAACTGGAAACCAACCCCACACTGGAACAGGAAGCCAAAGACAACGATCAACTCGAAGTGGAACCCGGCACTTCAGAGATCGAAAAAGAAGATGCCGAAAATAGTGTCGACGAAGACTTCGAGGTGCTCGCCCGACTGGATGACGAATGGGGAGACTATTTCCGCGAGAATCGCCCTCCCCCCTACAATGTCGATAAGAACCGCGAAAAACATGACTTCATGATGAACTCTCTCACTGAAAGCGAGTCTCTACAACAACACCTTCTCGAACAATTGAAATATCATGGTCTCTCCAAACAAAACAAAGCGACTGCGGAACTGCTGATCGGCAACATAGACAGTGACGGATATCTAACCTCATCGCCTGCGGAGCTGAGCGCAACCACCGGCATCCCTGAATCTCAGTTTGAGGAGATGCTTGATATAATCAGAGATTTTCATCCGATAGGTGTTGGTGCGCGCGATCTGGAAGACTGCCTGGAACTGCAACTGAAACGCCTCGGCGTGGAGGATCCACACATATACGGAATTGTTAAGAACCACATTCATAATCTCGGAAAAAAGAATCATACACTGATCGCCAAGAGCGAAGATATCCCCATAGAAAAAGTCAGCAAAATAGCGGAATTCATCCACACCCTGGAGCCGCGCCCCGGTCGAATATTCAGCACTGAGACAACCCACTACGTGCAGCCGGAAGCAACTATCAAAAAGGTCAACGGGCAGTACACCGTCATCATGCACAACGAATATATTCCCGAGTTGCGCATCAGCAATCTCTACAAAAAAATGATTAAAGACCCATCCGTAACAAAAGAGAGTAAAGAATACGTCCGCAACAAAATCCAGGCCGCTGTGTTTCTTATTAAGAGCATCAGACAGCGGCAGGAGACATTGAAAAATATCTGCTGGTTAATTCTCGATGTACAGGAAGAATTTATGAACAGCGGAGTATCTGGTTTGCGACCGCTGGTGATGGCCGACATAGCCAGCAAACTGGATATTCATGAAACAACCGTCAGTCGCGCCATATCGAACAAATACATTCAAACCCCTCAGGGACTGTTAGAAATGAAATACTTTTTCACCCCTGGCTACTGCAAAAATGACGGAAGCCTGGTTTCCAGCCGCACAATAATAGACATGGTGGGAAACTACATCAGCGAAGAAGACCCCTCCAAACCGCTCTCCGACAACGCAATTGTCGATCTCCTCAAAACCAATGGTTTCACTATAGCCCGCCGCACCGTCGCAAAATATCGCAACCAGCTCAATATCCCATCCTCACACCAGCGAAAAATATCGTGACAACAATTATCGGTATCATTCTTTTCGTTATGCAGCTGCTGGGCATCATCTCGTCCGTCAACGCGCTGATGACCACACGCACTTCGCAGGGAACTATCGCATGGATAATCTCACTCAACACCTTCCCCCTCGCGGCGGTTCCTGCGTATTGGATATTCGGACGCACAAAGTTTCACGGCTACGTAACCGCTAAACAACGGGTTGCCGCCGAAACAGATGCCCGTATTCAGCCGTTCATAGACACAGTCACCCCCTACATAGTTCGACCAACAGACGAACAGCACGCCGCGCTGGCCGGACAGCGTCTGGCAAAAATGCCATATCTCCGAGGCAATGCTGTCGAGTTACTGATTGACGGCGATGCTACATTCAACAGCATCCTGACCGGCATCGACGCGGCGGAAGAGTATGTGCTTGTGCAGTTCTACATCGTTCATGACGATGATCTCGGATATAAGCTCAAAAAGCATCTCATCGCAAAAGCGCGTCAGAATATCCGCATCTGGTTCCTCTACGATGAGATCGGCAGCCATACGCTTTCCGCATCATATCTGCGGGATCTGCGCAATGCAGGCATTGAAGTGAACTCATTCCACTCAACCCGCGGCAAACAAAACCGATTTCAGATCAACTTCCGCAATCACCGCAAGATTGTTGTCACCGACGGCACAGCAGCCTGGGTTGGAGGACACAATGTCGGTGATGAATACCTCGGCAAGGATCCAAAATTCGGGCATTGGCGCGACACTCACATGAAGATTACCGGTCCGGCGGCGTTGGAACTGCAACTCTCATTTGCCGAAGACTGGCACTGGGCCACAAACGAGATTATCAGCTTCACCGGCAAACCGATCACCGGGAATAACGGTGATGCCACCGTTCTAATCCTCCCGAGCGGACCGGCAGACCGTCTCGAAACCGCCAGCCTGATGTTTCAGGAAGCCATTCATTCGGCACATAAACGCATCTGGATCACCAGCCCTTACTTTGTTCCCGATGAAAGCGTGATCTCCGCTCTGCATCTGGCGGCACTTCGTGGCGTGGATGTCAGAGTGCTCATACCCGACAAGGCAGATAAACTGCTGATCTACTATTCCGCCTACGCATTCGCTGGCGAACTGCTTCAATCAGGCATTAAGATTCTACGCTACACACTGGGATTTCTGCACGAGAAGGTCTTTCTTATTGATGACGTGCTTGCCGGTGTGGGCACAGCCAATTTCGACAGTCGGTCTTTCAGGCTCAACTTCGAGGTTACGGCACTGGTGATTGATGACGTTTTTGTCAAAGAGATTGAAGCGATGTTTCTGAAAGACTTCAGCAACTCACGCCCGATGACCATTGAAGAGGTAAACGGTAAATCGTTCCTCTTCAAGATGCTTTCGCGAGCCTCATATCTCTCCGCTCCGATACAATAAACTCTCAATATTTCCAGACAACCTCGACCCGGACTTCGAACACTTCGTTTTCCGGCACATCCCCATAGGCATCCCCAAACCGAAACAGTCCTGCGGCAACCCGGAAAAGAGAACCCTCTTTATATTCCAGATCAAACGCAATATTGGTCTCCCATCCCAGATCACGACTTCCGTCATTGGCAGGAATGGTCAGCCCCTCATAAATCCCTCCGGCGATGCCAACCGCACCGTTTTCAGCTTCATAACGCCGATAACCATAGGCATCCAGGCACACCCTCGCCCACTGCGTAACCGGCAGTTCAACACCTATCTGCAGTATATGAATATTGCTCAAACGTGGACGTAAAATCATTCCCCCGACACCCCGATCCATCATGGGAATAAAGTCCCTGCCACCGTTCGCGCCGTCACCAGACGCAGAGGTCCAGCGGGTTCGGAAAACAGTTCGAAAATCAACCTTCCGAAACGAATATTCGCATCCCAGATCACCAATCCATGCCGAAAGGCTGTCTTTACACAGAGTTTCCCCCGTCTCATACACGAATTCACTCCAAACCAGAAGTTCAGGGGAGGGCATCAGTTCCAACCGCCCGCCAAATGGGAAGATCATTGCCCCGTCACGCGCCTCCAGCACCCCGCCGCACAGCTCTCTCTCTCTCACAAGCGAAGCTGACGGTTCATGCGTCATCCTCGCCAACCCCACCCGCTTCAATGGTGTATCCGGGGATAAATGGGTTGGTTGCCCAGCCATAATCTCCCAGGCAACGGGGAAGGCATCATACTGCGCCCGAATCGCATCAAAGCTCCAGGCATGTTCAAAATCACTGACAAGCAACCCGCGCCCAAACTGAATTGACTGCCGTCCCACAGTTACCGAAAGCGGCAGATAGCCGATCTCCGACAACGCAAGCCAGGTCTCAGGCACCCCCGCATCTACATCATCATCTCCATTCGCCCCACTCCATAACCCAACCGCCTGAAGCGCAAATCCCGCGGCAACCCCGCTCTCCCATCCAGCCTCCGCACCAGCACGCAAACGAAAATAATGCTTATCTTTCGTCTCTATTGAGAGCGGAGGAGTGCCCGCGTCTTCATTCAACGACGAAACATTGAAACTGCTTCGCAGATTAAGCTCCGCATATGGATGAAAATAATCAAGCCCCGCCGTGCAGGTTGCGGCGCAACCGAAGAGGAGTGGAGCAAACAGCGACAACCCGTGCGCAAGTCTGCTACGGACACGGCGGTGCGCATCCTTCCAGTGACGACAACAAGCTTTTGAAGATACAGCCATCTTAAGTGTTCACAGTTTCAGCCCTGCCCTTAATCTCCCTGCCAATTTTATGAACAGTTCAGGCCTAAACCCGGAATCACTTCTTCTCTGCCGCTCTTATCCGCTGTTTAACATAACGCAGGGATGAGTCGGCCCGAACACTCCAGGCATCATCGCTGTTCTTCGCCATAAAGTTTTCATAAACTTCGCGTGCCTTCTCCAAGTCTCCGCTCTGTTCATAACAGCGCGCCTTTGTAAAGATTGCAACCGGCGTCATGAAATGATCGGGATTGTCGGAGATAAATGTGTCAGCCGCCGCAATAGCCGCATCAAATTTACCTGCCGCCTCCTGACACTCCACCATACACACCGCCGCCGCCAATGCTACACCATGATCTGGATAAGTGTTTTTGAACTCTTCATACTTTGCGAACGCCTCGTCATACGCGCCCTCGCTAAACTTCTGTGCGGCGAGTTTCAGCAGAGCTATTGGCGCGGAAACCGTGCCCGCATACTCTTTGGTGACCGCCATCAATGCTTCCGGTGTTCGGGCATCCGTCAACGCCCTGGCAGCATATTCAGCCTTTCGCTTCAACCCGTTGCGGTAGAACAACAGCCCAAATGCGGCGGCCACGCCAATTGCCAGCGTCAGAATTATGCTCACTCCATTATTCTGTAGAAACACCAGAACCTCATGCACCTCATGTTGCTCAAGTTTCTGCTCGTTTAGAAAATCTTCATGTTTCTCAGTCTCTTTATTCTCATCTGTCATATTTATTCCTCAGTCCTGTTTGTCTGATATATTTCGGGTATTGTTACCACAGCCTTAAAAAAATACAAGCAAAGAAAATCACGGAGTCAATATTTAACTGACAACTCACATTCTTCATAGTCCACAGAACACCAATGCCCGCATCACCAAACAGCGACAGCTTATTCCTCAGCGGATTTCACCTCAGATTCCCCCTCAGATTCCTCCTGTTCGCTCGTTCCTTCATCAATATCGGTTCTTATGGGAGATGCCGAGATAAGTCGGTCTCCTTCGGCGAGCGTGAAGAGTTTTACCCCCTGAGTGTTGCGCCCGATCACCTTGACATCGCTGATAGCGAAACGAATCATCTGCCCACCCTGCGAGACAACCATGAGTGCATCTGAATCCCTCACTGTATGCGCGACAACGACCTTGCCGTTCCGCTGGGTTGTCTTGATGGTGATTATTCCTTTCCCTCCCCGCGCCTGTCGACGATATTCAGGGAATGGTGAACGTTTGCCGTAACCGTTTTCGGTAACAGCCAGAATCGTTGCTCCTTCATCGACAATGTCGATTCCGATAACGGCATCGCCATCTCGAAGCGTTATACCCTTCACGCCCCGGGTGGCTCTCCCTTGATCCCGAAGCTGCCCCTCATCAAAACGAATGCTCTGCCCGTTTCGGGTGGTGAGCATAATATCGTTTTCTCCGTTTGTGAGTTTGACCCCGATAAGCTGGTCATCATCGTCTATTCTTATCGCAATGATTCCACCGGAGCGAATATTGCTGTAGGCGGAAAGATTCGTCTTTTTGATGATTCCTTTTCGAGTGGCCTTGACAAGATGATGCCGATCAGAGAATTCCCGAACACAGATAGCCGCTGCGAACCTCTCATCTTTTTCGAAGTTGAGAAGGTTGATGATGGCTCGCCCTTTGCCCTGCCTGATGCTTTCCGGTATCCGATAAGCCTTAAGCCAGTGCATCCTTCCCGTCTCCGTGAAGCAGAGCAGATAGTCGTGAGTTGAAGCCATGAACACATGCTGGACAAAATCTTCGTCCTTGGTATTCATCGCTATGACCCCCTTGCCGCCGCGCCTCTGCTGGCGGTAAGCATCAATCGGCACGCGCTTAATATAGCCTTCGCTGGAGATTGTTATAACGCAAGGCTCATCGGCAATGAGATCCTCCATCAGCACTTCGCCCTCATCGACAACAAGTGCTGTGCGGCGTTCGTCACTGTATTTGGCTTTAATCTCTTCCAGGTCTTCCTTTATTACACAAAATATCTTCATGTCATCCGCCAGAAGATCACGCAGATAGGTAATCAGTTTCTGTATCTCGTCGTATTCGGTCTGCACTTTCTCGCGCTCCATCCCCGTCAACTGGTAGAGCCGCATCTCGAGAATGGCTTTGGCTTGAATATCCGACAGATTAAATCTGCTGGTCAGCTTCTCACGTGCGTCATTGCGGTCGCTGGACGAGCGAATAGTTCGCACGATCTCATCGAGATTGTCGAGCGCAATCAGGAAGCCTTCAAGAATGTGGGCCCGCGCCTCCGCTTTATCAAGATTGAACTGCGTGCGGCGTGTTATAACCTCAAAACGATGATCAATGAAGCACTGAAGTATCTGCTTCAGGTTCATAACGCGCGGTCGCCCATGATCGATGGCCAGCATTATACCGCCAAATGTCAACTGCAGGCGTGTGTGCTTGAAGAGATTATTGAGAACTACCTCCGCAATACTTCCACGTTTTGTGTAAATGACAACGCGAATGCCGTCCTTGGAGGACTCGTCACGAATATCAGATATGCCATCGATCTTCTTTTCGCGAACCAGTTTTGCCATTTTTGTTATGAGCGCGGCTTTATTGACGCTGTACGGGATCTCTGTTATGAGGATGATCTCTTTACCATTGCGATCCTCGGTAATCTCCGCCTTGCCTCGCATTCTTATGTGCCCTCTGCCCGTCTCATAGAGACTCCTGATTGATCCAAGACCATGGACAATGCCGGCCGTCGGGAAATCGGGCCCCTTGACAAACTGGCACAGGTCGGCAATTTCGGCGTTGGGATTATTGATGAGGTGGATGGTTCCATCAACAACTTCAGCAAGATTGTGGGGCGGGATATTGGTTGCCATTCCCACGGCGATTCCCGTGCTTCCATTCACCAGTAGATTTGGAATGCGTGCCGGCAACACCGTCGGTTCCTGCAGGGTCTCATCAAAATTGGGACGCATATCGACCGTATCTTTGTTTATATCGGCCAGCATCTCCTCCGCCTGCGGCATGAGTTTGCATTCCGTGTAACGATACGCCGCCGCACGGTCACCGTCGATACTGCCGAAGTTTCCCTGCCCGTTTATAAGAATAGAGCGCATTGAGAAGTCCTGCGCCATGCGCACGAGCGTGTCGTACACCGCGCTGTCACCGTGGGGATGATAATTACCAATCACTTCACCGACGACCTTGGCGCATTTCACAAATGCCTTCGAGTGATACCAACCTCGCTCGTTCATGGCGTAGAGAATGCGCCTGTTGCCGGGTTTTAGTCCGTCGCGGGCATCGGGAAGCGCACGCCCGATGATGACGCTCATAGAATAATCGATATAGGCTCGCTTCATCTCATCTTCAATGTTTACAAGCTCAAGACGTTCCGTATTTGTCTGCATAATAAAATTCCGCTGTTCAGTAATTAAATATCAAGATTTTCCACGTTCAATGCGTTCGCTTCAATAAAGGCTCGCCGCGGTGCCACCTCATCGCCCATCAAGACCGAGAACATCTCATCCGCACCAACAACGTCCGTCAATATAATCTTTGTCATTTTACGATTACTGGGATCCATTGTTGTCTCCCAAAGCTGATCGGGATTCATTTCGCCAAGCCCCTTATACCGCTGGATTGTCAGTCCTTTCCGTCCCAGTTGCTGCACTTCGTTGAGAAGCTGGAAAAGCGAGTGTATCTGCATTGGCTCTCCATCTGCCTCGCTCATGAGGAAAACAGGCTCTTCCCGCTCAATCAGCTGACCGCAATCGAAGCCTTTTTCCTCCAATTGGCGAACAAGAACCGCCAGTTTAGGGGCAGAGTAAAGCTCGGTCCAGCGCAGACTGCCGACGGTATCGTCTGTTGGTGGATGGCTATCCGTTATGACATCAATCTCCGCACCAATTTTCGCTTCCGCCGACTCACGCAGTCTGCGCAACTCACTCTCATTGGCTGCAAAATAATATTCTGGTTCGGCATCCCCAAGTTTTATCTCAACACGGTATTGCGAAAACGACCCGTCTGAATTGCGGCTTTCGACAAAATCTCGGAATGGAACGCCCTTTTGCCGCATGCGAGTAGCGAGAAGCTTAATCTGAATCAGGGTATCCAAAACCTCATTTAGAATTCCACCGGAACATACCTCGTCGCCATCCATAGTGGTGACGGTGAGTCCTTCGGAACCGAAATCAAGCAGCACACTGGTCAGCTCGGCATCGCTCTCGATATACTGCTCACGCTTTCTGCGTTTGATCTTATACAACGGTGGCTGAGCGATGTAGATGTACCCATGCTCAACCAGCTGAGGCATCTGTCTGTAAAAGAAGGTTAGCAGCAGAGTGCGGATGTGCGCACCGTCCACATCCGCATCCGTCATAATTACAATACGGTGATAACGCGCCTTTGTTATATCAAAATCATCAGCCCCGATACCCGTGCCGATGGCGGTGATCATTGTGCGTATCTCTTCGTTACTCAACACCTTGTCGAGCCGCGCCTTTTCAACATTAATGACCTTGCCTCGCACCGGCAAAATAGCCTGAAACTCACGGTCACGCCCCTGCTTCGCCGAACCTCCTGCGGAGTCGCCCTCAACTATATAAAGTTCACACTTTTCAGGATCACGCTCGGAACAGTCCGCCAGCTTACCCGGCAATGCGCCACCGTCGAGTACCCCTTTGCGCCGCGCCAAATCGCGTGCTTTGCGTGCCGCGTGCCGGGCACGCGCCGCCATGATCGCTTTTTCGATAACAATCCTCGCAACAGAGGGGTTCTCCTCGAAGTAGATACCCAGCTCTTCATTCACAATAGACTCCATGAGTCCTTGTACCTCGCTGTTACCGAGCTTTGTCTTTGTTTGACCCTCAAACTGCGGTTCAGACAGCTTTACGCTTATTACTGCGGTAAGCCCTTCGCGGATATCATCGCCACTCATAGCGTCGTCCGAAGGCTTAATGAGTTTGGCGTTCTTCGCGTAAGAGTTGACTGTGCGCGTCAGTGCCGAACGAAATCCACTTAGATGTGTACCACCCTCTATCGTGTTTATGTTGTTGGCAAAACTGTAGATATTCCCCGTGAAGGAGTCTGTGTACTGCATCGCGATTTCAATCTCAAGCCCCTCTTTCGCCTTTTCAAAATAAATGACATCCGGCGAGATAGTCGTCTTCCCCCGGTTTAAATGACGGACAAACTCCTTAATGCCACCGTCGTAGGCGAAGATCTCTTCCCGTTCCGGGGTCTCCTGCGCCAACCGAATTCGCACCCCACTGTTGAGAAACGCCAGCTCGCGTAAACGCGACTTCAGAGTATCCCAGTTGAACTCACTGACAGAGAATATCTCGTGGTCGAGTTTAAATGTGATTTTGGTTCCGGTCTCCTGCGTTTTCCCGATGGTTTCAAGGTCTGTCTTGCGAACTCCGCGCTCATAGCGCTGATGATAGACCTGACCGTTCCTGCATATCTCCACCTCCAGCCACTCGCTCAGCGCGTTCACACAGGAGACACCCACACCGTGCAACCCACCCGAAACCTTGTATGAGCTGTCATCAAATTTTCCACCCGCGTGCAACGTCGTCAAAACAACCTCTACAGCTGGCTTGTGTTCAGTCGCGTGCATATCGACAGGAATCCCGCGTCCATTGTCATCAACAGTGATGGAACCATCATTATTAATCATCACCAGAATCTCGGTGCAGTATCCCGCCAACGCCTCATCGATACTATTGTCAGCCACCTCGTATACACAGTGATGATAACCGCGAACACCCGTGTCCCCTATATACATGGCGGGTCGCTTGCGCACCGCATCAATACCCTCCAGGACACTTATGTTTGTAGCATCGTACACGGCTTCGTCAGGCTCGTTTACACTCTTCCTAGCATTGTCTGTCTTGTCAGCCATAGCAATTTCAGTCTCTTTTTTCACCGCAACAAAGTCGGTGGCATATTGTCAAAAAAGCGGGAAAACGAAAGACCATTCTTCCGCCGTTCCAAGTGGGTCAGTTTTTATCACAATACTCCATCTAATGCAAGCCGGTTATTGAGGAGTTGTTCAATAAAAACGTTTGGAAGAGAACGGGGTTTATGATACCTTTCCCTTCCGAATTCGCAAGACAACCCGTAACCAGACACAAGGATTCATAATGCGATCAAAAAAAAATAAACAGAGAGCAAAAGAACCAAAAAAAACACCCATTGCAAACAGATGCAGCAAATGGGTGTTTGTGTTTGAAACCATACTTTTTGTGGGCGTTCTCGATGAATATTTAGAATCGCTCATCACCAATCTCTCAATCAATTTTTATCTTCACGTCCTGCTGTTTATGCTCTCGATAGGCATACTCTTCACTCTGGCTTTCAGCGTAATAGAGCCATGGACCAAAGAACTGATAATCTGGACGGTGCGCTTGAATGAGAACCCGGCTGTAAAATTCATTGTTCACCTGTTAATTTTAGGACTGCTGTACTGGCTGTATGCCAAGGTGTTCTTTGGAAAAACAATAGATATAGATGTCAACATAGGAATCAATGCCTCATAATCACGCACGGCTTATTCTGAACACACCTTGTTATCGGATTAGATTGATGCTTCCACGGCGGGAATGATCGCAAAAACAGTTGTCCGGGGTTGCGGACAAAATTCGAATCGGGGGCAAAAAACAATACTTGACCAATAATCAATATGCGTGTACTTTGACAATTCGGAAGTTAGATTTTTTTAGCGTGCAAGGATACCCCTCAATTGTGAATAATTTAATTAACAGTAAAAAATATTTTTTGACAGTGCTTGGCATTTTGATTACAGCAACTGCCACTCCTTGGTCTTCCCGTGCGTGCAGCACACCGGTTTTCCTCTACGCCCTGGAACGCTGGTGGCCGGATCCCTATCGTGTACAGATTAAGCGTGGCAACCAGTTAAACGCCGATCAGCAAGCGGCTATCGAAATTATTGAGTCCACGCAAAACCCCGACTTCCCAATCGTGAATCTCGTCTTTACGTCAACAAACAGCGCGTCTGGACAGCTACCCTCATTCACGGTCGGCTATCCGCAAATTTTAGGACTGGAACCGACCCCTCCGTTCTGGAGTTCCGAGTTGAGCGTTGATGCTGTCAACACCATGATCTCATCCCCGTTCAGGCTGAAAATAGCGGAGAAGATAAGCACCGGCAGGGAAATTGTCTGGTTTATCCTCACAAGCGGTGACAAAAAAGCCGACACAGCGGCACTGGAGCTACTCACAAAGGCACTTAAAAAAACCAACGACGAGTATGAAAAGTTCAGACAGGAGATGAACAGCACGACGGCCATTCAGCAAAATCGCAGCCCCGCCATGTTGCCACTCACCTTCCTGCTCCTATCCCTTGACCGTAATGACCCAAAAGAGGCCTTCTTTGTGGCAAGCCTTCTCAAGTCCGAGCCTCGGCTCGAATCGGTTAAAACTCCAATCGCGTTCGCAGTGTTCGGCAAAGGGCGCTGTCTGCCAGCGGTAACAGGGGAGCAACTCACGGAGGAAAACATTCTGTATAACTGCTATTTTATGGGCGGCGAATGTTCCTGTGAGGTGAAATATCAGAATCCCGGATTCGATCTGCTTATGAAACTTGATTGGGATAAAGCCATCTCCCTCAATAGAAATGAGGCGTATATCGAAGAGCCGATCCCGGAACTCACAAGCGTTATGCCGGTTGCAGACACAAATGCCGCCCCCGGCGTCACAAATCAGAATACCGTCGTTTCAGATACAACCCCGCATGAAGAGGTCGAACCAACCCTCAATCTCGGAATGCTCATCATCCTGGTTCTTGGCGGCGTGTTTCTGCTTGCGGGAGTTGGCACTTTTCTGATTATAAGGAGAGGCAAGAACTAGCGTTATGCGTCTGAGTAAACTCATGTTCAGTGAAATTGCACAGCGTAAAACAAGTTTTGCGCTGGGAACACTCGCCATTGCCGTCGCCACCGGCACACTGATCGCCGCTATCTGCTCACTGCGTGCTCACGATGCCAGAACACAGACAATTCTGCTGAAAAAAGAGCGTGAAACCGAAAAAAAAATGGCTCAGATGGATGCCGATATAAAAAAAGCGATGGAACACCTCGGCTTCAATATGATTATTCTGCCAAAGAATCAGGAGACCGCCAACTGGTACACAGACAACTACGCATCGAAAACCATGCCGGAAGAAGATGCGCAACGGCTGGTCGAAGCGAAAATACCAGCTATCAGCAAGGTGCTCCCCGTGTTGCGCAAAAAATTTGCCTGGCCGGAAACAAACTGGTCTGTCATACTTGCCGGTGAGGGTAAACTGGACGGCAGCCCGCAAATCAAACCCGGACAGGTACGTCTGGGACACGAGATTCATAAAGGACTCAAGCTGAAACGCGGCGAGAACATCAAAATAGATGGGCAGGTGTTTCAGATTGTTAAGTGCCTCGCGGAGCAAGGAGACAAAGATGACGTTACAATCTGGATGAATCTTGGCGACACCCAAAAGATTACCAGCAATGCCGGGCTGATAAACGAAATCCATGTTCGTGAATATCGCGGAGGCTGGCAGGATCTGGTCGCGGCCCGGAACTCCATCCTCAAGATTCTCCCCAACACCCGAATTGTCGAGCAGAACTTTGAGGCGGCAGCAAAGATTATGGCGTTTGAAAAGATTCGCGAACGTAGCCGGAACGCCATTGAGAGCGACCGCCGACACCGGGCAATCAGCCGGGCGACGATAAAGAAATTTTCATCGCTGATAACCGCCTTCACAATGCTGATTTGCATTGTCTGGCTCACGTTGCTCGCCACGCATAATGTCCAGGAACGCACAGGTGAGATCGCGCTGCTACGCTCAATAGGTTTTGGCATCCGCCATATCCTCGCACTTTTTTCAGGACGCCTGCTGATTCTCGCTCTCGCGGGCGGCACACTCGGTTATCTAATGGGAGGGCTAACCGCTTCCGCCTGCCACCCGGGTGGCATTCAACTTCTCTGCCTCGCAATTTTAACATCAACACTGCTGACGTTCACCGCCAGCCTGTGGCCGGTGCTTCGCGCAACGCAACGTGATCCAGCCGCAACATTTCAGGAGGCGGAATGAATATTGCAACCATACTCTTAAATGAGATACGCCACAGGAAAAAGAATTTTATCTGGGGCATCATCGCCGTGACCACAGCCATCGGAGTCCTGAGCGGAGCCCGCGTCCTGCTCTCCATCAATCAAATCGCCGCCAAAACAGCGATAGAGATGAAAATTGCAGAGACGGAAAAAGAGATGGCGACACTGCGGGATGATATGCGCAAAGCCACACTCAAACTCAGCTTCAATCTTGTAATTCTACCCAACAAGACCGACCTCAAAGAATGGCATCTGCGCGGTGAGTCCAGTCAATATATGCCCGAAGACTACGCCGACAAAATAGCAAACTCCAGAATCGTCACTGTCCGGCATCTGCTCCCAACCCTTCAACGCCGGGTCGAATGGCCCGAGATCGGACGTTCCATAATTCTGGTCGGCAGCCGAGGAGAGGTTCCCCACCTTCATAAATCGCCAAGAATACCGTTGCAACAGGCCGTTCCAACAAACAGTATTGTACTCGGTGCTGAACTCCAGAAGATTTGCAACGTCAAGACGGGCGACAAGGTGAAACTGATGGATCGCCCGCTCACCGTCACTAAAATCCACGCTAAACGCGGCACACGCGACGACATAACCGCCTGGATTCCTCTCGAAACCGCGCAGGAACTGCTCGGTAAAAAAGGGCAGATAAACGCCATCCAGGCATTGGAGTGCATCTGCGCTGGTAGCGGCGCACTGGAGACCATCCGCGCCGATATCAGCCGCCTGCTCCCCGACACACAGATCGTGGAGAGAGGCTCAAAGGTTATCGCCCGCGCAGAGTCGCGTTTTCGCGCCAATAGCGAGGCGCTGGCGGCGGTCGAACGCGAAAAACAACACCGCGCCAATCTGAAACACGAGCGTGAACGCTCAATCGCTATACTCATTCCACTCGTGATGCTGGCAGGAACGATCTGGATTGGACTGCTCGGATATTCAAACGTCAGAGAGCGCACATCGGAAATCGCCGTTTTGAGAGCGATTGGCATCCGCCACACACCCCTGATTGCTCTTTTTCTGCTTAAATCGCTTTTGATCGGCTTGATTGGAGGAGTGACGGGGTATTTCTCCGGTATCGCGGTCGGGGTCAGTGCCGGAGCAATCTTGGAAGAAAGTCTGGAGAACATTCCGGCATGGACCACCTGGCTCTCTTTGAGCGGGCTGATCGTATCGGTCTCCGCCGCCATACTGCTGGCAGTGCTGGCAAGCTGGATTCCTGCACTACTGGCGATTCAAACAGATCCTGCTGAAATACTGTTGGAGGAATGATGAAAAAAGATAAAACAACTCAACTGAATATAGAGAACGTAACAAAAAGATTTAAAGGTCCGAAAGGAGAGATCGTCGCAGTAAAAGACCTGTCGCTGACTCTCAGCGCAGGCGAGATGACGAGTGTGCACGGACCCAGCGGATGTGGCAAAACTACACTGCTACTCATGGCGGGCGGGCTGCTGAAACCAAATTCGGGAACGATTCGCGTTGCAGGCAAAGATATTTACAGCCTGCGGCGTGAGCAACGCAATCTCATACGCGCAAAAAATATCGGGTTTGTCTTCCAGCAGTTCCACCTGATTCCCTACCTAACCGTACTCCAGAATGTGATGTTGCCATCGGTCGCTCTTCCGCATCCCGACCCACAATCACGAGCACGTACGCTGATTTCACAGTTCGGGCTCGATCATCGCGCCGCGCATCACCCCGCCCAGCTAAGCACTGGCGAGCGTCAGCGTACCGCTCTCGCCCGAGCCCTCTTCCACAAACCCGGACTCATCCTCGCCGATGAACCAACCGGCAATCTGGACGAAGAGAACGCCCGCAGTGTCCTTGAGCATTTAAAACTGTTTACCAAAGACGGCGGAGCCGTGTTGCTCGTCACCCACGACAACCGCGCCCTCGAATACGCCGACACCAAAATAATGTGGGACACGAAACAGAACACCTGACAACCACCCTGATCATAAATGCCAAACGATTGAACAACCTGCCTATTTCCCCTTCTCTGTCACATCGAGTGTGACACACATGCGCCACAATGTCACAGTTTGGCATAACGCATAAAATAGGTCGTTTAGTAGCACAAAATTTATATCTCGTTTAACACCATACTTTTATAACGTGTTCGATGACCATTAAAATGGACTTGGCATGGGGCTTGCTAAATTGATGAGCGAACATTGAAAATAAATTATTTTGAAATGAAAGGACTATTATTATGTCAAAAGTATTAGGAATTGATTTAGGAACAACAAATTCGTGTATGGCGATAATGGAGGGCGGAGAGCCTACGGTTATCCCAAACGCGGAGGGTGGACGCACCACTCCATCGGTGGTGGCGTTCACAAAGGACGGCGAGCGGCTGGTTGGTCAAGCGGCCAAGCGGCAGGCGGTCACCAATCCTGTTCACACTATCTTCTCAATTAAGCGTCTTATGGGACGTCGTTTCGAGGAAGTTGCCCACGAAATAGAACTGGTTCCCTATAAAGTGGTCAAATCCAAAAACGGCGATGCGCACATCAAGGTTAACGACAAGACGTATTCACCGCCGGAGATTTCGGCGATGATTCTTCAGAAGCTGCGCACAGATGCCGAGGCGTATCTGGGCGAAAAAATCACCCAGGCTGTGATCACTGTGCCGGCCTATTTCAACGACAGCCAGCGCCAGGCGACAAAGGATGCAGGTAAAATCGCGGGTATCGAGGTGCTGAGAATCATCAACGAACCCACGGCTGCATCACTTGCGTACGGACTGGACAGCAAGAAAGAAGAGAAGGTAGCGGTTTATGATCTTGGTGGTGGCACTTTCGACATATCCGTACTTGATATCGGGGACGGAGTATTCGAGGTGAGCGCAACCAACGGCGACACCCATCTGGGTGGCGACGATTTTGATCAGGAGATCATTCAGTGGCTGACGGCCGAGTTCAAAAAAGAACAGGGTGTCGATCTCTCGGCGGATCCAATGGCGCTTCAGCGTCTTAAAGAGGCTGCCGAAAAGGCAAAGTGCGAGCTCTCCAGCTCACAGCAGACCGATATCAATCTGCCTTTCATCACGGCGGATGCAAACGGACCGAAGCATCTGAATGTCACGCTCACCCGTGCAAAGCTCGAACAGCTGGTGGACCCACTGGCGGAACGCGCAATTGGACCGGTACGGGCATGCATAAAGGATTCAGGACTGTCGACCGGGGATATCGATGAGATTATATTGGTTGGTGGTTCGACCAGAATGCCAAGAATACAGCAAGCCGTGAAGGAGTTCTTCGGGAAAGAGCCGCACAAGGGGGTCAATCCCGACGAGGTAGTCTCCATCGGTGCAGCCATCCAGGGTGGTGTGCTGAAAGGCGAAGTAAAGGATGTTCTGCTACTGGATGTCACTCCGCTGACGCTGGGAATCGAAACACTGGGCGGGGTTTTCACGCCCCTGATCGAACGCAACACGACAATACCCTCGCATAAAAGCGAGATATTCAGCACTGCTGCCGACAATCAGCCTCAAGTGGATATCCATGTTCTTCAGGGCGAACGAAAGATGGCGGGGGATAACAAGACGATCGGTCGTTTTCATCTAGACGGCATCCCGCCGGCACCGCGCGGCATGCCGCAAATCGAAGTCGGATTTGATATTGATGCCAACGGCATTCTGAACGTATCCGCCAAAGATCTCGGCACAGGGAAGGAGCAGAAGATCACAATCACTGCGTCAAGCGGACTGGACAAAGACGAGGTCGACGGGCTTATAAAGGATGCCGAAGCGCACGCAGAAGAAGATGAGAAACGTAAAGAGAGCATTGATGCCAGAAATCAGGCCGACAGCCTCGTCTATCAGACAGAAAAAACGCTGAAAGAACAGGGAGATAAGGTTGCGGACGATAAAAAGGCACCGGTTGAAAAGGCTGTGGAAGAGCTGAAAGAGGCCCTCAAAGGTGATGATACCGGAGAGATAAAGACCAAAACAGAAGCGTTGACCCAGTCGATGCAGGCGATTGCTCAGGATCTCTATGCTCAGGCGCAGGCTGAACAACAGGCGCAAAACGCGACGGATGTCGACGGACAACCGCAGACCGGAACGGAAGAGACTGCAACGTCCGACGCAAATGCGAATGACGATGTCATTGATGCCGATTTCGAGATGGTCGATGATGATGAAGGTGAAAAATAAGAATCGTTTAAATTAAAAAACAGGTATGGAGCCGCCTTCCATCCGGGGTGGCGGCATCCTTTCGTAAACAAAATAAACTCAAAGAAGGAGCGAGTTAAATGAAGATCAAGCCATTGGGCGATCGTGTACTGGTGGAGCCTCTGACAGAAGATGAGGTTACTAAGGGCGGAATAATTATTCCCGACACAGCGAAAGAGAAACCGCAGGAAGGCAAAGTTGTCGCTGTCGGAACAGGCAAACTGGACGACGACGGCAAAGTGATTCCGTTCAACGTCAAAAAGGGCGATACGGTTCTGATGCCGAAGTACGGCGGAACCGAAATCAAGCTGGACGGCAAAGAATATCAGATAGTGCGCGAGGATGACATTCTCGCGGTTATAGGCTGATTTAACTAACAAATAAAAAAGGGAGAAAAGATTATGGCTAAACAGCTAAAATTTGATACTGAAGCGAGACAGTCAATGCTTGAAGGCGTTGAGAAGCTCAGTAGAGCGGTCAAGGTGACACTTGGTCCACGCGGCAGAAACGTGGTACTGGACAAAAAGTTCGGTTCCCCCACCGTCACAAAAGACGGTGTAACCGTAGCAAAAGAGATTGAACTGGAAGACCCGTTTGAGAATATGGGTGCCCAGATGGTGCGCGAAGTTGCCAGTAACACCAGCGATATCGCCGGTGATGGCACGACGACCGCAACGGTTCTGGCGGAAGCCATCTACCGCGAAGGTCTCAAAAACGTCACTGCGGGTGCAAACCCGATGGATCTGAAACGCGGCATCGACAAAGCAGTTGAGAGCGCGGTCGCCTATCTTGGCAAAGTCAGCAAAAAAGTCAAAGATCCCGCTGAAATTGCCCAGGTCGCGTCCATCTCCGCCAACGGCGACACAACTATTGGTGACATTATCGCCCAGGCTATGGAAAAGGTCGGCAAAGACGGAACCATAACGGTTGAAGAAGCCAAAAGCATCGAGACTCATCTTGATGTTGTCGAGGGAATGCAGTTCGATAAGGGCTACCTCTCGCCTTACTTCGCAACCAACATGGAGACGATGGAGACAATACTGGAAGACCCCTACATCCTGCTCTTCGAGAAGAAAATATCGAATCTGCAGGAACTGCTTCCTCTGCTTCAGAACGTTGCCAAAACTGGCAAGCCGTTGTTGATTATCGCAGAGGATGTCGAGGGTGAGGCACTCGCCACACTGGTTGTCAACAAACTGCGCGGCACATTGAATACGTGCGCAGTCAAAGCCCCCGGCTTTGGTGACCGCCGTAAAGCGATGCTCGAAGATATATCGGTTCTGACCGGCGGAAAACTGATCACCGAAGATCTCGGCATCAAGCTCGAAAGCGTCGAGATCGCCGATCTCGGACAGGCCAAGCACATAAGCATCGATAAGGACAGCACGACCATCATCGACGGTGCCGGTAAGAAGAGCGATATCAAAGGCAGAATCGATCAAATTCGCCATCAGATCGCTGAAAGCACCTCCGACTACGACAAAGAAAAGCTGCAGGAACGTCTGGCGAAAATCGCCGGCGGTGTCGCGGTCATCAATGTCGGTGCGGCAACCGAATCCGAGATGAAGGAGAAGAAGGCTCGCGTTGAAGATGCTCTGCACGCAACCCGTGCCGCAGTGGAAGAAGGTATCGTCCCCGGTGGCGGAACCGTACTTCTTCGTGCACAAGACAAGATCAGTGTCGATGTCGAGGGCGATGAGGCCATCGGCGTGGAAATTGTCCGCAAGGCGTGCGAGGCTCCGTTGCGCCAGTTGGTGGCAAACGCCGGTATCGAAGGCGCAATTGTCATTCAGGAAGTCAAAAACGGAAAAGTCAACTACGGCTACGATGTTGCGAACGACAAGTACGGCGATATGCTCAAGATGGGCATCCTCGATCCGGCCAAAGTCACACGCACTGCCCTGCAGAACGCGGCGAGCATCTCATCCCTGCTGTTGACCACCGAATGCATGATCACAGACATCAAGGAGGAAGAACCTCCAATGCCTGCTGGTGGCGGAATGGGCGGAATGGGCGGAATGATGTAATTCCACTCATAAGTTCGTTGACTTAACACTGCGGGGCGCATATATTGCGCCCCGCTTAAGTGAACATTAAAGACGGAGAGTAAAACTATGAACAGCTATTATCTGGAGCAGGCAAAGGAACGTATGCCCAACATTCCTGTTTTGATAAACATGATATCGCAACGTGTCCGCCAGTTGAACAACGGCGACCGTGCGCTGGTTAAACCCGACAGCCTCTATATGGAGAAGATTGATCTGGCTCTGAAAGAGGTTGCCGAAGGCAAACTGACAGCGGAAATCGGACTCTCCTCATCAGCATCCCCTGAAATAGAAGTCGAAGAGCGCACCGATAAAGTCATCTCTCTTTGATGACAGAATTAACATCCATTGGCTGCGCATAAAAAAAAGAGAAAACACAGTCCCGGCACTCTGGCGACCAATCGTAGCGCGCGGCGCAACTACGATGTGATCGACAGCATTGAGGCAGGTCTAGCCCTGAAGGGAACGGAAGTGAAGTCTATACGCGCCGGCAAATTCAGCATCGAACAGAGTCACGGGCGCGTCGAAAACAGGCAGGTGTTCCTGCACGATTTCAACATACTGCCGTATGAGTATGGCAACATTCACAACCACGATCCGCGTCGCCCCAAACGCCTGCTCCTGCACAAACAGGAGATCGTCAAGCTCAACGCCAAACTGGCAACTAAAGGATTGACCCTGGTTCCCCTGCGCGTATACCTCAAACATCGGCGCGTAAAGGTGGAAATCGGTCTCTGCAAAGGTCGAAACCTGCACGATAAACGCGAATCTCTGAAGCAAAAAACAGCGGATCGTGAATCCAAACGAGTGATGGAACAATATTAAGAGAGTCGCGCCGCTCAGACAGCACGCAAACCGGAAGATATTTTCAGCACGTGGCATTCCGGTTCAACTGGTGTTATTTCACACACTGGCAGTGTGGCTGGCAACAACACCGTCGTTCCGGGAGCAAACGCCATCTTCCCCCCCGCCCACTCGATCTCGGCGCGACCGCTGTCGCAGAAGAACACCGCAAACGCTTCGCCACTCATCGTCTCCTTATGTTTTTCGCGCAGACACTGCCACTCCATCATAAAATAAGGGGATTTCACTACTGTTCTAAACTCATTTCTGCCAAGCATCTGCGGAGGATCAGGGTAAATTCTGGATTTATACGCATCACCCCACTTTATCGCCTTCAACGCCTCGTTAACATGCAGTTCGCGCGGTTTGCCGTCAATTCCGATTCGTTCCCAGTCGTATAGACGGTAGGTGGTGTTAGAATTCTGCTGAACTTCAAGGATCAGACTTCCCTCGCAAATGGAATGTACCCGTCCGCCGGGCATGTAGATCGCGTCACCAGCACTTATTGGAACATGGTTCAAAATATCAGGCACATCCCCGTCCCGTAAGGCCTGCCTCAATCGCTCTTCGTCCACACCCGGCTTCAACCCTGCAACCACTTCAGCCCCCGCGTCGGCATCGAGAATATACCACATCTCCGTCTTAGGCTCTCCTCCGGCAAACCGTGCGTTGTCGTCATCTGGATGAACCTGAACGCTCAGTCTCTGCCTGGAGTCTATCAGCTTAATCAGTAGCGGAAACTTTCCATCCGTCACACTAGTGCCAAGTAGATCCGTACCGAAAATTTTGATCATCTCCACTAAACTCTTTCCAGCGAACACGCCGTTCGCCACCACGCTCATTCCCTCGGCACGGGCAGAGACCTCCCACGACTCGGCATATACACCGCTCGGTTCATCACGATTGTACTTCTTTATAATCCTGTCGCCACCCCAGACGTAGTCCTTGTAAACCGGCTTAAATTTGAGTGGATACAATTTCATATCAGAACAAACCATACTGACTGTCAATCGTCTTTTCGGATAATTTTTCATAGCCCTCGTCAATAAGCAGGTTGCTGGAATTTAGCGCATTTTCCGCCAGTTGATCGCAACGCTCATTCAGAGGCACGTTGGCGTGACCCTTAACCCAGATAAATTCGATTTTGTGTTTCCGGGACAGAACATCCAGCGTTTTCCACAGATCGCAATTGATCACCTCTTTATTTTTCTTTCTTCGCCACCCCCTCATTTTCCAGCTCCTCATCCACCCCTCTTTCATGGCGTTCACAATATACTTTGAATCACTGTAAAGCTTTACGGCACACGGCTCTCTCAGTGCCTCCACACCCTTGATTACCGCCAGCAACTCCATACGGTTGTTAGTCGTCAAACGGTAGCCCTGCGATAACTCTTTCCTGTGTTTTCCATACAGCATGACAACTCCGTAACCGCCACGTCCGGGATTCGGTTCACATCCGCCATCCGTATAGATTATAATTTTTTTCTTATCGTCATCCACTATGCACATACCCCGTGATTCCAGCAATTTAAGCCCGCGCAATATAACCGACCCTATTTTTTCTGTCAAATGTATCCAACAACAAACAACTGCGTATTTGACCTTTTGCGAGAAACACTGTAATTGTTGTGTTTGTTTACCCATTGGTTATCTGGAGTTAAAATGAGAAAATTAAGAACACGTCTTTTCCTGTCGACTGCCGTGTTGCCGGCAATATTGCTCTCCACGTGTTGCCACATGTCGGTTGCGGAGAAAAACTGTAAAAGGATCAAAGTTTTGATAGTCGATGGTTTCAGCAATCACGACTGGCGGCTGACAACACTGCTGACAAAAAATATTCTCGATTCCAGCAAACTGTTCTCTGTTGATGTCTCCACCGCCCCCGCCTCACAAGAATCTCAGGAATGGGACACTTGGCATCCACGGTTTTCCGGGTATGACGTGGTTATTCAAAACTGCAACAGTTACGGCGGTCGCCCTGAATGGCCCGCTGAGGTACGACACGACCTCGAAAAATTCGTCAGCGGAGGAGGCGGACTGTATATTCTGCACTCCGCAAACAACGCTTTCCCGAAATGGAAGGAGTACAATAAAATGATCGGACTCGGATGGCGTGGCAAAAAATACGGACAAGCCGTCACCATAGATTCAAATGGCGTTGTGGTAATGGTTCCCCCTGGACAGGGCGGCAGCACAAGCCACGGCAAACGAATCGATGCCATCTTAACCCGCCTGGGCGAACATCCCATCCACAAAGGTTTGCCACGCCAATGGAAGGTTGCCGACCTCGAAATATACAGATATGCGCGAGGTCCCGCTACGAATATGACAGTTATCTCATACGCCCGCGAACCAGCCACCGGATTTAATTTCCCAACTGAATGGGTGGTCAAATATGGCAAAGGCAACGTCTACAACTCGACATTCGGTCATGTCTGGAAAGGGGACACAAATCCGCCCGCCATGCGCTGCGTTGCGTTCCAGACACTTCTAACACGCGCCGTGGAATGGCTCAGTGGACACGGTGTGACATCACCGGTTCCTGACGATTTCCCCGACGAAAAAAACATTCAACTGCGCCCTGCCCGCACGGACTGAATTTAACGAGGACGATGTTCAACAATAATGATGATAAATCCATTCTTACGCCGCAGTGTTTTTAAATCGCTTTTCCTCCGTTCCATGCACTTGAGAACACTTATGATTTCCGGGCTACAGGGGTCTTGCCTTTCCACGCAACGATGGTGATTATCTTATCAGTCCGATATATTCATATTTGAGCAAGCTTGATGATTTGACATGCGTAAATTTTCAAATTGATTTGATTGCCGCTAATGCGTGGTGTACATTGGCTGATTTTGATGTCGCTTAACATAAAGGATGATAACAATGTGTCTGGCTGTGCCAATGGAGATAAAAGAGATTTACGCCAATGACAAAGGTGTCGGCGAGGCGGATGGAATCAACAGAGAGGTAAACCTCTGCCTGCTCGAAGACCCTCAAAAGGGTGATTATGTGATTGTACACGCCGGGTTCGCTATCGAGAAACTTGATGAGAAGGAGGCGCTTGAGCGCATCGCACTTTTTGAGTCGCTCGCGGAGGTGATGAAAACATGAGGTATGTGGATGCGTTCAGAAATCCAGATGCAGCGCGGGTGCTGCGGGAACGCATAGCGCGGAGGGCGGAAGAGCTCGGAGATTCCACTGTTCGAATCATGGAGGTTTGCGGCACACACACCATGGCTATCGCACGCAACGGAATCAAATCTCTGCTACCCGCCGGAATCGATCTAATCAGCGGTCCGGGTTGCCCTGTCTGCGTGACAGATTCCGGCTACATTGATGCCTCTATTGAGCTGGCGCGGCGGGGCAGTATTGTCGTCACCTTTGGCGATATGGTCAAAACTCCCGGCTCCGAATCCAGCCTGGCAGCCTGTCGCGCCGAAGGCGGGCGGGTAGAGATATGCTATTCGCCCTCAGCCGCCGTGAGCCTGGCGAAGAAAAACCCTCAACTCGAAGTTGTGTTTCTGGCTATCGGATTCGAAACAACAATCGCGCCGGTGGTGAGTCTGGTGGGCACGGCGATCTCGCAGGGCATAGAGAACCTTTCACTGCTCACCGCCTTTAAGGTTGTTCCTCCGGCACTTGAGGTGCTCGCCGAAGACCCGGAAATCGGAGTGAACGCATTTTTGTGTCCCGCCCACGTCAGCGCGATAATCGGGGCGCGGGCTTATGAGCCTGTGGCCACCAAGTACGGGCTGCCGTGCGTTATCGCTGGATTCGAACCTCTTGATATTCTGCTCGGTATCGACGGCATTTTGAAACAGATCACGGATGGTGAGGGTCGCGTTGAAAACCAGTACAGCCGCATTGTGCGGCACGAAGGGAACCTCAAGGCGCAAGCGGTGATCGCAAAATATCTGGAACCCGCCGATGTCCCCTGGCGGGGATTGGGAACGCTACCCGGTAGCGGACTTAAACTGCGTTCAGCTTACGGGAAATATGATGCCGAACTGCGTTTCGAATTGACTGTGCAACCCGGAACTGAGCCGGTCGGTTGCCTGTGCGGCGATGTGATAAAAGGCAAAAGCCGCCCTGAAGAATGCCAACTCTTCGGTCGTAGTTGTACCCCGGACAATCCCATCGGACCCTGCATGGTCAGCCAGGAAGGCTCATGCTCAGCAAGCTATAAATATCAACGCGGTATTCCTGAACGCCACCACTGATAACCGTTAGGAAGAAAATGAGAGAGAAATATATACAATTAGGGCATGGCGGCGGCGGACGCATGGCACGTGAGCTTATTGCCGAAGAGATTGTCTCACGCTTTGGAGACGGTCCTTTGCGGGGACTTCCTGATGCCGCTACACTGCCTGTGCTGAATATTGGAACTGTCTTCACAACCGACAGTTTCGTCGTTCAACCCTTTGAGTTTCCCGGCGGGAATATAGGCGACCTTGCGGTACACGGGACGGTGAACGATCTGGCGGTGGCTGGCGCACGTCCGCTCTGGCTGTCGCTAGCTCTGATTCTGGAGGAGGGTCTTCCGCTGACTGATCTGCGAAGGGTGCTCGACTCACTCAAACACGCCGCTGACGATTGCGGCGTAACAGTTGTCACAGGCGACACAAAGGTAGTGGCTCGCGGACAGGCCGACGGGATTTACATCAACACGGCGGGAATTGGCGCGGCACTGGAGGGGTTCAGTCTGTCACCGGACAACATGATGCCGGGCGACAGGGTGTTGGTGAGCGGATCAGTCGGTGATCATGGGGCAGCGGTTTTGACGGCACGCGAAGGGATTGACCTGGTCAACGGCCCCGACAGCGACAGCGCACCTGTGCATCGTCTTGTGCTGGCTGTTCAGCATCTCGGTTCTGCCGTGCGTTTTATGCGCGATCCGACCCGGGGCGGATTAGCGTCGGTGCTGAACGAGCTTGTTGAGGAGCGGGATATCGATATTGTTCTCAGCGAGGCAACGATACCTGTTTCAAAAAGAACCAATGCCGTCACCGAGATACTGGGACTTGACGTACTGCATCTGGCATCGGAGGGGCGAATGTTGCTCGTCTGCGCCGCAGACGCTGAAGAGCGGATACTCGATGTCTGGCACAACATGCAGGAGGGCGCGGGCGCGGCGACAATAGGTGTGGTCAAGAAGTCCGACGGCGGATGTGGGCGGTTGATTCTCGATACACGCGCTGGCGGAAGAAGGCTTGTGGACAGCCCCAGAGGCGAGCTGTTGCCGAGGATTTGCTGATGCATGAGGTATCCATAGCCATGGCACTGGTTGACCAGATAGGGAAGATCGTGAAAACGGAAGGTGCAACGCGAGCGCGAGCAGTGACTGTGGCGGTTGGCGTTTTGTCGGGAGTTGAACCTCATGCGCTGGAGATGGCGTTTCCTGTTGTGGCAGAAGATGCTGGCATGAAGGGACTCCAGCTAATTATGGAGCGGGTGGAGTCGAAAGTGAGATGCCGTGCCTGCGGTGGTGTATTCAGTCTTGACACACCTTTTTCCATCTGCGAAAAATGCGACTCGCCAGACATTGAAATCATATCCGGTCGTGAACTCAGCATACTCTCTTTAAAAATCGACCTTCCCGACAGCGACGAACCAAAAACAAACTTTGATTCTGCTTAACCCTATCTATTTCATAAGGGATATACATCCTCCGGGAACAGATGTGCGCAAGGATTGTTTGGTGGCAAGTTCCATACATTGGACAAACAGCGGAAAAATTTGTCCAAGCCCCGGAATCTTTTCGCGGCGGTCAGTGGCGGGTGTAGTTAAAAAGTTCGCTTAGCTGATACTCTTTATCCAACACCTTGTTGAGGGCATTTAGGATTTTGCTCTGAACATTGGGGGTCAGCCGTCTACCCTTGCATGCCCGCGCGACCATCTTATGGGTTATATGCTCGATTGAGGCGGCAACGAGGTCGCGTGCCCTCAGGTTGCTGTTCTTCATAATCCGCGCAATGGGCTGTTCTCCGAGATTTCGTTCAATATCTTTTTTCATCAGTTAGTTCTCTCTATATATTTTCAGTACTAGGCAGAACCTAACCTGTTTCCCTGACAATTGAAAGAAAAAGGCAAAAAAGAAAGAGACAACTTTAACCTGACAAACGGTCTAAACTAATGTAACTTTGGCACTTATTTTTACGGTGTTATAATATAGTGATGGGCGCATGATGTGTCTATAGATATGTCGTTTGATCAGCAGGAGAAATTATGGGAAAAAGTGTGTTATCCAGAAGAAGCTTTATTAAGGGAGCTACGGCGGCTGGAACCGGGGCACTGATTTTACCAACAACCGGAGTGTTTGGCGCAAATGACAGTGTCAATGTCGGCGTTATCGGTTGTGGCGGGCGCGGGCGTGGACATATCAAATGGGCGGAGAAAAGCGGAGCACGGGTGGTCGCTGTTTGTGATGCCGACACGGAACACATGGACATGGGTGCGAATATGGCTGGCAATCCAGCCTCCGTAAAAAAGTATCAGGATCTGCGTGATCTACTTAACGACAAGAATGTTGACGCTGTGATCATTGCGACACCAAACCACTGGCACGCGCTTGCCACGGTTATGGCGTGTCAGGCCGGCAAGGATGTTTATGTGGAGAAGCCGGCGAGCCATTCGATCTGGGAGGGGCGCAAGATGGTTGAGGCCGCTCACAAGTATAAACGCATTGTTCAGGTTGGAACCCAGCAGAGGTCGGATCCCGCGCTCATCACGCTACGCAAGCTGATTGAGAATAAAGAGCTGGGCGAAGTGGAGTGGATTCACTCACTGTGGTACGCTGAGCGCAAATCTATTGGCAAGGTGAAAAGTCCTCAGCCAATCCCCGAAAACATTGACTACGATCTCTGGTGCGGACCACGCGAAGTGGTACCGCTGATGCGCAAAAAACTTCATTACGACTGGCATTGGTTCTGGCCGTACGGAAATGGAGACATGGGAAACAGGGTTGTTCACAACATTGACGATGTCCATTTTATTATGCAGATGGGCAACGATATTCCAACGCGAATGATGGCGGTCGGCGGACGCTTCAAGTATAACGACGACGCAACCACACCTAACACTGAGTCTATATTCGCGGACTGGAAAGTGCCAATCATTTTCGGAAGCCGCAACATGCCTTTTGTGCATCCTAAAACCGGAGTGGCGAAGGGGACCTCGGTTTATAAGCGTTTCGGAAACAAATTCCGCTTCACAAATATTGTAAAATGTGAAGACGGCTATTTCGCGGCAACCCGTGGCGGCGGCGCGGTGTTTAACAACGACGGAAAGAAAATCAGGAAGATCAAGGGTGATGGCGGCGGCAAACACATGAAGAACTTCATCAACGCCGTTAAGTCGCGCCGGGCGGAAGATTTGCACGCACGAATAGACAATTCATACATGGGGAACCTGATGATGCTCATTGGTAATATCAGCTACCGTTGCGGCGAAACTGCAGATGTCGATACGATCTCCGAACAAGTCGATTACTGCGAGGAGGGGCGTGAGACCTGGCGGCAGATGCAAGAGCATCTCGCGCTCAACAATGTCGATCTGAAGACAGAGAGAGCCACGCTGGGTCCGTGGCTGACATTCGATCCGAAGAGACTGAGGTTCACTGGCAAAGGCGCAGCCCGGGCGAATTCGTTTGTGCGTGAAGACATGCGCAAGCAATATTCGATTCCTGAAACGTTTAATTAACGGAATCTGTCACATAAACGAGAAAAAGTTGACATGATGAAAAAGAGAAAGTTTTCAATTGTATCCGTTTCGCTGTTCGTGTGTCTGATTTTCGGCGCACGCGGAGAGGTTGAACTGATTAAAGGAAGTGACTCCGTAAGCGTTAAGATTGACGGGAAACTGTTCGCCCGCTACAATTACGGTGACGCGGAGTTCCCATACATCTATCCACTGCGCACACCAAACGGCGTGAACGTGACACGGCGATGGCCGATGGAGAACACTGGCGACGGTGAGGCGCATGATCATAAACACCATAAATCGCTGTGGTTCTCGCACGGCGATGTCAACGGTCTCGATTTTTGGACGCATGGCAAGCCGCCCAACATTATTCAGAAGAAAATAGTGTCGCTGAAGTCGGGAGAGGAAGCGGGTGTTCTCGAAACCGAAAACGATTGGGTTGACGGCGAAGGAAATGTCGTATGCACGGACAGCCGCCGCTACGTTTTCAGCGGCAATAAAGATTACAATGTGATCGACATACAGATAGAGCTGAAGGCATCTAACGGTCAGGTTGTGCTGGGTGGCACGAAAGAGGGAGCCATGGCACTCAGGGTTGCGCCATCGATGCGCTTGAAAGGAAAAGTGGCAAAAGGTCATATCCTGATGAGCACCGGAGTGAAGGATCAAAACGCATGGGGAAAGCGTGCCGAGTGGTGCGACTATTTTGGACCGGTCGATGGAGAAACTGTGGGTGTGGCAATATTTGACGCACCGGATAATCTGCGGCATCCCACATGGTGGCATGCTCGCGATTACGGATTATGCGCTGCCAACCCTTTCGGGGTATCATATTTCGAAAAAAAAACGAATGGTTCTGGAAACTTCAAGCTGGATAATGGTGATACACTAAAATTCATATACCGAATTTTTGTGCATCGGAACCAACTTTCCATTGAAGAACTTCAGGGGAAGTATGAAGAGTGGAAGCTCACAGTGAAAGTTGAATGAATATGCTGAAAACAACGGCATTTATGGGTAATACCACGATAATCGGCACGATCGGCGTTGCGCTGTTACTGTGCGGTATATTGCTTTTTTGGCGCATCTGCATTGACTGGCAGAAGTATCGGAGGAAACGTCGGCACGATATTCACAAGGAACGCCGCGCCGAATTTCTGAAAAACGAGCGTAATGCAGAGGAAACACATGCAGAAACTGAGGAGTAGACTCAAAAATGGTCTATTCCTGATGGATGGTGCCATGGGTACCCAGTTGCAGGCGACCGAAATCACGGATGACGACTGGGGCGGCAGGGAGGGATGCAACGAGGTATTGAACTTGTCCCGTCCTGATGTTATCACCTCAATCCACGCATCTTATCTCAATGCCGGTAGCGACGCGGTGGAGACGAACTCATTTGGTGCCGCGCCGGTAACGCTACGAGAATACGGACTAGCTGAAAAATGCCGCGATATAAACCGTGCGGCAGCAAAATGTGCACGTGATGCCGCAGATGCCGCATCTTCACCGGAACGGCAACGCTTCGTGTTCGGCTCCATCGGACCCGGCACCAAACTCCCCTCGCTTGGGCAAATATCGTTTGATGAACTTCGCTCCGGCTACACGTTGCAGATTGAAGGTCTTCTTGAAGGCGGTGTCGACGGGATACTCTTCGAAACCTGTCAGGATATACTTCAGGTTAAAGCAGGACTTTGCGCGGCGATGGATGTGCTGGGAGATAACTCTAAAACACCCATTTATGTTTCACTGACAATCGAGAACACAGGAACCATGCTCACGGGAACATCAATGGACGCAGCTGTGGCAATTCTCGCCCCTTTTCCGATAAGTGTTCTCGGAATGAATTGCGCCACCGGACCGCAGGCGATGCGACGGCATCTGAACTACCTGAATGAACACTGGCTGACACTGACCGCCGCCATGCCGAACGCTGGTCTGCCGGAAATGGTTGACGGTGAGGTTTCATACCCGCTCGGACCTGCGGAGTTTGCCGAAATTACAACGGAATTGGCAAAGGCTGTGAACTTGAATGTTGTCGGA
This sequence comes from uncultured Verrucomicrobiota bacterium, assembly GCA_964440175.1. Taxonomy (GTDB): domain Bacteria; phylum Verrucomicrobiota; class Kiritimatiellia; order CAYTQP01; family CAYTQP01; genus CAYTQP01. The sequence goes on from CAYTQP010000005.1 coordinate 37,678, forward strand.
GGTTGCTGCGGAAGTACGCCAAAGCATATAGAGATGCTGGCTCAGGCACTGAAAGGATGTAATCCCGTCCCACGTTCAAATCAAGTCGCGGGTCTTGCATCCAGTCTGTACTCACCGATGGAATTGAGTCAGGATCCAGCACCACTGTTTGTCGGAGAACGCGCCAATGCAACCGGATCGCGCAAATTCAGAGAGACTATTGGCGCGGGCGATTATGAAAAGGCGTTTGATATACTTCGTTCTCAAGAGCGCAACGGTGCTCACATACTCGATTTGAGCTGTGCATACGCCGATGGCGACGAGATACACGATTTCGAGATACTCACGGCACGCGCCGCACGCGAGTGTCGCCTTCCTCTAATGCTTGATTCCACCCAAACAGATGTAATTGAGGTCGCCCTCAAGCTCTACGGAGGGCGTGCATTCATAAACTCTATAAATTTTGAAGACGGCGAGAAACGAGCCGGCGAGGTGGCGGCACTCGCAAAACGCTATGGCGCGGGGCTAGTGTGCCTCACAATTGACGAAAATGGAATGGCCAGAACAATCGAACGCAAGGTCTCTACCGCAAAACGGCTGGCACGCTTTTGCGAAGAAAACTACGGCATTGGAGTGGAGTCAATTTTCATCGACCCACTAACCTTCACTGTCGGCAGTGGCGACGACAGTCTACGCAACTCGGCAATGGAGACAATTGAGGCTGTCCGCCTCATCAAAGACGAAATTCCCGGTGTGCGCACGTTACTGGGGGTGTCAAATATATCGTTTGGCCTCAAACTGCCAGCACGCAGGGTCATCAACGCGGTTTTTCTCGACATGTGCGTCAAGGCTGGACTCGATGCCGCCATCGTGAACGTTGCCCGGTTACTCCCGTTAAACGCAATAGACAAAGACTCCCTTGCCGTCGCACGCGCATTGTTGCTGAATGACAATACCAACGGCGATCCGCTCATTGGCGTGATAGAGCATTTTGATGATAATGATATAAAAGAGGAAGACGTAAAAGAGGAAGCCCTTCCCGACCGGGAACAGGCTAAAGCGGATATAATTCGCGGTCGCATCATTGATTCTGAACTTATTGCCCGCCTTTTACTGGAAGAAACCGCCGAAGACATCCTCAACAATATTCTCGTTCCGGGGATGGCGGAAGTGGGCAGACTTTTCAACGACGGGCAACTGCAACTTCCATTTGTACTCAAATCGGCGGAGGTGATGAAAAGGGCGGTTGATTTACTTAAACCCCACATGAAACACGGAATGACCGGACAAAGTGGCGGCACAATGGTTTTGGCGACCGTTGCCGGGGATGTACACGACATCGGAAAGAATCTGGTGGACATAATTTTGAGCAACAACGGATTCGACGTTGTGAATTTGGGAACAAAAATATCTGCTGAGAATCTGGTCGCCGCCGTACATGAACACAACGCTGACGCGATCGGGATGAGCGGGCTTCTTGTGAAATCAACGACGGTGATGGCCGAGAACATTAAGGTGCTGAAAGATAATGGAATCGATATACCCGTCTTTTTGGGCGGAGCGGCACTCACCGAAAATTTTGTGGCAAAACATTGCCAGCCCGCATATGCGGGCAGTTGTGTCTATTGTGCAGATGCCTTTGCGGGGCTAGACTATTTCCGCAAGGTTATGAACGCTGAAGCACTGCCCCCCATGACAAAAACAACGATTATAAAAACGAAGTCAGCAGAAGAAATTTCCCGTACTCCTTCTCAGCCAATAGATATATCAAAGTCTCCGCCAACACCGCCTTTTTTCGGATATCGGAATACTGAAAAGATAGCTATGGATAAAATCTATGAGTTGCTCAATATGCGTGCTCTCATCCGTGGCAGGTGGGGATATCGACAGCTTAAAAAGAGCGACGAAGAGTACCGTGAGATGTTGCGGAACACCGTCTATCCATCATTTGAAGAGTTGAAAAAGGCTTGCGCTGAAAACGACATTTTTGAACCGCGTGCCGCCTGGGGGTATTTTAAATGCCGGGGAGACGGCAATATTCTAAAGGTTAAGGGACCTGACGGAGAGATAGACTTTGAATTCCCGCGTGCCGCAACGATCCCGCACATTGCGATTTCCGACTATTTCCGACGGGATGAGGATGTGGTCGCGTTCATGGTTGTGAGTATGGGTTCGAAGTATATGACGGAGTGCAAACGTCTGCATGACAACCACGATTATCAGAAATATCTTCTGTTTCACGGTCTGGCCGCCGAGCTTACCGATTCACTTGCTATGTATTGGCACAGTCACATTCGTTCCGAACTGGGTTTTCCTGACCCACCCGACATGAAACCCGACGACCATTTTAAAAAACGTTATCGCGGAGTGCGCTACGGATTCGGCTATTCCGCATGCCCCGATCTGGCGATGAACAAAATCTGCTGTGAGCTTATACACGCAGATGAGATTGGCGTGACTCTGACAGAAAGCTTTATGATGATTCCCGAAGTGACAACCTGCGCTATAATAATTCATAACAACGCCGCTGATTACCATTAATCACGCAAGATTAACCTTGTAATTCCTCTGTTAATTGGGTTTATTAATCGCCGTAAAACTTATCTTAGGAGAATTATGGCTAAGCAAAAAGAAGAATGTATTCAGGCTGAGGGCGTTGTCACGCGCGTTCTACCTGCTACAATGTACAATGTTAAGCTCGAAAACGGGCACGAGATACTTGCGCATATATCTGGAAAGATGCGAAAATATTTCATCAAGATTACCACCGGTGACTCTGTCACTGTTGAAATATCACCATATGATCTGACTAAGGGTCGCATCACCTATCGCAAACGCAATTAGTGAGACAGGGGAGCATGCAGGACTCTGAAAAACGTTCCCTTTGGGGTAGCAAGTTGGGGTTTTTGCTGGCCGCTGTCGGTTCAGCCGTTGGTCTGGGGAATATCTGGCGTTTCAGCTATATGGCTTATGAGCACGGAGGCGGCGCATTTCTGGTTCCATATCTGGTCGCGCTAGTAGTGGCTGGTATCCCGCTTATGATTCTCGAATACTCCCTCGGACACCGCGAAAAAGGCGCGCCGCCACTAGCTTTCGCACGCATTGGAAAGCACTGGGAATGGCTTGGATGGTGGATGCCCACAGCGGCTCTTTTCGGGATTATGCTCTACTACTCTGTAATCATCGGATGGTGCATCAACTATTTCGGCTTCTCCTTTAACCTTGCATGGGGTGCTGACCCCGAAACTTTCTTCTTCAAGGATTTTCTGCATCTGAGTGATTCAGCGTTCAATCTTGGCGGATTCTGCTTTCCTATCATTCTTACAACCTTTGCTGTCTGGTTCCTGTGCTGGTTTATCTGCTATCGCGAGATTCATCACGGCATCGAAAAGGCCTGCATGATCTTCATGCCACTATTATTCATCCTCACTCTCGTGCTGGTCGGCTGGTCGCTCACTCTGGACGGCGCGAGAGACGCAATTCTGAATTTCTACCTAAAACCCGACTGGTCAAAGATTAACATTTTTAATCCTGGCGGATATAAGGTCTGGATCGCCGCGTTCGGACAGATATTTTTCACTCTCTCGCTTGGGTTCGGCATAATGATCACCTACGCGAGCTACCTGCCACGTAAAACTAATATCATCAGCAACGCACTCTGGACCACGATCCTCAACTGCATATACTCTATTATCGCCGGATTCACCGTGTTCGGGGTTGCTGGATTCATGGCGGTCAGCCAAAACACCCCCATTGGCGAAGTGATTAAAAGCGGGCCACAACTGGCCTTTGTCATATACCCCAAAGCCATCTCTGAACTGCCGGTTGCCCAAAACATTTTTGGCGTTCTCTTTTTCGGTGTTCTCATAGTTGCCGGAATATCGTCAGGAATATCACTAATTGAGGCGTTTACCTGTTCAATCTCAGACAAATTCGCCTGGTCACGCAAAAAAGCGGTGACCACATTATGCGTACTTGGTTTTGCTGGCAGCCTGATATTCACCACCAAAGCGGGCTTGCTCATTCTCGACATTGCGGATCACTTCATCACAAACTACGGGCTTGTCATTGCCGGCATTATCGAATGCCTGCTCGTCGCGTGGGTGCTGAAAACCAAGCGTATCAATAAACATATCAAAGCGGTCAGAGAAAAGAGACCCAAAAATGGAGATAGATCCATAAATATCATCCTGCTGGCATGGAATGCCTGCATCTATGTCATAACGCCCCTAATCCTCGCCGCTCTCGTTACACAGGCGTTCATTGGTGAAATCAAGGAGGCGTACGGAGGATATTCCGTATCCGTTATTTGGGTTTACGGTGTTGGCTGGCTGCTGATCACACTTATCATCGCGATAATTCTCACCCTCTTCAAATGGGATAAATCAAAACGTGGAAAACTTCATCAACCCGAAGATGAACACCTGCTAACCTAAGATAAACACGGGATTTGTCCCGCTCAAAAAAAAGGCGAATAATGGCTAAACTTAAAAATGTATTTTCCTGGTCTTTCAGCGCAGCATCCGATTTTGAGGACTGTCGACGCAAGCGCTACTGGAACAAATACGGGAAATGGGGCGGCTGGGACAAAAATGCCGACCCCGTACAGAAAAAGGCCTACCAGCTCGACAAAATGGACAACCTTTACTCAATTCTCGGTCAGGCGGTCGAACTCTCCATCATGCACGTTCTGCGTCAACACCAGTCCGGCAAAAGCTGCGATATAAACACCGCTTACGATCAAGTGGCCAAACCGTTTATGAACAGAGCGTGGAAAGATTCAAAAGGCGAACTTTGGAAACAAAATCCCAAGGAGTACAAATGTCTGCGCGAACACTACTATAAAACGCTCTCCCCTGAACAAGAAAAAGAGCTGACCGTAAATATCATTAAACGAACCAAAACCTGCATTGGTAATTTCATCAGAAAAACACTGCCCCGCATAATGGATATCACCCCGAACCTGGAGTTGCCGGTTCAAACGCCGGAGATGCGCGGCGACACAGAACACTTCGTCTACGAGGGTGTCAAAATATACGCCATACCCGATTACACTTATAGAAAAGACGGCATAATCCATATTCACGACTGGAAGGCCGGCAAACAGAAAAACGCCCATAAAGATCAACTGGCGGTATACGGATTATGGGCCGACATAAAGCACAGAAAAGATAAAGAAGAGATATGCGCCTATGTCGAATACCTGAAAGACGGCAAGGTGCTGACCTCCGTTGTGAACGACAATGATCTTCTGCAAATCAAAAACCGTATAGAAAGCTCTGTTGCGGACATGACAGAATTCCTGATAGATGCCAACAGAGAGCGCAACGAACCGCTTCCTAAAGATGAATGGGAAATTACAACAGACGGTAAAATCTGCGAATACTGCAACTTCTATGAACTGTGCGAATCCGAGTTGCACACCGAAGGAATTGTTTGACAACAAATCTCAGTCAAGCATTGTCTCGCAAACTCACAAGAAACCGTCTAATCCTCATCACATAAACGGAGCGTTTCCGTCAGCATGGTCGGTGGCATCGATCACCTCTCCGAGTTCAGGAATCACCTCACGCAACGCACTCTCCACGCCATAACGCATAGTCGCACGCGCTCCGGCACAACCCTTGCATCCACCACCAAGTTCGAGATGGACATTAGAATTTTCCACCTTGAGCAAACGTACGAACCCACCGTGCCCTGCCAGCGCAGGATTAATACTGTCCGCCAAAACGGTCCCAACTCTCTCTTTTATCTCCGCATCGTTTCCGTTACCGGATTCTTGTGATTTTTCCGTCATCTCAGCACCTGTCGTTGAATGATAAAATAAATGGTGCACCCGAGAGGATTCGAACCTCCACGCCCTCATCGAGCACATGGACCTGAACCATGCGTGTCTGCCAATTCCACCACGGGTGCACCTGCAAAGAAACAGATTGGGGAAGATAGCAGGAAAATGGCATAAGTCAATCCATGATACGAATAAATTTCAGTCATGAATTCAATTTGTCGCCCCTCTATTTTACCTCAACAACGCGAATATCGTCAAAATATCCAGTATTGTCAAATGAACCCACGCCAATCCCTCCGCCAATAAAGTGCTTATTCACCGCCTCCATAATCGGAGTCTTGAAATCATCAAAATAGACGGATATGCGTCCGCTTTCACCATCTCGCTCAATGCGCAAACGATGCCAATCGTCCCCCCATTTGATTCCATCGGTTCTCTTTGTCGCAATTGACAGACGTGGCTTTCCATCGACAATGAAGATAGAGTGCGCATGCGGATCAGCCTTCGGTGCCAGATGAACATAGTAGAAGTGATTTTTGTCCTTCCCTCCGAAAAACAGGCAGAGATCCTGATGCGCGCCACCCTTCTTGTCGGTAGATTTGGCCAGCACGTCCATAACAAAACTCTTCGGACTGTCCTTTGTAAGCCACAAAATACTCTGTGGCGATCGCGACGGTGGCTTGTATTTACTCTGTCTCTTTAAGCTAAGAACACCGCTGTCGTTCGCTTTGGTCAGCTCCCATGCCCCGGAATCAGTGGGTATCCACTCTTGTTTCATCTTTCCTTCATCAAAATGTTCGTTGAAAACCTCCTTCGAATCGTGACCAAAGCACTCCGGTTTCTCAATCTCTTTTATCCGAATATTGCGAAAACGGTACACTTTCCCTTTCTCGCCGTGATGCTGCAATGCAATATATCCCTTATCCCGGCTGTCGTCAAAATAGTCACTGCACAGAATATCGTTCACGTATACCCTCAACCTGCTGCCTTCACAATGAATTCTGTATTTATTCCAGTCGTGACGCTTAAAACTACCCTTCGTTGCCGTTCTGTAGGCACAACCAGCGGGTGAACCGACAGGCTTGCGCGGCTGGAAGCGCCAAGCTCCGAAACTCTCACCATAAATCCCCCCGGACCACGCCCGAACATCAGTATCAACTTCAGCCTGATAACCCCAAACCTTGTTATGTTTTTTCGCGGCGCGGAACATAAAACCCGAATTGGACTTCCCTTCAGGCATCTTTACCTCCACCTCAAAAATAAAGTCTCCGTACTCTTTTTCGCTACACAGGAAAAATTTCTTATTTGCCACCAGATGTATCTCTCCATCCACAACGGTGGACTTGCCCCAGGCATAAGGATTTTGCCAGCCAGTCAGTGAGTTGCCGTCAAACAACGTCTGCCATTCAGCCGCCAAAACAACGCAACTCGACCAGAACAACGCAACCACGCACATCCCTAAAATATTACGACTCTTCATAATTCACTCTTTCCCGTTTTTGGTGTTCTTCCACAAAAATCCAGTTCCATTTCAGATGTCCTGACACTGCAAACTCATTGCACAATTGATACCACGCAGGTCTTGCAAAGTAAACGAAAATATAAATCGTTTCATTCTCGCTCCGCCTCTCAATCGTAAACATCTTCGTCTTTGCCGGATTTTGTATAATTTACGTTTAAAAACTTGAAATATATCACGCAATTACTGTAAGGTATCCTATCATAATTTTATATTTTGGATGCACCGAGGGAAATAATTATGGAACCCGTTAAAAATATTTTAGCTGAACGCTATGCGTCTGACGCTATGCGAGAGATATGGTCGGCAGAAGGCAAAATTCTGATCGAACGTGAGCTCTGGATCGCAGTGATGAAGGCTCAGCGTGAACTCGGTCTCAATATACCAGAAGAGGCCATCAACGCCTACGAACAAGTGAAGAATCAGATCGACATCGACTCCATCATGCGGCGCGAAACAGTAACCCGCCACGATGTGAAAGCGCGTATCGAAGAGTTTTGTGATCTGGCGGGATATGAACATATCCATAAAGGAATGACAAGTCGGGATCTAACCGAAAACGTCGAGCAACTCCAAATACTGAAATCGCTACGACTCCTGCAAATACAAGCCACTGCAACCGTAAATGCGTTTGCGGCGCGATCAGTTGAACACCGCGACCTGGTGATAACATTCCGCACCCATAACGTCGCCGCCCAGCCGGGAACTTTGGGGAAACGTATCAGCATCTTCGGGTCTGAACTACTCTATGCCTGCGAACGACTCAATCGGTTGCTCGATAAATATCCCGTCCGCGGACTCAAAGGCGCGATAGGAACTCAACTCGATCAGCTCACACTCTTTGGCGATGATTCACGAAAGGTCGCCACCCTGGAAGAGAAATTCGTAAATCACCTCGGATTCAAAAATACACTCAACAACATAGGACAGATCTATCCACGCAGTCTGGACTTTGAAACCGTCAGCACCCTCTACCAGCTCGGCAGTGCGCCCTCAAGCTTCGCCAAAACCATGCGGCTTATGGCTGGTCACGAACTGGCGAGTGAAGGATTCGCAAAGGGTCAGGTCGGATCCTCCGCCATGCCCCACAAGATGAACAGCCGTAGCTGTGAACGAATAAACGGCTTCCATACAATACTGCGCGGCTACCTGACTATGGCCGAAGGACTGGCGGGCGATCAATGGAACGAAGGGGATGTCTCCTGCTCAGTTGTGCGGCGCGTGATGCTCCCTGACAGTTTCTTCGCCATAAACGGCATGCTCGACACAACCATCACCGTTCTAGACCAGATGGAGGTCTACCCCGCCGTCATTCAGCGAGAAAACGCCCATTACCTTCCCTTTCTCGCCTCAACAACCATCCTGATGACCGCAGTTCGAAACGGAGCCGGACGCGAAAGTGCACACGAAGCCATCAAAGAACATGCCATCGCAACAGTTAAAAACCTGCGTGACGGCAAAATAGCTCGTAACGACCTGATAAACCGCCTTAGCGAAGACAGCCGCATTGGTCTTGGGGCGGAAGTACTGCACGGAATCATCAGCAACACAGCCAAACTTACAGGTCTCGCCGGCGAACAGGTGGACACTTTCGCAGAGAAAGCGAAAACGCTCGCAAACCGATTCTCTGCATCCAAAACTTATCGTCCCGCCAGTATCTTGTGAAAAAACATGCCATGAAAAACAGAAATTCATAAAAACTAAACGCAAGATTATTGAAAAGATTAAAAGACTCTATAAAAACACCAGAGCTCCCAAATTCCGCACGATGCGCAGCCGTCATCCCGAACTTTTCAAAGCCATTTTCGCAATCAAACCGTTTTGGGGTCGGGAAGACGCGGTTATAGATGCCACAACTTAACTTCTTTCGACTCCCGTGCGGAGCGACGTTCACTATCCCGCAAAAGAGAGTTCTCTTCGGATAACCAAAAAATGTGAAAACGGAGGGTTGCCACTGAACACCAACGCCGCTCGGAAAGACCCCCGTCAAGACGAACCACTACACAGCACAGTCTGAAAATATTTCGGGTCATGGATAAACGCTCTAAAAATCGCCGATTTTGACGCTGACAGCATTCGCTTGAACGGATCGAAATTGAACAACTGAAAAAAGCGTAAAATTACGGCAGATAAAATCAGACCCAACTACCCCTCCGCCGAATGATGCTCCCGCCCGGAATTGTTCTCCTCTATATTCAGCTCACGTCTTTCCAGCTCACGCATGAGCTGATGACGTATTGAAAGCCGGTAGATAAGTACGGGGAAGAGGATTGTCAACACGCCCAGTGAAATATAGCGATAAGGACGGGGAACCAACGCCGTCAGAAGCAGGCAGACGGCCATCAACGTCCACGCCAACACACATCCCCGGATAACAAACCTCCGCTCACGCGGTCCCTTCGAGCGCGTGACATTAAAAAAGGTGAACGTCGCCCCCATCAGCAACGCGATTAGCGTTATAACTATACCCAGCACAACCCTGGAAGATAAACCAAACATCCCAATTATCCCTGCATTTAAATTGATACCAACACCCTAAAGACTACACTCGAATCAGCGATAAATCAACATATAAAAAAAGCCCCGCCAAAACCGGCAGGGCTTCTCTTTGCTCAAACGAGCGACACGCTTAGCGCGTCATACGACGGCGACGATAAACCACCGTGCAAACACCAACCAAGACAAGCATCGCGCTGACAGGCTCTGGAATCCAGTCCTGCTGCCTGATTTCACCAAAGTTGTAATCTGCGGATATCGGATCTTGGATAGGATCACCCACCAAAGTCGGCAACGTTGTTGTTAATGTGCCAACGGCATAAGCAGTCGCTATCGCAGGATTAACATTGTTGTACAATCTCGTACCAACAGTTGCGCCACTGCCCCACGGAAAAAGCTCATCAACACGTTGCAGAACAACGCCCGCCATCACAGAAAATGCTGTCGTGCTGTGCGCAAACTCACCACCAGTGCGATTCCCCGCCCAGCTCCAAGTCGTATCCGTAATATCGTACAGTTGCAGATACCAATCAGAATTCAAAGGAACCACCGTGCCGTTCGTGTCCCAAACGTCAGGAGCCGTTCCGCCCGCAAGCATATCGCTCTGCCAATTCAGCGAGGTTGCGGCCGATGCCGTCATCACCATTGCCAACCCGATTATCAATGCCACTACCAACTTTCTCATCATCTATCTCCCTACTTTCGTTAATTCAATTTCCACACAATTATTAATCTATTGTATACGGTCTAT
>CAYTQP010000006.1:0-4923 GCA_964440175.1 uncultured Verrucomicrobiota bacterium
GACCTGTTCTTCGAGCTTCACCTCATCCCGCACCACCGTGATTTTCTTAATCTTCGCGCCAGTGACATCGGATGCCTGAATGACACTCAGAACAATCTTGCTACCCTTTTCGCCACGGATCAACCCCACCGCCCGGCTTAGCGGCCAATGGCGAATGTCAACCGTTTCCCCGTCACCTTGAGCTACAGCGACAATTTTGTCATTCGCCTTCAACTCCCCTTCTTTTTCAGCAGGTCCTCCGGGGATGATGCGTACAATCTTAGCGGCACCATCCTCAGAACGTAACAGCGCACCAATCCCGCTCAGAGATTTTTTCATGCCAATATTAAAATTTTCAATATCACGCTGTGACATATAATCTGAATGCGGATCTATCGCACGCACAAAAGAGGTGATATACAAAGTCAAAAGCCAATGGGCATCATTTTCGCTCAATACAGATAAGAGCTGTTCGTACCGTTTGTGAATACTCTCTTCCGGAGTCTCCTTCTTAATGGGAGCTATCTCTTCCTCCGCATCCAGCTCTTCATTCTTTTTGCCTTCCTCCAATGCGGAAACTTTTTCGGTCGTAGCTTTCTCCTCATCAAGTTTTTCTGACACCGCATAGCCTACATAAATATTCTTCACCTTTTTACGCCAAACACTGTTCCACTCATTTGTGGTTGCCGACCAGAGCATATCTTTGCGTTTCCATATGTAAGTTTCATGTTTCTTCAGATCAAACCCGTCATCCACCAGTTTGTTCACATAGGCGACACGGTTGCTGACACGATGAATAAATGTGTCGTAGACATCGAATGCGAAATTCAGATTCCCCTTTTTCAACTCGTCATCCATCTGGTTGCTCTTTGCGCGGAATCTGTCAATATCGCTCTGCAGAAAAAAGGTGTGGTCAAAATCAAGTGATTTTACAAATATGTCGAGAGCATCCTTTGCCAACGCATCATCAACAGGCAGTTTTTCTAAGTGGTCACGCGGAATTCTGGCCGACACCAGTATCGCGGCATTGGAGTAATTTTCCAGTATATCACTGGTGACCGGAGCAAGTGCCCATGCGTTCAATGCGCACAAACAGCCCAATAACAGAATCACGACAATTCGATTTCTCATACATTCCCCATATCTTCAAGTGTTTGTCTTCACCAGAGTGTAGACCACCGCCTCGCCAAAATGTTCACCACTAAAGTGCAATATCAATTGCATCAAAAACCTCGGCCAGCTTAAACGGCTTGCGCACATACGCACTGCAACCCTTCTCGCGAATCTGCCTGATCGCCTCTTCATTTAGATATGCTGAAATTACAATTGCTTTTATCCCCGGATTCGCCTGCTGAGCAATATCGATTAAATCCAATCCATTCAAAGGCTTCATTCTGAGGTCTGTTATCAGAATATCAAATTGCTCCTCATTTTTTAAAATAGCCGCCGCCTCTTCACTGTCACTAGTCGCCACCACGATCAGATCACAATCCGTCCTTGATGTGAGAGCCTTTTCCAGGGCGCGAAGCACAACATTTTCATCATCAACCAGCAATATTCTCTCTTTCGCCACAACACCCTCCATTCAACTATTGTTAACTCTTTGCCAAGAATACACCTATACTTTACACAATACGCACCGTAGTGTATCAATTATACCAGCGTTCTTCAAGTCCATTTATCATGATTTACACAAAATCATTCATGATCAACATTCACAACCCGGAAGGCAACGCCTCCTTCACGTGACACGGCGGCGGCAACACTTCCGGAGACGGAAGCTCAAATTCGACACCGAACTGCGCAAGAAATTCCGGTCCCAGCGCACGGCAAAAAACTAACACCGGCAACATCAAAACCGTTCCTAAATAAGGCACCAGAATAAAGCAACAGAAACAGCAAGTGACCACCATAAGAATCAGAACACACGTCTCCACCACCATCATTACTCCTGTTTTAAAGAGACCATACAACAGAAACACACCGGGATTTTCCTTAAAGATTTTAAGAAACCTCCGCCATGCGGGGATAACACTCAGATTGCCAACCCTCATAATGGGTGATACAAAATCGTTCAGAAAACAGCCGACATACAATCCCGTCACTATGAACAGCAAAGTCAAAAAAACCGCCACACTCCCACCGATTACAGCCAGAGCAAACCCACCCTGATGATGAATGCACGGCCAGAGAGAAATCAGCAAAATCACAAAAATCATCCCTATCAACATCAGCGTGATGAAAACAATCGCGATATTCCATAAAAACAGAGAGTTGCCCTGACGCTTGAATTCACGCCAGGGACGCTTTATCAGTGAGCGGTTGGTTATGACGTTGTCAAGAAACATGAAGTGCCCACGCGCCTGAAGCCAGAAAAGCAAAACACCAAAAATTATCATAAAAATCGCAATAACCGCAACAATAGCAATAATGACCGGCGCGTACTGATCCATGATCGAAGAGAACTGCCCGGATGCCAAACCATTCCCTCCACCCGAATCACCTCCTGAAGAATTGTAGCTGAAACTATTACCCGTGACACTCGTAAATGTTGCCAACCACGCAGAAAACCCCAATGCGAACCATTTCCCCATGCTGAAAGGTCGGAAAAGTATGACAACCATACGCTCCCATGCACGCCGCATAGGTTCGATATATTTGATACTGCCTGTCTCCACCGCACCCATACTTGCTCCTTTTCAACCCATAATTTCCCGGACTTCGCAGAGACGCATTCCAAAACTCGCTGAACTGCGGAAAATTCTCATATTCAAACACCCCGAACGATGGAAACTCACCTCATTCATCACCATGGCAACTTTCCAAACGGTATACTGGGATCCGCAATGTTATACCAGTTCTCGCCAACCTTCACCTCCCACTCCCACGCCCAGGGCCCCATCCCGTGAGTTCCTTTTACATCAACCACACCTCCGTCAACCCCAATATAAAAACCATTCCCATCGCCGTGCCACATGCCCAGACGATCCTTGTTTTCAAAACCCGGATAAAAATTATTTCCGTTCAGTTGATCCGGAGCCTCCTCAACAACCAGCGGTGTGGACACCGGCATCTCCGGCATACCCGTCCCCTCACTCTGAGGGTTTCCTATTCTGTAAAGCATCGCCACAACCGGTATCCTGTTCAGCTTGCCACCACACAGCGACTTCACCATGCAGTAGTCAGACATTTTATTGCGAGTCTTTCTCTGAGAAGGACAGGTGTAGATTTTGTAGGCGGTATTTGTATCGACCGGCAGATACTCAAGAATCGTCCCCCCCTGATTTGGATCCCTCAACCACGGAGCCGCTGGAAAATCAGCAGTACACAACTCACATCCGACGTACGGTCTCATCCATAACTCTTGAATGCCGTCGAGTTCGTACGCGGCAATATCATAGCTGCCGGGAAGCCGACCGTTATGATCGTCGGCAAAGGCTATCATCGCCTGCCCGATAAGCCGTAGATTGCCCTTACATTTGACCTGCCTGGCCTTCTCTCCAATTCTTCCCAGTGCAGGAACCAGCAAGGTAAGCAACAGTGCGATAATGGATATAACCACCAGCAGTTCAACCAGTGTAAAACCTCTTTTATCTCTCATTTCCAATGACTCCCTCATTCAAATTTATCATATTACTTTACTCACTGATACAAGCTAACCAATCCCGACCCGCTTGTCCACAAAAACCCCGTCGCAATTTCAGCCAGCAAGATACATGATATTCCCAAACAGAATACATGCAACCTGTATTTTTATTTTCTCATCACCCGCGTTCAGCGAATACAGCGAATACAGCGGAAACCGGTGGTTTTATTTGTCCAGTCCGCCGCACTCCACTGCCGATCCGCCACACGACAAGCGAAACCGGAATCTTCCCACGATCCACCGCGATAAACATGAAACGATCCAGTAGCCGATCCATGCGGGTTTGTCGTCGACGGGGTTCCATAATAGCCGCTCGCATAGAAGTCCCAGCACCATTCACCAGCATTACCCGCCATATCATACAATCCATACCCGTTCATTCCATTCTTAAATGTGTCGACAGGACTCGTATACGGAGCACCACCACTGTTGTAGTCGGGATGCCTCCCGCGGGTCGCGCTCGTGTCATAACTGTCCGCTGCTGAACTGTAGTAGTCCGCTCGCACATGCTTGATTTCCGGCGTGTCACTCCACGGAAAACGCTTCCCCTCTGCGCCACCGCGAGCCGCCTTTTCCCATTCCGCTTCAGTTGGTAGACGATAGCCGTTCGCATTCCAGTTGCAACTCCAGTTGGTCATATTATAACAGGGGGTGAGTCCTTCTTTTTCGCTTCTATAGTTGCAAATCGCCACAGCACCGTACCACGAAACGCCGACACATGGATAACCCGCACCCTTACTCGGAGGCACTCCGAAAGTGCTCCCATCCCAAGTGAGACGCCCATCATCTCTGGTCATCAAAAGCTGTTTCGTCCCCTCGGCGTTCCTCATCTGTCCTTCAACCGACATATCCAGCTTCCCCTGCCCGTAAGCCCAGTTGAGAATCTCGACAATCTTATCGTTCGTCATTTCATATTTGTCCATATAAAACGCGCTGACAGTGACTGCATGAACGGGTCTCTCATCCGATGCTCCATCCTTGAGATTATCTCCCATGTTAAAGGAGCCGGCCGGCACGGACACCATTCCCGCAGGTATACCAAACTTTGACCACTGACCGCTCGTCATGCCGACACACCACTGCTCATCACTGATATTAAACCAGTACCAGCTTCCGTCGTCAACCGAGTAGGCATAAGGCCACTTATAATAATTCCAACCAGTTGCGGAGGGAAGTTTGTCCCACACTCCCGACGTGAAATTCACCCGCCACTGCGTATCGGCAGAATTAAAGTAGTACCACTCGGAGCCTGCCAAAGAGTAGGCATACCCCCCATCATGATAGATCCAGCCTGTCGG
>CAYTQP010000006.1:5023-45905 GCA_964440175.1 uncultured Verrucomicrobiota bacterium
CCCAAGTCTTGGAACCCTTTTCAAAATCTCGACACCAACGCCAGCCGGTTGTGTTTCGCCAAAGTGAGAGCTAACGTCACAAGCCCTATGTGTATACCGAGCCAGGCGATTCCTCCATCCTGACCGATCAGTATAAGCCCTAATGTGAGCGAGGCATATAAAAGCCCCATCATGAACAGTGATGCACGCGTGCAGACACCCAGCAACAGCATCACTCCCAGTATAATGAGAATGTACCCCAGACAGGCATAATAGGGTGTAAGCAGAAACGGGGGAAGCAACGGCTGTTTGCTGAACGCATCCTTCAGCGCGTCTGGTACCGCATGGTAATGGCTGAAACCGTACACCTTGGTTTTCACCTCAATCATAGCTCCGCTGATATCCGGCTCACCAAAATCATCAAGTAGCGGCTGCTCCGTAATCTTTATTCCTGAAAATTTTTCGATGCCGGCGACAAGTGCCCGCATCCCAAGCCACGCCCGTAAAACAAAAAATGCAAAAGTTTTGTCGTTCCAATCTCTAAACCACCTATTATTGTCACCCGATCCCGTCATCTTGTTCTCCATAAATACCACTGTCTTATCAAAACGATTATCTCGCGTTCTGGTTTATACGATAACAACAGACTGCGAGTCAATACAGAATCCAAGCCTTAAAATGTGTTGCCAAGCGAAAAATAAAGACTGTTGCGCCCCTCTTCCGCCTGCCCAAGAGCGATAATGACCGGACCGATACGGGTGTCAATAGCCACGCCAAACGCACCGCAATATATAAGATCGTCGGTCCTCAGCTTGTCATCACTGTTCCAAACATCGCCCACCGCACCCCAGCCGCCAAGATAAACTCCTCCACCTATCGCAGGAGAGAGCGAAAACAGTTTGTAATGGTAGCCCGGCATCACCAGCGCATAATGCTCTCCCCCCAGCTGACCATCCGTATAACCGGGAAAAGTGAACAGCCCACCAACCTCAAACTGATCATAATAGGGCAGTTCACTGTTCACCGGACATCCCCCCTCCGCCCGCACAAAAAAGGTGTGACGTTTATAGCTCTTGAAAAAACCAGTCGCCCCCTGAAACTTCGTATAAGTGTCGCTGATGCCCAGTTCGGAACGTGATCCATAAATCTGCATGTCAAGCCCGAAACCATTGCGCGTTATCATTATGTCGTCATACTGATCAATCGCCAGTTGCGCACGCCAACCGCCAACGTCAGCATTCTCGTCGTGCGGCAAAGAAGGGTCGCCCACCTTGCGTGCAACACTTAAACTCCCGCGATACAATCCCACCTTAATCTCCCCGAAACTACCCAACGCCACCCCTGCATCCAAATGCGCCATAAGCGACTCCATCCTGTACTGCGCAATGCTGCTCTGATCTTCATATACATCCATGATACACGAAAAATAATCGCCGTAAGTTGACACAAAAAAGTGACCGGAATATGTCAACGGTTGATAATAGCCAATGCGCATTCTCTGTGTATTTCCAATTTGCGCCTCTGTACTCCATTCTGCCCCCAGCGCATTGAGATTGCGGCGGGTATAATTAACCAAAAATGCGAAATCTGTGTCGTCTTTAAAATCACCGGATAAATGCAACCCAAATCGTAAATAACCCGGTCCCCACCTCTTCTCTTCAACACTAATCTTTATATCGGTCTCCCCTTCTGCGGATGGCGTGCCAGAACAGGTGACACGCGAAAAATCGTTCATCCCGAAGATGCGAGCGATATCACGTTCCATCATTTTTAAATCCAGTAGCATATGGGGTCTGGACTTTACACGGCTCTCAATTATTCGCAAGTCCACGGCATCGTTGCCGACAATCGAGATGTCCCCAACCATGAGCTCCTGTCCACCGCTACGGCGAACACCTTTACTGATTTCATCATACACAGACGGCGCAACCGCAAAATCAGTAAGCGCGTCCGAACTCCGCTCAACCGCCTTCACCCCCGCATCGATAATGCCGACAACCTTGTGAAAATCACCACCCCCATAGTTATCCAGATTCGGGAGTATCAAAACATCCGCCATATCTCTCTGATGCCGCAAGTTCGGCAACATCGCCATCGATATCCACTGAACCGTTACGTCCAGCATCGTCCTAAGCTCATCGCTCTGTCGTAATGGAGGAGTGACATCTACCGCAATCACAATATCCGCACCCATCTCCTTCAGTACTTCCACCGGCATATTATTGGCAAGCCCACCATCACTCAGCAACCGACCATCAATCACAATCGGCGAAAACACACCAGGAACAGCCATACTGGCCCGCATCGCCTCCGCAAGATCTCCGCCCGCCAGAACCACTTCGTCGCCAGTTGCAAGATCAGTTGCCACCGCACGGTAAGGAATCGGCAATGCGTCGAAGTCATTGATTCCAGCAACTCTTAAAAGCGTGGAGCTTAATAAAGTGCTCAGCTTCTGCCCCGCGCTGAGTCCCGTGGGGGCAATTACGTGCTTGCCGGAAAACCCAAGCTCCAGATCGAGCATATATCTGCGTTCCTCGCCCTTGCGACGAAAAGAGAGATCGCGGCGGTTTGTATTGTCGTCAAGCAAATCTTCCCAGTTTATGGCGAGCATCACCTCCTCAATCTCATCCGGCGATAATCCTGCGGCGTAGAATCCCCCGACAATGGCACCCATGCTCGTACCGGTAATAAAATCTATCGGAATACGTCGCTTTTCCAACTCCTTTAGCACACCAACATGCGCCAAACCACGCGCACCGCCACCACTGAGTGCCAACCCCACCAGCGGATGCCCACTGCGCCGCTGCGCCGTCACCTTTTTATCTGCCTCATCACCACCCAGGCACACAGAGCAGAAAAGACCGAAAAAAACAAAAAAAACAAAAAAAACAATTATATTTTTCATGAAAGACGCTTTCATCACTTCTGCATAATATCCCATTTCGGACGCTCCCAGCTCTTTCGAAAACTCTCCAGATCAGAGACCCCAACATCGCCCGTCTTCTCATCACCGTCCAGAAACAAAACGAATGAAAAAGGCGGTTTTTCCGTGTCCAGCGAAGCATCGAATGATGCCACCATCTGATTCGGTGGCAGCACCAGACGTCCACTGAGCATGACCGGTTTGAACGGCAGATTCGCGACAGATTCATACGCCTTGAACACCAGTTCCGAACAGACAAGCTCGTTGTCAGTTGTAAAATCAAGGTTGTAATCGTAGGGCTTGCCGAAATTCGCAAAGGCGGCAAGCAACGCTTCAAACTTCTGCTCCTTTGTGAGGTTCGGACGAATAACACCCAGATAGTCGGCGTTCGTGCTCTGCTCCAACGACCTGATAACCACTCCCGGACGCAAGGCCTCAATAACGTTGCGTGCGAATCCATCCTCATCTGTTTGACTCAATGCAACGTATACTCGTGGATACAATGCCTTGATAAACTGCGATGGCTTAACCCCCGCCAGCATATCAAGCCCGTCAAACCATACGTCGATACGCTTCAAAGACCCGACAAAGAGCGCGACATGCGGCCAGAATCCGGGAATACCCACATTCGTCATGTGCCAATTGCGACGTTCCAGCATAATATCACCCGGTTCTATCTTCCCTTTCCACTCAGCAATATCTTCGGGACCAATGAAGTACGGACGTTTTGCCGTGCGCGTACAACTCATCTGTACCATCACACTTTTCTGGACAGGAAACCAGGCCTTAAACATTCTGCTCTCAAGCGCATCAAGCGGATTATCAACAAACAACTCGACCCCTTTTGCAAGACGACCATAAACCTCTTTACGCAACCCCTCAAACTCATCAATCACTTCCGGTGACAAGGTAATATCCTTTTTCACCAACTCATAATACGCGCTCCCGGCATTCAAGCGCACAAGTTCATCAGGATGCGTCAGGTATTGTTTCAGTTCAAAATAGGAGTTGCAGGAATTTGCGACAACCCCCTCATTTAAAATCTTCTCCAGTGAATCATTGTTATCAACCAGCTCCACAAACCGCAAACAAGCATTGTACTGGCTGACAAAGGCGAAAAACCCGGCAAAAAATGCATCTGCGTGCAGTTCTGGTTTTGTGACATAATCGATCTGATAAAAGTTTATATACTTCTTCTTCAGCATATCAAACTCAAAAAAGTCCATCACCAGACCACACCACCGCTTCTCAATTTTCCGACGTTGCTCAACACCCGGCATTTCATCATCGACAAGCACCATATCCTTTCCCGCACCATCTATCAATTCGCTCAAAAAGAGATTCAATGCCGAACACCTCCCTGTGTCCGCCATGACCTCTTCGCGCAGTTCTTCATCTCCCATCTCAATCAACGTGCTGCTCTCCACAGGGGTCAACACATGCGCGACATAGGCGACCAACAACAAAATCACACCCACCGCAATATGCGGAATATACGGATGAACAACGCGCTTCAGACGCGCCTTTTTCTCACGAAGCGTCTGACGGTTGGCACGGTAGGAGATCACCAGAGGAATCCAGCTCAGCAGATAAACCGCCAGCGCGATCAAACGATGTCTCGGATAGCCCACCCTCATCATCAAGATCACAAAAGCCACAGCGACCAGCAGGAGACTCAGCGGAATAAACCTCTTATTTTTTATCTTCACTCTTCCCCTCCATATCAATCTTCCATATCTTCTTCTGGGTCCCGTACACAGTGACAAACAACCCAAACGTTGAAAAGATCAAGACATACGGCAGAACCTTAGCGATATGTGTCTTCCCCAGGAAAATTATCAATGTGTTTATCACGATAAACACCACCCTCACCTCCGTCGGTCCAATCCCCATATAGCTTATCTTAAACGCACCCGTCGCCGCAAACGAAAGAAATGAATTCACCATATACGCGCCAAACAGGGCAAGAACGTAAAAGAGCATATACTTGTTGTGATCGGGAATCAGCAACCCATAGCCAATCAATATAGAGCAGAGGAACATGTAATCCAGAAAATGATCCATGTAATAGCCCCACTTTATCAGCCCCGTGTTCCGTTGCCGCCCAATCGCGCCGTCCAGCAAGTCGGTTATATATTGAAAGAAAATCGCCACCGACACAACCCACAAAAACCTAATGTCATATCTTGCCAAAAAGCTGAAAGCTATGATGAAGAGACACCACAGCACCGTCGTCAACGTCAGGTGATATGTCTCCACCCGTGCGGGAACCATGGGCAGCAACCACTGCTTCAAACGCTCCTCCACTCCTGCCAGTAACCAGCGCCCCGTCTTTTTGTCCCCCTGAAATACCATATACTCTCCTCAATTCATATCAACCGCAATCCGCTCATTTGCGAATACTACCATTTTTCGTCGTCCTTCAAAGAATTATCTTCCACCCTTCCATCCGCAAACAACACATTGAACACAGAGGAATAAAGAAAATATTCCAACCTTCCGACAACTCCGAAAAAGTAAGGAAACAAAGCTACACAAAGAAATGTCAACGAGGGAATGGTGGCGAGACCCGGAATTGAACCGGGGACACGAGGATTTTCAGTCCACTGCTCTACCAACTGAGCTATCTCGCCATTGACTGCAAAACAACACGGCGTATAACGAAATTCCATTCAACTGTCAATCGCTTTTTAAAAACAATTCATATCCCGAAACTTGTAACAGTAAGTGTCGCAAAAAAGAAAATCGGCTCTTTTCCGGGATCGCGCATACTCCTCCCCGTTCTCCGCACTTCAAGTATGTAAGCACTGGTTTTGCGCTTTTCGACTTGTTTTGAGCCATTGAGAGGATAGTATTGCGACAAATAGATAGGGTTAAAGAGATGGGGATGAAATATGAGTTTATTTTACGCAAATGGATCAAGTGACAGGGAGCTGTTACCGAATGAGATTAAGGCGGCACTTTTCGGAGTGTTCGATATGCTGGGATCCCGTAAACGGGTTCTGGCAGTGCCGCCAGACTACACCAGGGCGCACAGCTATGCAGGGCCGATCACCTGTTTGACCCACGAGTACTACGGAGAACGGCTTGCCGATATCATGCCGGCACTGGGCACACATGATCCAATGACTATCGAGCAGTGGCAGAAGATGTACCCCTCCATACCTTTCGATCTTATGCGTGTGCATAACTGGCGCAAGGATGTGCTAACAATTGGAGAGGTTCCTTCCGAATACACAAAACACGTGACAGAAGGAATATATGAAGAACCGTGGCCCGTGCAGGTCAACAGTCTTCTCGTTGAAGGAGGTCACGATCTCATACTTTCGATTGGACAGGTTGTGCCGCACGAGGTGATAGGTATGGCAAATCACACCAAGAATCTATTTGTGGGAACCGGTGGTCCCAAGGGAATCAACACGAGCCATTTCATAGGTGCGGCCTTCGGGATGGAGAGAATGATGGGACACGCTGACACGCCCTTGCGACGCATCTTAAACTACGCTCACGAGCATTTCTGCGCGAAGATGCCAGTCGTTTTTATACAGACAGTGATGGACACCGATGAGAATGGAAAAAATATCTGCCGGGGTCTCTACATCGGTGACGACAGAGAATGCTTCGAACGTGCCGCCGAATTGTCCGCCCAGGTGAATATCACGGTTTTGGATGAGCGGGCAGATAAAATTGTAGTGTTTCTCGACGCAGATGAGTTTCAAAGCACCTGGCTGGGAAACAAGGCTGTCTACCGAACGCGAATGGCTATGGCAGATGGGGGCGAACTGGTCATTCTCGCGCCGGGAGTAAAAACCTTCGGAGAAGATGCCGAAATTGACACGCTTATCCGCAAATACGGATACCGCACAACCCCGCAGATTATGAAGTTTGTGAGTGAAAACAAAGATTTGCAAAACAATCTGGCCGCAGCCGCCCACCTTATTCACGGCTCATCAGAGGGACGTTTTAAGGTGACATACTGCCCGGGAGGACTTACCCGTGCGGAAATCGAGGGGGTCGGATATGAATTTTCGTCTTTAAAAGAGATGAAAAAAATGTACAATGCCGACTCGTTGAGAAGTGGATGGAATGTTGCGAATACCGGAGAACGGTTTTATTATGTTAATAATCCCGCGCTGGGATTATGGCGCGGACACAATACGCCGGGCGCGGAAGATTAAAGGATATGGAGAATAGAATGAGCAAAGCGGATATCGGAGTTGTCGGACTGGCCGTAATGGGCGAGAATCTAATTTTAAACATGGAGAGCAAGGGCTTTACCGTCGCCTGTTTCAATCGTACAACCAGCAAGGTTGATCATTTTGTCGAGGGACGCGCAAAGGGTAAAAATATTATAGGCTGTCACAGTATTGAAGAGTTTGTGGCGAGCATTGAGTGCCCGCGCAAGATTATGCTGATGGTCAAGGCCGGGGCTGTGGTGGACAAGTTTATAGAGACAATTCTACCACACATAGAGAAAGGCGATGTCATAATTGATGGTGGCAACAGTCATTTCCCCGACACAATCCGCCGGACGAAATATTTGGAAGAACAGGGTTTTCTTTATGTGGGAACCGGAGTTTCTGGTGGCGAAGAGGGAGCACTGAAGGGACCAAGCATCATGCCGGGCGGTTCTCCTGAAGCCTGGCCACTGGTGAAAACTATATTTCAAAAGATATCGGCGCAAACCGATGACGGTGAACCATGTTGCGAATGGGTTGGCGAAGGCGGGGCCGGACATTTTGTGAAGATGGTTCACAACGGCATCGAATACGGCGATATGCAGATGATATGCGAAACCTATCAGATGATGAAGCAGGGGCTGGGGATGAGCAATGAGGAGATGCATAAAGTCTTTTCTGACTGGAACCAGGGTGAACTTGACTCCTATCTGATTGAGATTACACGTGACATTCTTGGATACACATCCGACGACGGGGAGGCCGTGATTGACAAGATTCTCGACACTGCGGGACAAAAAGGTACGGGCAAGTGGACGGCCATATCGGCGTTGGATCTTGGCCAGCCACTCACACTCATAGGCGAAGCTGTGTTCGCACGGTGTCTCTCCGCGCTGAAAGAAGAACGTGTCGCGGCATCGAAAATGATCGTTGGACAGACTCAGGATATGGATATTGACAAGGCAACGTTGACCGAAGATCTTCGACAGGCACTCTACGCCTCAAAAATAGTCTCTTACGCCCAGGGATATCAGCTATTGCGTGCGGCAGCGGCCGAATATGGGTGGAATTTGAACTATGGTGGTATCGCACTGATGTGGCGGGGCGGATGCATAATCAGATCGGTCTTTCTTGGAAAGATCAAGGCGGCGTTTGAGAACAATCCCAATCTGGAGAATCTGCTACTGGATCCGTTCTTCAAGGATGCTGTTGAAAACGCGCAGACCGCCTGGCGAAGAGTCATCGTCACTGCGGTGAATACCGGAATCCCAATGCCGGCAATCAGCGCGGCCCTGGCGTATTTCGACGGCTACCGCAGTGAACGTTTACCCGCAAATCTTCTGCAGGCGCAACGCGACTACTTCGGTGCTCACACTTATGAACGGGTTGACCGCAAACGCGGCGAGTTTTTCCACACCAACTGGACCGGTCGCGGTGGCGACACAGCGGCATCAACATATACCGTTTAGGGAGGCAAGTGAAGATGAGTGATATTTTCGATATAGCGGGAAAAGTTGCCGTTCTCACGGGTGCCGGCGGGGTTCTTGGCGGCGGAATGGCGGAGTATCTCGGAGCGCAGGGCGCAAAGATCGCGGTTGTTGATCTGGCGGAAGAGATGGCTGAGGCGAAGGCGGAGTCCATCCGTGCCGCCGGAGGCGAGGCCGTCGGAATTGCCGGCAATGTGTTGCAACGTGACAGCATAGAGCAAGCAACAGATGATGTGCTGAAAAAATGGGGGCGCATTGACATTCTCATAAACGCAGCGGGCGGCAACAAAAAAGAGGCCACCGCATCGAAAGATCTCTCATTTTTCGATATACCAGAAGATGCCATGCGCTTCGTTGTAGATTTGAACCTGTTGGGCACCGTCTTGCCATCGCAGGTTGTGGGGCGACAGATGGTTTCACAGTCGGCAGGCGTGATCGTGAACATCTCGTCGATGAACTCTTTCCGACCTTTGACAAGGATCGTGGGTTACTCGGTTGCCAAAGCGGCAGTGAACAATTTTACTCAATGGCTGGCAGTGCATCTGGCGCAGGAGTACTCGCCCGAAATCAGGGTCAACGCTATTGCGCCGGGCTTCTTTGAGACCGCGCAGAACAGATTTTTGTTGCGTGATGAGTCGGGAACCCTCTCTGCCCGTGGAGAACAGATAATCGCGCATACTCCGGCGAATCGATTTGGTGCGCCAAACGATCTCTATGGCACGTTGCACTGGCTTGTCTCCCCGGCCTCCGGATTTGTCTCCGGCATTGTGGTTCCCGTGGACGGTGGGTTTTCCGCCTTTTCCGGTGTTTGAAAAGCATTGCTTGATATCCACCGGATAAGTGCTACACTCCGCGCTTTTCCGAAAATAATAACCTTTGAACCGGATGTGTAACTATGTCGTTTGAAAGTGGAAGTTTAAGTTTCAGAATCTATTCGTTGTCGCGCCCTCTGCCCGAAGATTATATTGAGCGTTTTGCAAAACACAGCGCACCATCCATTGAAACCAGTGTGGCGGGAGGAGTGAGCGGATGGGTGACAGGACGGCATCTCCTCGATAGCGACATACGGGAAGAGACCGCACATTATGCCGGATATCTGCGACTGGCACTTCTCGAAATAGAGAAAAAGATACCGCCTTCATTGCTAAAGGCCGAGTGTCAGATCGAAGAGCTGGCGATGCTGGCTGCAGACGGGAAGCAGTTTCTCAACCAAAAGGATCGTGCTGAAATTAGAGAATCAGTCACCGATAATCTGTTACCGCAAATGCCACCACAGCTCAAGAGCATCCCGCTGGTATATCAGCCCGGCGGTGTCACACTTTACGCCTCGGCGTTGTCTGTTACGAAGAATGACCTGCTCTGCGCCAGGTTTCTCAATTCGATGGGATATAATATGACCCCATGCGCACCGGATCGGCTCGTGGAACTGCACAAAAAACCGGATGTACGCGGTTGGCATCCAACCAGTTTCAGCCCCAAAGTCGGGGATGAATCGATGATGGAGGTCTATCCCGGACGCGAATTTCTGACGTGGTTGCTGTTCTCGTTTGACGCACGCGGTGGGATTGTCGAAGTTGACGGTGTTGGCAGTGTGAGCTTACTTATCGAAGGACCCCTAACCTTTTATCACGAAGGTGGCAGCGTATATGAAACTATTCTCAAGTCGGGCGAGCCGGTGCGTAGTTCGGAGGCAAGCACATGCCTGATGAACGGCAAATTGCTGAGAAAGGCGACCGTGACTATTGCAATCAAAGAGGAACCCTGGCAATTTGGAATTGATGGCGATGAATTTGTTTTTCGTAATGTAAAACTACCGGAAACAGAGAAGGGTCTAGACTCTGTCAGCCGTTTTCAGGATCGCATCGGTCGCATTGACCAGCTACGCGACATATTCCTTGGTCTGTATGACCGTTTCATCACAATTCGTTGTACACCATCAAGTTGGGCTAAAGAGAAGAGGGAGATGCGTAACTGGGTCGCGTCACGGGCGGGTTAGATATTCTCTGTGTTCGGAGACTGGGTCTTTCGTTTCACGGTTCGAACATAAAGTTCATTGATTGCGAGTGCCGCCAGCACAAGCAACCCACCGACAAGCAGGCGCGGAAGATTGGTCTGCTCTTTAAATATCAACAGAGAGACCGTTATGGCGAGCGGCACCTTTAAGTTGTTGAATATAGCAAGCGTTCCCGCATTCACCTTGCGTGCGCCGGAATTCCACAGAAAAAATGCCAATCCCGAGGCAACTGCTCCAAGATAAAGTAACACCGCAATCTGTCTGGCATCAAGAGAAACATCTGTCCATGATGTGGTTATTAGAGCAAAAGGGGCGGCGACAGCGACGGCTCCGGCGTAGAGTACGGCAAAAACCTGCGAGTCCTTCACCCCTCTTATATTCCGCATTGTCGAACGATAGAATATCTGTCCACCCGCGAAGCAGAGATTGGAAAACTGCATAATCAAAAATCCGTAAATCAGCCCATCTCTGTGAAGTTGAGTTGATTTAATCACGCCAGTTCCAATGACAGCCAGCAACGCAGTTGCAAGAAAGAGACGGTGGAAGCGCTTCGTGGATATATCGTTCACCAGCGTCACATAGATCGGCGTAAAGATCGTGAACAGCGCCACCTCGTGCGACTCCAGATATTGATAAGCCATAAAAAGAGATATATACATGAATCCATACTGTATCGCCCCGATACCCGCCAGAGCCGCAATGTTTTGGATCGACAGGTGTTTTATTCTCAGCAACGGCAGAAAAACCAGAAACGAGATCAGAAGGCGGGCGGTGGCGAGAAGACAAGGATCCACACCTTTAAGGATATTGCCTATCATCCCGAATGAAAAGGCCCAGATTAATGAAACTGTGAGAAGCTCTGGCATATCAAATTGCTGTCACTATAAATTATTGTTATTCTAAAATGGCGGAGAATAACACTTAAACGCTGACTTCGGAGCTTAAACTTTATTTTTTTATGCCTTACTCCTGAACGAAAGTTGAGGGCGAAGAATAGATTGCAAACCATAACGCTATTTGATAAAAGGTGGACAGACAGTGAATGAAAAAGAAATACTGGAAGAAAGAAGATGAAAAATTATTTCGATAATCGGGAAAAAGATAAGAGAGGCGTAAAAACGCATCGTGACGGAGTCAGACGCAAGGGGCGGCGTATTGGCAAAACGCTGAAGAGCAACAAAGACATATTTTTCCAGTTGGCATTCATCATTGGCGGTCTGCTTTTAATCTATTTCCTCGTAGTTGTGGGAATCAAAAAGACCGGCATCCTTAAGGATTATCCAAGGCTTGACCAAGTGTTTCAACGGAAAGATTTCTTCCATGACGACAGACCTTCTATACTTCCGGAACCTTAAAACACGGCTGAACAGATGAATGCCTCAATATGTGCTTCTGCTCAGAGTGCAATGGGTTTCAAATTGGGGGTCGATCCGAGATCGCGCCCGGTCATACCTGCTTTTTTCGCGGGAGAGTTGATCTTTAAACGATAATCATGTTCATCGGCGTTGACAAACTGCGGGTCTGTGGTTAAGCAGTTGGTAACGTTAATGAATTGCTTCATCTCGCTCATTACGGAAAATTGAGCAGATAACTCCTGTGGAGATGCGAGTCGGGAAAGTGCCCAATCAGGATAATTAGCCCCAATAGCCCCGATTGTGAAAACGATACAGTTCCGCAGATTTATTGACGGAGGGATTTCTTCAGAGATACGAAAGCACGGGAAGGAGAGATGTTCGCCACCCCTGGTAATCAGATTTTTACCATAAATGATAGAGTTGCGAATGTAGAGTTCGCCATTGCCGGCCGCGGCAACAGACCCCAACAGACAATGGTCGATCTTAAGACTGCCACGGCAAACAACGTTTAGCAGTCTGGAATTATGGATAATACCGGAACTGTTTTCGGCTGTTACGTTAACGCATTCGGAGTCCACCATGACAAAGTTTGACTCTTTAAACGTTATGTTTTGAATGCTCACTCCTTTCACAACCACATTATCTGATTTGTTTAGAGTGATCGAGCAACGGAGGACATCTGGATTGCTCTCTATGATTATACCGTTTGTTTTATTGATGACAATCGTTCGATTCCTGTAGTCACCTTTCTTTAACACGAGCACCATGTTATGAGTGATTTTTTCGCCAATCAATTCAGGTATCACACCCCTCGCTTGACCGAGAGGATCACAGATTAATCTTCGCCCCTGCACACGGCGTGCCGCCTTGATTGGTTTGTAAAAGCGGTGTTCATCGATGGCATTTGGTCGATTGGTGTCTGGAGTGGCAGTATTTCCGGTTTCCCCGGCGGCAATAGCGGTCAGTATTTCACAAAAAAGGTTCAAACCATCTTTGTTTGCCTTCACAAATTCGGAGTCATCGGCAGACTCCATAAGTGCGGAGACCCGGTTGCGCAGAGACGATGCGTTCGCCGCCGAAATTCTGTGACGAATTGATTGCTGATTAACGGTATTCCAATTCACGCCGGAAGAACTGACACCAACTCCCGCCATGCCGATCAATTTCATAAAATCACTCCTCACTTTAGACTCTTCACGATCGGTAAGATTGGTCTTCATGTACTCGGCAAGTGGCGCGGCAAACACGCCGCTCTTCTCAAAAATCTTTGCCGCCCGGTCAAAATTCCCGCGCCTGAAATAATATATTCCGGCATACAGTACACGAGAAACCGGATCTATACGCCCATCCAAACGCTCATATCTCTCGTCAATTGTGAGCTGCCTGAGAGTGAATGTGAACTGTGCAAAACCCACACCCTTTTTAACTTCGGCGTATATGGTTTTGCTTCGCACTTTTTGAATGCGGACAGGCCCCCTTTTGCCGCTTATTGTCAGGAGGACAGTTTTCCCCGCATCTTCACTGAAAGACTCCAGAATGATTTTATCCACATTGACAAGTTCATTTATATGTTTCTTGATTGTATTAACAGTCTCTTTCGCATATTCTGAACCCGCCTGCTCTTCAAAAATCTGACACCTGTTTAAGACTTCGATCAGGTCTCCCTCACAGAGTTTACCCGAAATATCATTCAGAAATGTATCCAGTGCCTGCTGATTGGAGAGTTGTTCCTGTTCCTTTTTCTCTGCGAGCTGTTCCGCTTCCATAATATATTTCTGTTTGAAACGAGCGCGTTGAGCCGCCGTTTGCTCGGCCAGTTCACCTGTGAAGCTGGCATAAACCTCCGCAGCGGCAAAATAATCATCATTTTCGATATACGGTGCCGCTTTATCGTGCAGAGACTGCATCACCTTTTCCGAGGCGGCATTTTCCCGCCTTCTGATCTTTAATATTTCACTATCGGCCATCAATGAATATTTCGTGCCTTTCGCAAACTTTTTGATATCCATGAAATAACGAATAGCCTGTCTGTTCTTGTCTGGATTCTCCTGCGCGAATTTTATGGCGTATTCCCATGAATCCTTATAGCTCTGCATCAACACTTCGCTGGTGACAGCATTGGTGTCGCCGGTGGAGATGGGCGGCTTCTCAATTTCCGTCTTGGGTTCCTCAGTTTTAACCGCCACCGTTGCAATCGGCGTGTTCATATCCTCTTGCTCCTGCTGCTTCTTCTCCATAAGCTGAATCGCGAGAAACGCTGACAGCCCAGCCATCACAAGCAGTATTAACAACGGCAGAAGCATCGGTCTTCTTCCACCGCGTACCAGTCTTTCGATCTGCCCGTCATGCACCTCCCGCAGGTGTTCTGACGAAACTTTCATCAGTTTGCGGTCTGAATCGAGCGGGACGCTGTTGATGTGAGCTTGCGCATCACCAGCAGTTTGAGGATATTCACCTTTGATAACGCGCTGTATGTCTGCAAGAAGATCACCCCATGATGCGGGGCGATTATCACGGTCTTTCTCCATCATCTTCTCAATCAAGACAGAACATGGATGTGAAATAGAGCTATTGATCTCGCGGACAGGGGGCAGTTTCTCGGACACCTGCCGTTCCAGAACTTCGTATGTGTCTTCGCCCTCAAACGGCATCAGCCCCGTAGCCAGATGATAGAGGGTCGCCCCAAGAGAGTACATATCCGAACGCACATCAAGAGTCTCTTTGCCCTGAATTTGCTCCGGGCTGATATAGTTCGGAGTGCCCACCAGATGCTCTTCGGGCGTGCCGTCATCTTCCGCCATACTTTTTGATATACCCATATCCATCAGCTTTATATCACCATCAGGGGTGAGCATAATATTTGAAGGATTCACATCGCGGTGCAGAATGTGAAGTTTGTCCCAGGCATACTGAAGAGCCTTGCCCACATGAAACGCAGCGTTGAGAATCTCATTCTCCGGCAACTGCTTCTCCCGAAGAATGCGGGCGGAAAACGTCTCTCCAGGCACATAGGTCATGGCCAGATAGTAAATACCGTCTTCACATCCGGCATCAAACGCCGATACAATATCAGGATGATCCAACTTCGCGGACAGTTTCACCTCTTGAAGAAAGTTGTCAACAAATGACTCGTCATTGGCAAGAAACGGTGAAAGAATTTTCAGAGCAACCCGGCGATCCATCGATTTCTGATATGCCAACCAAACTTCACCCATCCCGCCCAAACCGAGCATATCCTGCAACTCAAAACCAGCGACAACCTTGCCTGAATAGATTTTTTTCCCAGCATGGATAATCTCAGTGCCACAACTCATGCAGTTGACCGCTCTTTCTGTATCCTGCCGATCAACTTCCACCGCTCTGCCGCATTTTGGACAAATAACTGTCACTTTCTTTCAGCTCCCTCGCAATTCAATAGTACTCGTATCAAAGATAATGGGGGCAGTGTGTATCCTTTATTGAAAAATATCAAGACTTGGTATTATTTTTTTTAAAGTCTGTTATCTGGAATAACAGGTTTGTAAAAACCGGATGATTAATGTGGGTTGTTGAGTTGATCGGCATAAAGACTGGATTATCTGAATTTGAGAGAGTAATATGGCGGATATCTACTGCAATGAAAGGTTTATGTATGCTGGCAAAACGAATAATTCCGTGTCTGGATGTCACTGGTGGACGCGTTGTCAAAGGTGTCAAATTTGTAAAACTGCGTGACGCTGGAGATCCGGTCGAGGCGGCCCGGGCGTACGAACGTCAGGGTGCCGACGAACTGACGTTCCTGGATATCACCGCCTCGCATGAGGGACGTAACACAATGGTTGACATTGTCCGCGCTGTCGCAAGTCAGGTTTTTATGCCATTGACTGTCGGCGGAGGCATACGCATTCCGACCGATGTGCGGCGCATGCTTCAGGCCGGCGCAGACAAGGTCTCGTTCAAC
Source organism: uncultured Verrucomicrobiota bacterium (assembly GCA_964440175.1). Lineage (GTDB taxonomy): Bacteria > Verrucomicrobiota > Kiritimatiellia > CAYTQP01 > CAYTQP01 > CAYTQP01. The sequence goes on from CAYTQP010000006.1 coordinate 20,900, forward strand.
ACCGCCGCTGTGCTTAATCCCGACATACTCAACAGCTCCTCCCGTCAGTTCGGAAGTCAATGCATAGTGCTCGCCATTGATGCCCGCCGGAACGCGAACGGAAACGGCTGGCAGGTGTACACACACGGAGGTCGGACACCAGTGAACCGCGATGCTGTGGCGTGGGCACGCGAAGGCGTGGAGCGCGGCGCGGGAGAGATACTGCTGACAAGTATGGATTCTGACGGCACAAAGGCGGGCTACGATCTGGAATTGACCGCCGCCGTTTCAAACGCAGTCTCCGTGCCGGTCATCGCCTCGGGTGGCGCCGGCACACTAAAGCACATGGCGGAAGCCGTGACAATCGGCAAAGCCGATGCTGTGCTCGCTGCCTCAATCTTTCACTTTGGTGAATTCACCATAAAGGAGACCAAAGAGTATATGCGTGCACAGGGGATAGCTGTGCGCCTCGACTAACTATCCACCGATGCTGCAAAGGCTGAGCAGTACACCTGCGGCCACGGCGGAACCAATCACGCCCGCCACATTCGGCCCCATGGCGTGCATCAGCAGGAAGTTGTGGGGATTACTCTCCAGTCCGACCTTATTGACAACACGTGCGGCCATCGGCACAGCCGACACCCCCGCCGCGCCAATGAGCGGATTGATCTTCTCACGTGAAAGCTTGTTCATCAGCTTGGCGAGCAACACCCCTGCCGCAGTTCCGATGGAGAATGCCACCAGTCCAAGAACAAGGATTCCGAGTGTCGCGGCGGTAAGAAACGTTCCCGCCGCCAGCTTTGAACCAACCGCCAGCCCCAGAAATATTGTGACTATGTTGATCAGCGAATTCTGCGCCGTGTTGGAGAGGCGGTCAACAACACCGGACTCTTTGAGAAGATTCCCGAACATAAGCATTCCGATAAGCGGGGTCGCGCTCGGCAATAAAATAATACAGAGAGTCAACACCAGCAATGGAAAGATGATCTTTTCAGCCTTGGATACATGACGAAGCTGTTTCATTGTGATGGAACGCTCCTCCTTTGTGGTGAGCAAGCGCATTATCGGCGGTTGAATAATGGGAACCAGTGCCATGTATGAATAGGCCGCTACCGCGATTGCTCCAAGCAGGTCGGGAGCCAAACGACCGGCAAGAAATATTGCGGTCGGCCCGTCCGCTCCGCCGATAATACCAATGGCAGCAGCATCCTTAAGGCTGAAGTTTATTGAATTTAGCACGCCGGAAAGAGCCAGCGCCCCGATCAGCGTCGTGAAAATACCAAACTGCGCTGCTGCTCCCAGAAGAGCTGTTTTCGGGTTTGCCAGCAACGGACCAAAATCCGTCATGGCTCCCACACCCATGAAAATTATGAGGGGGAAGAGACCGTTGGCTATTCCAAATTCGTAAATGATGTGCAAAAACCCGCCGGGTTCCGAAATTCCCGCCATAGGTATGTTGGCGAGAATGCCACCAAACCCGATCGGCAACAACAACAGCGGTTCAAACCCCTTCTTAATGGCAAGCCATATCAGCAGACAGCCCACAATAATCATTATAAAATTGCCACCACCACCCGTCACAAACCCGTAAATTCCGGTGGTCTGCCAAAGTCCCTGAATTGAATCTATAATATTCATACCCTGTTAACCCCTTTAATTGATCCAGGCCAAAACATTGCCGGCGGCGACCTGATCGCCCACATTCACGGCTATTGAACTTATTGTCCCGGCATTCGGAGCTTTCACCTCAATCTCCATCTTCATGGCCTCCATCACCAACAAGGTGTCACCGGCGACGACAGAATCGCCAACGGAAACCTGTATGCGGATAACAGAACCGGGCATCTGCGCCTTGATAGACTTGGCATCAGAGGTCGAGGCCTCCTCTTTCCCTGCCGGAGCCGATCCTTTAACCTGCACACCATCTTTCACCTCAACGGAGAACTGTTTGCCATTGACAGTCGCCTGCCCGTTTTCTATAACAACAGAGTAGTCGCGGTTGTTAATGCTCACGGTGTAGCCTTTGCCCACGTTTTCAGTGCTGGAAGAAGCACTCTTTTCGTTCTTCCTGACTCCGATTTTAGCCTCGCCCTTAAGGAACGCTATACCTTTCTCCTTGCACGCGGCAGCAATGAAAATGTTCTCATCAGTCTCAATGATGCCAGCTGCCTTCAAGAGCGATTTGGCTACGGCGACACCTTTGGAAGGATCCTCATCGTTTATCTCCAGCGGACTTTTCTCTGTCGGCTCAAGCTTGAGCTGCTCAGCCGCAAGATCAATAATCTCCTGATCGGGTTTGCAGGGAGTCTTCCCAAAGTATCCCAGCACCATCTTTCCGTAACCTTCTGCAATCTTCTCCCACGGTCCAAACATGACATTATTGAAGGCTTGCTGGAAGTAGAACTGCGAAACGGGCGTGACAGAAGTGCCGAAGCCGCCCCTGCGCACTACCTCACCCATGGCGGCTATTATCTTCGGATATTTGTCCATAATCTTGTTGTCGCGTAACATCTGAGTGTTGGCGGTCAACGCGCCACCAGGCATGGGCGACCACGGAATCATCGGCTCCACGGCCTTGGCCTCGGGCGGCATGAAATAGTCACGCATACACTCCTTATACACCTCTTCCGCCACCATCACCTTGTCTATATCCACATCCAACTCATAGTCCGTTCCGCGCAAGGCGTGCCAAAGCGTGGCGATGTCAGGCTGACATGTTCCGCCGGAAGTCGGAGCCATTGAGCAGTCAACCTGATCCGCACCGGCCTCTATGGCGGCCTTGTAACCAACTGTTCCTATTCCCGCCGTCTCATGAGAGTGGAACACCAGCTTTGTCCCCTCGGGGAGAAGCTTGCGCGCCTGCTTGATTGTGTCATAAACCTTGGTCGGCACAGATGTCCCCGAAGCGTCTTTAAAACAGACCGAATCATACGGAACCCCGGCGGCAAGCAACTTTTTCAGGGTCTCAATATAAAACTCCGCTGTGTGTGCGCCAGCGCATCCGGGTGGCAACTCCATCATCGTCACCACAATCTCATGCTTCAACCCGGCATCCACAATACACTGCCCGCTGTATATGAGATTATTGACATCGTTCAGAGCATCAAAATTGCGAATTGATGATATGCCGTGCTTCTTGAAAAGATCGGCATGCAACTTGATAACATCACTCGACTGCGAATCCAGCCCCACAACATTTATGCCCCTCGCCAACGTCTGCAAGTCCGCGTCTGGTCCGGCCGCCTTGCGAAAAGAGTCCATCATCGCAAAAGCATCCTCATTGCAATAGAAATAGAGTGACTGGAAACGCGCCCCGCCGCCGGCCTCAAAATGAGTGATTCCCGCGTCAACACAGGCCTCAACAGCGGGAAGAAAGTCCTTTGTCAGCACCCTCGCGCCATACGCCGACTGAAAACCATCCCGAAATGCGGTGTTCATAATATGAATTTTTTTTCTTGCCATTTTAGTTTACTCTCCTTTTTCCGTAAGCTGTTGCCGCCGCTACGGCGACAGCGATCTCGGTGTAGTCAGTCGCGATACTTCTTAAATTGCTCTCCTCCTCATTCTTCTCAGGGAAGAGATAGGCAAACCGCTTGAAAAAAGCGGCCGCTAGCCCCATGCAAAAAACAAGCAGAGAGAGAAACGCAAAGACAACCAGCATCCCCACACACATCAAAACAAAGCCCTGTGACATTATCTCGCTCATATAAATATTCTTTCCGTTTTCACTTTTCTTTAAAAATAAAAGGTTCGGTCTTATAACGCGCCGGGCGACAAAATGCCAGAATTAATTAACAAGAAAAACGACTTGAAACTTTCACTGCTCCGCACAGCAATCCCGTGTGAATTTTGAACCTCTAAAATATTAAACAGCGCGATTGACAACGGCATCGGAAATGAGTATATTGCGACTCCTTTTTGACCAAAAAGGTTATGCTGAAAAAACGGGGGATTAGCTCAGTTGGGAGAGCGCCTGAATGGCATTCAGGAGGTCGAGGGTTCGAACCCCTTATCCTCCACCACTTCACCATGTGAGAGATCGAAAGACAGGAATACTGGATTTAAACCACGACTGCACACAAATTTTCACGAATAGATCGGTGAAGCCAGCGCATTTGCGGGGTTCCATTGTTCATACAATTTGCGAAACAGAAAAAAGATATGTGTTGCCCTGCGAAGTTTTGGTGGAGGGTACGTTTGTCTCACCCTCACATCCCATGATATTCATGTACGTGTTTTAACAACTCCGATGATAGTCAGCGACATTCCGAGGAACAGGCTTACCGATACCCCGGCCGAAAAGTCAAAGACCTGACAGAAAATCAGCCCCATAACAGAACCCGCAAATCCTGCCGCCCATGTGATTAGAATTTGTGACCTCCATTTATCGCTGAAAAGTGCCGATGTTACAGCGGGAATAATCAAGAAAGAGAACACAACTACAACCCCGGCAAGACGTACTGCAACGGTGATAATAATCCCGCACAGGGCATAGAAGAGGAAGTCCCATGCGATCACATTCACTCCATCTGCCCCAGCCTGTTCGTAGTTGTCGGATATCAGGCGGAAACGGCGGTGGAAGAATGCAAAGCAGACAGCGGTAAATGCAAAAATCGCGAAAGCTCGGGCGACATCACGTGATTTCACCCACAGAAGATTTCCGGTCAACATCTGTTGTATATGACTGTGGCCGGAGTGTTTCCCAATAATAAACAGTGTCGCGGCCGCAGCTACGGCGTAGGTGATGCCGATGGCAGCTTCAATTGGCAATGTGGTTATTTTGTGTCTGACGGTTGCGAAGAAAAACGCGGCAAGCAGTGTGGCGCCGAACGCACAGAATGTGGCAGCTGGAGAATCTGCAGGCAAGTGCAGAAAAATATGTGATGATATCGCGCCCAGAGCCGCAATCTGAGCCACGGCAATATCGATAAATATCACCTCACGCCTGATTACGTGAAGCCCCGGATAACCGAGAATTATTGTCAGCGCCAGACATGTCAACAGTGGTAGCCCCATAATGTTCAGTAGTTCAGTCATGATCTGTCTCCGTTGGCGAGGGGGATGATTCCACGGATCAAAAGAGCGACGAGAAAGAATGCCCCCATTGCCAGCATGAGATTGGGTCCATACGGACTGTCGGTTTGATATGAGACAAAGATGCCGATAACACAGGCGGTCATGCCCGATGCCCATCCTGTTATCAGTCCATATTTCCAGTTGCGGGTAAACATCACTCCGATGGCTGCGGGGATCATCAAAAATCCGTACGCCAGTAAAACACCAGCAACAGGGACAATCAGGATGGTGATGATTCCTTGCGAGAGAAAAAAGAGGAAGTCCCACAGTCTCCTCCCCTCTGAATCGGCTTTGGAGTCTGTGAACCTGATCATCTTTTTTCTGAAGATATAATGGAATATAAGCAAAACGATATAGACCCCGGCAGTGACTCCCACCAGTGACCACGATGTCCATGACATTGATCCTTCGAGAGTGTTTTTCATGTCGGTTTCACCCGTAGGGAGTTTATCTGCCAGAAGGAGGCACGCCACCAGTGCCATGCCATACATAATGCCGATAATTGCCTCCCGTGGAATAAACCTGTTTCGTGGCTTGATGAGTGCCAGCATCACACAGCCAGCGAGTGTCGCTAGGAATGCCGACAGATAGGATAGCGGAGTGCCATATTTGATGCCCAAAGCGGCACCGGCCACAATGCCGAATGCCGCCAGCTGGTCCAGCACCAAATCACTGAATATGATGCCACGTCTGATGATGTGAAGACCTGTGTATGTGTGCAGAATCAGAACTACTGCCAGCAGGCATATCTGCATGGCAAAGAAGTTCAGTGTTCCACGCACATCGCTCTTATCAGTCCCCACAGATTCTGTGAGATTTATATTTTCCGTGCCGGCATCAATATCTGCGAGGGCGGCAGCCCTCAGGGCTTCCAGCGACTGATCGAAATCTTCCCCGGTTGCCGAACCGCACGCTCCGATAACGAACAGCAGGAACGCACAGAGCATAATGATACCCGGTTTCACAAGTCGTGAGCTCATTTTATCAGCCCGCTTTTGTGTGCTGCGGAGACCAGTGAATCAACCCATATGTCTACTAAATCGAAATAGTTCTCAATGCCAACCTCTCCCCCGACGTAGAGCGCCACTATGACCGGTTCGGCACCAACCCTGTTGGCGATTGTTCTGATTTTGTGTTCATCGAAATAGTTCGCTGCCAGAATCACCTTAATCTGCCTGGTCTTCATCGTCTGCATCAGTTTAAGCACATGTTTTGGTGATGGAGGAATTCCCGGTTTGGGTTCAATCGTTCCCGCATTCTCCAGACCGAAAATAGCCGTGAAATAGACCCAGTTCTTGTGATAGGTGACTATAGGCAATCCATACATCGGCAGCATATGCTGATACCAGCCCCCAAGTGATTCAATGAGTTTCCTGCCTTTATATTCCCGTTGCTTCAGAAATGGTATAAGTTTTCCCTTTTGCGCCAGATCACAGAGGATATCTCCGCCGAGGAGTTTCACCAGGTTTTCGCCGAAAAGCCTTTTATCTATTTCGTCAACAAACGCGCTCAGACCCTTTTCGTATTGTTCGCGACCATCGGGGTCGTTTTTGATCAATCCCGCAGCGATGTTGCGAGCCACAATACGCATATTAATCGGACTGCACGTGATGTGTGGATTGCCATAGATGTGCAATCCGCCTTCAGATCGCGACATAAGTTGCGGCTTTTCAAGCATGTGTATCCCTCTGGAGACCGCTATGTAGCCATCCTGCCCGCTTCGCACTCTCTTGTTGCCGGATTTATCGACAACTGTCGGAAGCCACATCTCAAGATCAAGCCCGGTGTCTATCAGGATATCGGCTTGACGTACCATGTCCACGAAAGATGGTTTCGGTCTTATGAAATGAGCATCTTGTCCCCCCCGCACGATGGACTGCACCTCCACTCTGTTGCCGCCAATGCTCTTTGCTATTACGGCGTAGTCCGGCAGAGTTGTTATAACTTTAAGCGGTTTCCCTTCTGCATATATCTGTATGCCAATTGTTGTTGCGATAATGAGTGTCGTAATTGTTTTGAATGTTTTCATTTTTCTCTCTCGTATTTGGTGAATAGTTTTTTCAGTAGCGTTCATGTTTGTGAGGCCCTGCCGCAAAAACACACTGTAACCAGATAGTTTGTTCGTCGTCGCCGGTTCCGTCACCACCCGATGTGTCGTATTCAATGCGGTAGTGTACGAAGGGACTCTGATGCCATGTGATATATGGCGTTATCTGCCAGCGGTATGGATTGCTCTCTGTAACTGCCAGCGGTTTGAGTGAACAGCTGACTCCATCCGGCGCGGCGTAATCCGCGTAATCTTTGACATCCGGAACGAAATAGTCTCCGCGAATACCAAGGATGAATGTGCGTGACAACTTACTTTCGACATACGTGTACGCACCCCAGGCACTTATGGAGTCTTCGCCGATCCCATTCGATGCCATAATGTCTTTGTTGAGAAAATACGCCTCACTACGCCATGTAAAGTTGCGATAGCGCATACGATTTTCCGGCTCCCAAAGTACAGTCAAATCAATTCCTGCAACAGTGGTGTCGAGAGATTTGTTGACAGTGTTGCCGAGAACCTGCCAGGCATTGTTCTGCCCATACAACCCGGAAGCACCTAGTTCAATATAGGTGGAATTGCTCAGATCACGGTATATTTTATAGTGAAGAAGAGCATTGATTTTGTTGTCGCTGTTCTCTAAAAACAGGCGTTTATTGCTTCCGTCGGTTATCTGTGTGATGAGTGTATGTGAAAACCCCACCACTCCCGGAATAGTCCACTCTAATGAAGCCCCCGTCTGATTTAACCCTCCGTTGCCGAATATCTGTCTGAGAGCCAGCGGAAAGTCAACCTGATCAAGACCGTGTTTATGCCAGCGATTTACCACGCCAAACTGTTGTCTGAATTTTCCCAAAGTCAAATTGAGCTGAGGCAGAATTCCGAAACGAGTCATATACGCCTCGCCGAGTTCGGCCTCATTTTCATTAAACGCAATTGCGGCTTTGAACATGGTATATGGATCCAGATAAGATGAAAGATGCAAACCCAACCCTCTGAACGTAAAATCTTGTCTGGAGTCTTCACCGGCAATATCGGTGTAGTTCCATAGAATGTCGCCCGTAACGCTAAGCTCAGGATTCAGCTTCTGAAGCCCCAATGCCCCCGATGTAAATGTCGTTTCCTCGTCGAGGTTGTTGTCCTTGTTTGTGATTTCTATCTGCGCCGCCTGACGCAATGAGTTGAGTTCATCGTCTTGTGCCACAGCATTTGCCGGCACACAAAGATGTAGTGTCGCTACTACGACAATAGCCACTAGCATATATGCTTTAAAATTCATTAGAATATCCCCTGTTATATAATTCAACTGAACAAAATTTATTTCACGACAAGCGTATGCGTGAAGTTAAAAATATGCGGTAACTATATAACAGGAGGTGCGCGAGCCGAGTGTGTTCGACAGGCAAAGAAGCCCTCTCTCAACAATTCCGGCGGGAAGACGGTTTTGCTGATGGATTCATTTGAAACAACCGCAACAAAAACATTAGATGTCTCAAACACCAGAGAAAGCAGAGCGCATATCGAGCACTTTTCTTCTGAATGTTCTTTCCCTTTACAATGCATACGATGTATAGTCGGCACGACGATAACGCCGAATGCAAATATGAGTAACATCAAAATTGCGATAATCTTTTTCATGATCAACGCTGAATATGACGTTTTTACGGAGAAATGCAACATCGCATATCCTGAATTTTCCATAAAAATGCAATATTCTTTTTGCCCCCCGACGACACAGATGAAAGCGGAGTCATTTGCGTTTGTGAGTATTCTTTTTTGAAACCAAAACCACGAATTCACACAAATTTTCACGAATGGGTTGGATCTGATTGACAGAACAGCCCTTCCTGCCTGTTTTATTAAACAAGCAGAATGCTTGTGCCACTCTGAACAAGTTCCAACCTTCGGATAAATGCCGGGGAAAGTTATCCAACGCTCGGATAATGCGTAAAAATCATTGTCCAATCATCGGATAATCGCCACCCTGTCAGCCCGCAGATAGAGTCTGACCTCACCCGTCTTTGATTACCAATGACTTACGCGTGCAAATGAGAAACTTGGACTATATCTGAAATACTCACCTGTTAGATTATTGTTTGGCGGAGTTTCTATTGCCTGCCCTTTTTCACTCTTTTGTGCTCTTGTGTACATCAGTTGTTTGTTGTCATCTGCTTGAATAGTAAAATGCATCTGACGTGTTGGGGAAAGTCGCTTTTGTATACTTCAAGAGGCAATTGAATATAAGCCGAAGGGTGATTATGACTCACAGACAAGAATGTCCATGGTTGGTCATGATGGTTTGGACAAGGTGGAAACTTGAAGCCGAAAGCGATTATTATGTCGAACCGGAAACTGATGTTTCCTGAAAAGGAGATGCATCACCATTTTCATCGCGTATCTTTTCGCGTACCCATTCCCGCAATTCTGTATGTGTTGGAGAAGTCTCCTGTTCGAGTTGGTGGTCGTGCGCCATTTTGATCCATCTGCCGACTTTGGGGCCTTCAGGAATGCCAAGCTCCATTATGTCGTTTCCACTCAACAAGCAAGGGGGCAAGACGGGTTCGTTCGATTGCTCTTCCATCTTTTCTCGCAGAAAATGGTAGTTGTCCAGCATTCCGTGGCTTGAGGCACAGTCGAGGCGATGAAGCTCCAGTTCCACAGGAAACGTGGGGGCACTGATGAGTCGGCGCACCTTTGATTTACGCATCTCACGTACATCTTTGAAACGCATGTGGTCGTTGACACAATGCGTCACCGCTTTAATCACAGCCCGTGGATATTTCAAGCGCCGCAAAATCTCCTCTGTCATCTCCCCTCCGACACGGGCATGGCGGTTGAAACGAATGCGGGGATTACCCTCTTTATCAACCCCCATCTGCGCGGTTGGCGGTTTTCCGACATCATGCAGAAGCGCGGCAAGTGCCAGTTCGAGGCTGGGCGGACGCATATCGTTAAGCATAATAACGGTGTGCGTGAACACATCACCTTCTGGGTGAAACTGTGGCGGTTGCTCCTGCCCGATCATCGGCATAAGCTCCGGCAGAATCTCTTCCAGAAGACCAACATCTTTCAAAAGAACAATTGCATCTCCGGGAAGCTTCGACTCCAGGAGAATTCGGCTGAATTCCTGCTGAATACGCTCCATGCTGATATTTTTTATTTTAGAGGCATGTGTGCGAATTGCACACAGGGTGTTCTCCTCAATCTCAAAGTCCAGAGTCGCCGCAAACCTCACGGCACGCAACATTCGCAGATGATCCTCGGCAAACCGCTTACCGGGATCTCCGATGGCGCGAACAATATGTTTTTTCAGGTCCGCCCTGCCACCAACAAAATCTATGACCTCGTCGGTGAATGGATTGCGGAAAAGCCCATTTATTGTGAAATCTCTGCGTCGGGCATCCTCCTCCGGACCGCAAAATGTCACGGATTCGGGATGCCGTCCGTTGTGATATGGTCCCTCGGTGCGGAAGGTGGCGACATCGTAATCGTGTTCCTCCACAGTTATCAGAACCACGCCAAAATGACGCCCCACCGGTCGTGCGGACGGAAAGAGCTTCAAGATTTCATCGGGAGTGGCGGTTGTGGCGATATCGATATCTTTCGGCACACGACCGAGCAGACCGTCACGCACACAGCCCCCCGCCCAGTAGGCGGTATATCCCGCGTCTGCCAGGGTTTGAGTAATAGTCGCGGCACGCTTGAATAACGTTTCCATTCCCATAACGCCCCTGATGTCAGTCAACTAGTTAAGCTGTACGGGAAACTCTTTGAACATCTTGGTGATGGCTTCATTGATCTTCTTTCCCGTATTTTTTCCTTTTCCATTGACTGTGTCCGCTGCGACACCCTGCCAAATCAACTTCTGCTTCTCTGAATCGACCAGATCAACAATAAGTGTTCCCTGCGTGTAGTTGATCGTTGTACTGTTCCAGGCATGAGAATAACCGCCGTAATAACCGTAGTATCCTCTCCCTCCGTAATAGGTGGGATACGTAACCACGGACTGCTTGTCTTCAATCTTGAGATAAATGCTTATCACCAGGTCTGGGTTTTCATCCACCTTGTAGCCTCTGTTCGCGAGCTGACTGGATATGGCTTTTTTGACCCGGTTCTGATTGATTTCGTTGAAGTAGGCGGGGTTGGCGACGGGTGGCTTCTTCAGCGAGAATCCGAATGTCTTGTACTGCGAAAGATCAGTACCATCCGCTTTGGTTGTCATCACTTCAAGTGTGCTACATCCGCTGAACACAGCGGTTATAACCAGTAGCGTCAAAATTTTCATTTTCATATCACAATCCTTTCGTAAAACAATACACCATTCCATGGAGAAACCGCCCGCACCGGAATGCACTCGTATGCCGGACAATCTAACAGCTTACCCATGAAATTCAATTATTAATTCTTAAATGTTCACCCCGAAAAACCGGAAACCGGATAAAACCCGCCAAGATGGATGTCAAGCACCGCGACATAATTCAAGAAGCGTATCTTCGGCGGCCTTGGTCCAGACTCCGTTGAGCAGTTTTTCATAAACTTGCGGCATCCTGGTCTCAAGTTCAGGAAGTGTTGTTAGTGTGACACCCTTGCAATCAGGATAGACCAGTATCTTGCCGTCTATGGATTGCTTTTCGACGGCGTGAAGTCCGTCAATCGCGCCATTCAGACCGGTTATGGCCGCCACGGAGACGTTTGTGTCGAGCCGCCCGGCCTCTACGTTGCGGAGGATTATTTTCATGTCTTCCATGACAGAACCGCTGGTTCCCATGAAATAAACCTGACGTGAGATACAGATATTCATGTCGATTGCTCCGTTTTTGCCTATCGGAATTCCTGCGAAGATGTTGATAATGGCGTTCGGGGCAGAGTTGACGACAGCCTGGGCGCAGAGCGCGGGAATGGGTGCCATAATGACGCTGTAGCTGAACGGACCCTGCGGTTTTTCCTCCGGTAGCAGGAAGGCGCGATATTTGACACCATGCCTTTCGGCTTCGGGTTCAGCAAGCCTTGAAAGAGCGGTCAGGCGGTCTTCGCTAAGGTCGGTGGCAAATATCTCAATGTTGTCTATACCCCGGCAAATGTTGCGAATCACATGCATCACACCCATCGGTCCGCCCGCGCCAACAACATGAACGCTGTCGCCAGAACGCAACTCACTCGTCTTCGGTATGGCGGCGTATCCTCGGGCAGGGTCTTCCCCTGTAGTTCCCGTAATGCGAATGCCGCGATAGTGAATGTCGCCTAGCGGAACCTCTACGTCGCGGTCGAACGCTCCTTCGCAGAGAGCTATGTTAATCAAACATTTGCGTGCCGCTTTACTGAAGATACCCTCAAGGGTGTCTGCTCTGTTTCCAAAATAGATGATATCATCAAAATGGTTATCCGGTAATTCGTGGAGTTTTTCCAAGAGCCCGTCGCCACCGGCGTCCCTGCAGATTCTGACGGTGTCGCCGGGTTGACCGTGTTTGGCGAAGAAACCTTCCCTGACGGTCGGACCGGCGCAGATATCGGAGACGACGAGCAGATTCCCATCCGGCTTTAAGCCCTGACGCTCAGCGGATTGATAGCTCTCTTCAACGCACGCCCACGGCTCCACCATCGCGAAGGCGGACGCAGACTTGTCGCCGGGCGGCGCGGGCAGAAGCATGGAGTCACCATCGGGAGAGATAAGCAAACGTTCATCAAGAAGGACGTACTCCTGAAGCCCTCCTTCAAAATTATACCCAAACGCGCCGTTGGACTCTTTTGTTTTGAGCCAGCGCCAGTCCGCCTGCATCACGAAACGTTCACCTATCTTAACGCAGGAGACATCGCCACCAACGGCAACTATCTTGACAACAACCTCGTGACCGGGTACGGTTGGCTGGTCAGCGGGCACGTAACTTGGCAGTCCCGCGAGGATTTCGGGGTCAACGCCGGATATGACCCCGGATTTGCGAACGTGCCCAGAGAACTGTTTGAGCAACTTGAGGTCGGAGAAACACAGTCCGATCACAGAGACCTTACAGAGGATTTGGTGAGATTGCGGGGAGAAAACTTCTTTCTCCGGATTGTACGTCAGTTTGTCCGGACCGATCAGTTGAATTGCGGCGGCTGTTTTGGGAATTGCGGTCATGTTTTCTCTCCGTTTCTAATGCTGAATCATTGCGATGATCTCTTCGGGGTTCATCCCCTGATTGATTGTCAATTTGCTCTCAAATTGCGGGTTGAGCGTCTCCCCGATCTCCAGATAAAAACGATTTCTATCGGCACGATCCGGGAAATGAATCTCGCCCCATGCACTACAGTATCCCATGCCTCCACATCGTTGCATAACAGAGTGCGCAGAGAGAATATGCGCGCCTTTGAGGAATATCGATTGAAGCGGAGCGAGTTCAGGGCATTCGAAGTTATCGACGAACCTCAGTCCCGGCGAATTCATCTCCGTACCCACCAGCACAGGCATGTTCCGTTTCTCTGCGGCATCGACAAAGGCATACAGGTTTTTAAGTTTTTGGTCTTTTAAACCGGCGGTGAAATTCCGGGCGGGGATAATATTTACGGCCTCCACACCGGTCGCCATCTCCACATCGAGCAACTCGTCAATTGCCTGCTCACCCTCGGTTGTGCCGTCCAACCACGCCATGGTCGGCACTCCGCCACAGGCCAGAATGAACTCATTGACGGCGGACATGGCGGGGAAAGAGTCTTTGTCTGGCTTGACATAGCCGACACCCCCCATTTTCATTGTCTTTTGACGGATGAGTCCCTGAAGAACAGGGCCTTCCGGCAAGTCTATATCCTCGGGAAGTTCTCCGAGTTTTTCGGTCCAAAACTTTGTCAAGCTGGATGGGGTTGCGTTCATTTCAGCTGCTTTTCGGGCGTATGCGAGGCAAATATGCCGTTCTGTGGCATTGCCGCCGGGCGTGAGTGACACGACATCCAGAGTAAAGTCGAGTTTGAGTGGCGCGGTGAATGAATTTACACGCATAATGAGTTCTCTGTTGCGTTTTTGGGCGGTCTGTTTGAGCTTTGTCAGAAACGGTCGTTGCGTTGCAGGCGGTTGTGAGGCAGGCATGCCGAATCCCATGTGATAGGCGATTCCCGGCTCACCCGGAGAATTTATTTCGCGGGTGGCAAATTCCGGGACAAAGACACGGGTCTCCAGTCCCGCCGCGCCCCGCAGTTCGAGAGCCTGCGCTGCGGTGAGAAACTCGTCAACACCATCGAGTACATCAAAATCCACAATCCCCGCAGCGAGCAACCCTCTTTTGCGAGCCTCCCAGGCGAAGGATGAGGGGGTGTGGCTCTCGGGATTGTATGAGAAGAAGGTGTGACAGTGCATATTGACAGATTCCGTCGGCGGCGCGGTCTCAAAATCTCCCGCCAGCAGTAAAATTGCAAGTTTTTCCAGAGAACTCTTTCTGACGATCGGATCGACAGATTTCAGATTCTTTTCCAGTTTTGAAACTGTGGTCTCTAAATTATTCATTTTACCTCAATTTTGTGACATTTTAATTTTGTAGCAACCGCCTGATAAGGAAAGAGTCGCATACAGAGAGTAATATACATGGATGGCATTGATAATACAATTTGTTATTTTCCATAAATCTGGCAATAAAGAATTTGCGCTTTTGGAGATATGCGGGTATCTGTAAAAGAGAGTGAATGAGGCCGCCCGTGACTGAAGGTGTCTGCGGTTTTCTTCTGTGTGAACGGTTAATATCGAGGAATAGAGACATGAAATATTACGCAGACAGTTCAGAATCCATCGGGCGTACCCCACTGGTGCGACTGCAAAGAGTTGCGGGAGAAAACGCCCTCGTGCTGGGTAAAGTGGAGGCGGCGAATCCTTCATTTTCCGTTAAACACCGAATCGCCTCCTCCATGATTTGGGATGCAGAGGAGCGCGGAGTGCTGAAGCCGGGAATGCTTATCGTTGAACCAACCAGCGGTAACACCGGCATCGCTCTGGCATCTGTCGGGGCGGCCAGGGGCTATAAACTCACGCTGACCATGCCGGAGACAATGAGTGTTGAAAGAATCAAGATACTAGAGGCGTTTGGGGCAAAGGTTGTACTTACGGAGGGGGCGCAGGGAATGCCAGGCGCAATCCGGCGAGCGGAAGAGATTGTCGCAGAGAATCCCGCCCGGCATTATATGCCGCAACAGTTCCGCAATCCGGCTAATCCCGCCATCCATGAAAAGACGACCGGACCGGAGATCTGGAAGGCAACAGACGGGAAGGTGGATGTTCTGGTGGCGGGGGTCGGCACGGGTGGAACTGTGTCAGGAATATCACGTTATCTGAAAAAAGAGAAAGGTGCGCCCGTAACAATCGTGGCGGTCGAGCCGGAAAACAGTCCGGTGATCTCTCAGGCGTTGGCGGGAAAAGCACTAACCCCCGGACCTCACAAGATTCAGGGAATTGGTGCCGGATTTATTCCCGATGTGCTGGATCTCTCGCTTCTCGACCGCGTGGAAAAGATCGGCAATGAAGAAGCCTTCGAGTATGCCCGCCGGCTTACAAAAGAAGAGGGTATAATGTCTGGCATTTCCAGCGGAGCCGCAGTTGCCGCCGCCACACGACTGGCGGCTAAACCGGAATTCGCAAACAAAACCATCGTGGTGATTCTCCCCGACTCCGGCGAACGCTATCTCTCACTGGATCTTTTTTAACCTCAGCCTAAAAAACGACCTGGCATCTGAGCGCAAACGCTCCTTACTCAAACAATTTTGTCATAAAATGGTATGACATTCTGAGGGGGAGTTGGTAACATGTACGCCATGAAAACAACTAGATCACAACAAATGGGACCTGGAATGCGGTTTTTCTTTTCCAGAATATTTCCGTTGCCGTTCGTTATTGCCGGGGCAGCAACGCTCTATTTCGGAGTTCATGGCATCATCCTGGCAAACGCCAGTGCAAAATGGCCAACCGCACGGGGAAAAGTGCTGGAATCAAAAGTTGAGCAACACAGCGACAGTGATGGCACAACATATCATGCTGAAATTCTTTACGAGTTCTCTGTTGAGGACGTGATTTTCAAAGGCAACCGCGTCTCTTATGGTGATTACGGGTCGAGTAGCCCGTCACATGCGAACCGCGTAGTAAACAATTACCCAAAAGGCAAAAAGGTGGAGATCCATTACATGCCCGAAAAGCCTGAAGAGTGCCTGCTGGAGCCGGGACTTAAGGGACAATCGTTTTTCATGCCTCTGTTCGGTTTGATCTTTTTCGGTGTTGGCTGTCTAATGGTCGTTTTTCTGCCTAGACTCATGAAAAAGGAGGAGATGGCAACAACGGCAAGACTGGAGAGACTGAACAATGACGAGCTGTCCGGCTACGCCGATCCGGCTGCGGCAGCTGTCGATTGGAGTCCGCTCAAAAGCGGTGGCACCAACTTCCGCACTCATAAACTGATTAAGACCGGACTGGACCGTATGGAATTTCGTGCGGCAATGGGAGCCAAAATATTTTATCTCATCTTCTTTTTAATCGGGCTGGGTTTGTTCGCCGGGTTTTCCATTGCAGAGTTTCAATCGGAGAAATTTGATCTGGGGATGCTACTGCCTATATTTGTGGGGCTCGTCTTCACACTTGTTGGCGGAGGCCTGTTTTATCACGGCACTCTTCCCATTGTCTTTGACAAAAAGAACGGCTATTTTTGGAAAGGTCGCAAATCACCAGACAAAGTGTTCAGCAAAAGCGTCATTAAACATCTCGCTGAACTCGATAATATTTACGCCCTGCAACTGCTCTCCGAGCACTGCAGTGGAAATGAAAGCTCGAGCTCGTACTACAGCTATGAATTGAACCTTGTACTCAAGACGGGTGAGCGCATCAATGTTGTCGATCACGGTAATGCCAATAAACTGAGGGAAGACGCAACGATACTTGCTGATTTTTTGGATAAACCCGTGTGGGACAGAACCTGACTCGAAATGGTGCTCGGGGCGGGAGTCGAACCCGCACGCCCTAAAACGGGCACTAGGCCCTCAACCTAGCGTGTCTGCCATTCCACCACCCGAGCGTTTGGAATTCAGATAAACAGATAAACAGGCGACGAAGAGTAATGGGTAATACCATATTCATCAAGATTATTTTACACGAATATTTGATATTTCCGCCGAATCGGGGTACAAACCAAAGAAATGGAGAAATTTATTATGAAGCTGTGTCATTTAATCGCAATAATATGTCTGATGTCCGTTGCAATCTCCCTTTGCGGATGCGGATCCTCTGCGCCCATGCAAAAAGTGGAACAGTCAAAACCGGAAGGGAAGGTGAAACCAGCGGAAAACCCCGTTGCCGAAGAGTTGGTTGTGCAGACGGTTGAAACCCCGATGTCGTCAGAGATTTTTTTACAATCCGCGCTGAACGGCGAAACCGACACCGTCAGTATCGCGCTTAAAAACGGCATGAACGCAAACACCATGGATGACGACGGACGCACGGCACTGATGCTTGCCGCTTTCAATGGACATAAAGAGATAGTCTCGATTCTGATCGCGGCAGGAGCGAAAGTTGACACCCTCGATGCCACTGGACGCAACGCGCTTATGTACGCTTCAACGGGACCGAACCCGGATATAGCGAAGACTCTTATCGATTGCGGAGTGAATGTGAATGTCGCAGACTCTGATGAAAAATGGACTGCTCTGATGTTCGCTGCCGCAGAAGGCTGCGGGGATGTCGTTCGCGTCCTGCTGGATAACGGTGCCGACTCATCTACCAAAGATGTTGACGGAGATAACGCCGCCACATTTGCCAGACAGCGTGGGCATAGCGATCTTGCAGATTTGCTGGAAAAGGAAAAATAAGAAGATTTTCGCGGTGTCCGGACTTTACATACATATCCCGTTTTGCGAATCTAAATGTAGCTATTGTGACTTCTACTCCGTTATTATCGGCGACGAAGTAGCGATATACTCCTATCTGAACGCTTTAAAGATTGAGCTAACCACGCTCCCCTCTGAATTCCACCCCGACACGGTTTATATCGGCGGCGGCACACCGACCTCACTTTCGACCGTAGCGATAGAGGAGTTGGTCGCGGTTATCGGAACGACGCTGGATGCTGCTACTGCGCGAGAATGGACAGTGGAGATTAATCCCGGAACATTGACCTGTCGGAAAGCGGATGTTTTAAAGGCGGGCGGTGTTAATCGGATCTCAATGGGTGTTCAGTCTTTTGACGAGAACAGCTTGACGCTACTTGGGAGGCGGCATTCTGTTGCGGACGTGCGGAGTTCATATCAAATATTGCGGGATGCAGGGATAGAGAACCTTAGTCTTGATATTATGTACGGCTTGCCAGGCGGAGGGATAGAGAGTGTTGACAGAGACATTGACAGCTCGCTGGAGTTGATGCCCAAGCATATTTCGGCGTACTGCCTCTCTTACGAAGAGGGAACGCCACTTTTCCGGCGCAGGCAGTCCGGAGCACTGAAGGTTTTGGATGACGAACTGGTGCGCGATCAGTACGATTTGATCCGCCAACGCTTGTGCACGGCCGGCTATCGGCATTATGAGATATCCAATTTTGCAAAACCCGGTTTTGAATGCCGTCACAATATGCTTTATTGGAGTGGCGGAGAGTATATTGGTTGCGGTCCGGCGGCGCATTCGCATTGGGGAGGCGTACGGTTCAGCAATATTCCCGATGTACGCAAGTATTCTGAATTATTGCTCGCGGGAATATCGTCGCACGAGATGGAGGAACGGCTCTCTTTTGAAAAAAAATCGCGTGAAACACTGATTATGAGTTTGCGCTGTGTCAACGGTATCGATATGACCAAATTTAAGAACGCGGTGGGAGTCGATCCGCTTGAACTTTGCGGCGAAGAAATTCACGATTTGGTTGCCGCCGGGTTACTGCTCATTGAAAACAACAGACTGCGGCTGAGCGACGATGCCCTGTTCATCAGCGACAGCGTCTTCAGAGAGCTTGTGTAACAATTTTACGGTACATACGCACGGGGTTCCTTATAAATTGACCGCACCAGTACATGAAAAATGCGGTGTCCGGCACGGTAATCTTTCACGAAGGAGTAATCCTTGCGACATTTATCAATCTTAAATTCGGCAACTGAGTATAGCACATATGCACAATCATTTTGCCCACAACGGGTTGCGCATTGGACTCTATGTGCTAATGGATGCGTCTTCGCTCGTACGCTCCGCTCCAAATACACGAAGATGAAATGGGTTATTCTTCATTCCTCTTTAACTGGATTCGGTAACAACGTGCAGCGTTCACGACGGGGTCGGAAACAGAAACCGCACTCGCGTCTGCGGTGAGGTTGGTCAGAATACGCCAGGTGTTCATGTCTCCCGGTGTACGACTCTGAACAGAATATGACTTCCCGTCAACTGCAGAGAACTCCAAAATAATCACTCCCCCACTCTGCCTTGCCCATTCAAATTTCAACACACTGCTCGAATCATCAGGACGTGTTCCACACCAATACTCCTCGATATTGCTCAACCCATCCCCGTCCGAATCTACCGCCGCGTCCGCAGGATTGCCGGGATTCAAACTGTACTCATCCTCCCATCGGCTAGGCATGCCGTCGCCATCACGATCCAGACTCTCAAAACCCGGCGTGGGTGACGAGGCATGCCAGTTAGCGGGATTCCGCCCGCTCAAACTCATTGATATCCGCTCCAGAGCACTGCCCGCACCAGCGGCACTTGCGGGCCACGGGTTCTGATTGCCATATACAACCTCATCTTCAATCACCCACGAATAAGGATCTCCCGTTAAGTCTGGAAGTTGCGGCTTTTCAATGCTCACCCTCTCACTGCGATTCCCCAGCCTGCCCGAATAAGGGCCGAAAAAACGAACACTGTTGGTAATGGAATAGACATCTGTAAACGCGGCAACCATAGTGGCGTCCGCAGGATCAAAGCCAACAACCAGCAATGTTCCACCAGCGGGCAACACCGTGCCGACGGGAAAGGTATATTCTATCCCGCCAGCAAGTCGCCACGCGCCCGCCGCGTTTTGCATGGTGACAGAGGTTGCCGTCGGGTTGTAAATCTCAACGTATTCATCACGGGTACTATCAGCTCCGCCCGACAACGGCGGCTGGTACATCAACTCCGCCAGGCGCAAACCGGACAGCGGCGCACTGTTGGCAGCGGCTGGACTTCTGAGCGTTGCACACCATAATCCCGTGCCATCATGAAAACGACTCAGCGAGCGATCGTTCTCTTGACCCCTGAATCCCACCGCGTCCACCACACGATCAGCGGCGGTACCGGGCAAATAAGATAAAAGAACCTGCTCGCCGGCCTTGTCAAGACCGAAACCTACGTTGATCGGACTGTGGAAATCATCTACCTCGTTAAAAACCAAGTGCCCGCCGGCAGGGATAGAGACGGCAGGAATTGCCGATTTGGCGGGATTGGCGGGATCATCGCTGAGATACCAATCCTCAAGGCTGACCGCCGTATCAGTCGTGTTGCAGAGTTCAATCCAATCGTTAGAGTCATAATTCGGTTTCGATGGATTACTGTAGTCGGTGTGGGCGACAATCTCGTTAAGCACGACCGTCGCAACGGGTATCGCCGGATCGGCTGTGCCGGGTGATCCCCCGACAAATGTACTGGCTCGCCAATTGCCAGGATAGTCGAGCGCACCCGTCGCCTGCCCTGATGCAGCGGGATTGAGAGGTATAATCGAATGTCCTGCACCTGCCGCCGCCAGTGGCCAGATACGACTGTCACTGTAGCTGAACTCCGCAATTTCTAAACCTCCCGGCCCCGTCTTTAGCGTCAGCTTATCTCCCTTGTTGGCAAGTTTGCCTGAATAAGCACCCGCTACCTCTACACTGCCGGAAAGTCCATAATGTGTACGAAATGCCGATGCACTGGCGTTCCTGATCACCAGCAGATAACCACCGGGTTCGATAATTGTTCCAGCGGGGAAATTGAAGTTCACCCCTTCCGTAAATGCCGCACCGCCAAGCTTCAGCGTAAGAACCGTGCTGATATTGTGTAGTTCGATAAACTCGTAATCATTGCCGCCAAGTGGATCATACATCACCTCACTCACTCGCAGATAACTTATCAGTGCCCCCGCCGAGGAGGATTCCGTCACGACAAACTGCACGGGATTAGACCAATGGCTCCAGCGACCCGTCTCATCCTTCATCCGCGCTCGCACACGGTAGGCGTGTCCCACCTTCAATGCGTCAACCGGAATGGTGATATCCGCATTAAAGTCTGGAAGTTCTCCGCTCTCCCACTTGGCATTAATTTCATACGGCGGTGGTTTGGCAGGATTCCAGGCAGGAGCGGAAGCATCCAGCACCTCGGCAGCACGCCATTCCATAGAAGCAAAGGTATCAACGCCCTGCGGATCGGAAAACGCGGAGCAACTGAAGGACAAACCGTTGAGCGGATGGTTTGTGTCGCCAGTGAATGAAATCGCAGGCGTGTCCGGAATCATTGCATCTGCGGCCAGATTGTCCAAATGCCCCCCGCGATAGACCACATAGTTTTTCATCAACTGCACACATCCGTTAAAATCATTACTCACGCCAGATTCAGTCCACTGATAAAATTGACCTGTTCCCGCTTTAGACAACCTCGTTGTATAGTTAGTGTCGCTCATCTTGGGGTTGTAGTCCCACATGGCGCGGTCAGCATCTAAGAATGATGGTGCAGTATCCGCAGGATCACGCAACAGGTTGGCACATTCATCAATCACCTGCCATCCCTGATCGTCATTAAAAAGCAGGTCACGGATTTCGCGAACACGATTGCGAAACTCTTTTCTGAATTCGGGGCGACTATCTCCGGGCAAAGTGAGCAGATTGTCCGACGCGGAAGCGTCGAGAATGCGATCGGCCAGCGCGTTGCGTCCACCCCATGATTGATTGAACATATTGTCCGCCCAGGTCAAATCCAAATCCCACGGAATGACTTTCCACCGTCCGGTTTCAGGATTACTGTAGTAGAAAAAGTTTTTCCGAGCGTTAATATCATAGTGGTGAATCCCCTGCACAATTGTCTGATAGGAGTAGTACGCCGCCAGCTCCCAGTTTGCACTCCACCATCCATCATCGGCATCGGTGTAGTTATCTAGTATATAGTTCAGATCCGATTTATCAGTCGGCCCAAGCAGACCGGTGTTGTTCAGCTCGCCGGATCCGCCTTCCATCTTATAGAAGTTCCCATCGGGCAGATCATGCTCATCCAAGAAACGCCCGTCGAGCTGTTCAACGGCGAGGTAAAGCCCCCAGAAATCGCCTTCGTACTGGGTTGACGGATCCACCTCGTTTGCGTCGTCGATAATACGTAATTGCAAAAAAGACGTGTTAAACGCATCCAAGCCTGCTAAATTGAAAAAACGGCTACCAGTAGACTCAAACATTCCCTGTTCCCCGCGATGCTGAAAATTGCCCTGCTGAATGCTGGCACCAAGGTTCAGTTTGCGCCACTTGCTCCGATACTTGCGCCCATAATCATCACGCATTTGAAAGTCGTGACCACGGTTGAAGTCAAACTTCCACATATTTTTACACATCGCATAACGCCAGATACCACCGCGTGCACGGTAGTGAATATGGTCATACACCCTGCCATCATACACCAGCGTGCCTTCCCACTTGCACACATCCCCTCTATAACGCTCCAACCACGTCGCGTCTTCCACAGATTCATTCTTGGCAATTAGATGGATAGATGGAATACGCCTCATAATATTTGTGCTGAAATCGAGTTCCCCGGTCACGCCCGGTCGCACCGCCGCCCGCCACGCAGGGACACCATCATAACAAAAATAGGCAAAGTTTGGTTGTGGATCATCGGAATATGGCACAATGAGTGACTGATTCAACCCGTCGGACGCTGAAATACGATAGCGCACAAGCCGACGATGCCGCTGAACTGAAGCAGGAACAACCACCGTGAACACTTCATCACCAGCCATAGCATCACCACCTATGCCACTATCGTTCATAGCAATCGCTGTCCAGTTGGAAGAATTTTCATAGTCCGAATCATTCAACCCGATATAACTGCCGGGCTCTATAATCTGATAGAGAAGCGAAGCCGCCACCACACCGTCCGAATCGGTTATCTTGGCTGTAATCACCACCTCTTCCGCACTCACCGGAGACTTGGGGGAATGATTCACCTGTCGAATTTTGGGCGGCGCATTTGTGGTGTAGGTCGAGTTTATCGCACCCGGAGTGAAGACTAATCCCGCATATTCCGTCATTCCTGTCAACCGAATGTCAAAAGAGAGATCACTACTATGGAGATTCATATTCAGCATATGGACGGCAATTGTATTTGTTCCGACAACCAAATAATCGCGCAGATTGGGAATGTCATATTTTTCCCACACAGGGTCGCTAACCGCCCCGCCGGAAAAACTATTATAGGCCTTTTCACCCGCACTCACATGAAACCGGGATAACTCCACACCGTTAAGGTAGATTATAGCCCCATCATCAAGATAATAATCCAGAACGCCTTGAAACGGCAGTTGCTCCTCGCTTTGAAGAACAAAGTTTTGACGAAGATAAATCGTGGAGTAATTATTCCGCATGTCTGTAAGAACTGTGGCATCATCATCATCGCCATAACCAATAGATGCCTGACCTGACAGCCAGCTCCCGTCCATGCTGAACCCTGTCTCCATCCAGTTCGTTGGCGGTTCGCTTGTTCCCTTACGGTAGCTCCAGACGGAGTGACTGAAAATCCATTCGATCAAATTTGTTGAGGGCGGCGTGGTGCTGGACGACGATCTCCAGTTTCCGCCAAGATTATTATCAAACGCCGGATTCATCAATTCGATGGAACAACCCGGCGCGTCGCCCACCGTCGGCCACGGGAAGCCAAGTCTGTACTCCACCTTATCCTCCGTATCGCCGAACGCATTCTTCAGTGACACTTCCTCCCCGCTGTTATCCAATCTGCCGCCCCATGGCCCAAGAGCCGTGATACCATACTTTGACTGTAACACGGAAGGGTTCTGGGCGACAACAAGATAACCCCCCGCCGCAATAGTTGTCCCGGCAGGGAAAACGTAATCTATTCCGCCCGTCAATTGCCAACCCGAAAAGCTCACATCACTAACTCCGGTATTGCACAGCTCGATAAACTCAACCTGCTCGGTTTTCACATCCGGGTTGTAATGAATCTCATTTATGACAATCACGCTAAAACCCGGAGACACTAGTACCATGCCCGTTAAACAGACAAACCAAACACGCAATAAAATCGACAATCGTCGCGGTCTAACACTGACACCAAATTGTAAGAGCAACTCTCTCATACGCCCCATCTTACCTTTAATTACGCATCAATCAATTTTTTTGTTCCGCAATTAATAGATATATTGTTTTCTCTTTTTTGGCAAAGATAGATACCTCCCTTCCTCCACGTCTATTCCAACCATTGCTCAATCTCGGAAAATTGTTCCGCCATATCATTTTTAAACGATCGATTTTAATATCGCAAATCTCCCGCTTGCCCCCCTTCTTCCCGTGTTTCAGTGCCGGCAATATCGCACAGTGCTAAAAATCAGTTGGAAACAGGCGACAACAGTGGAAGGTGAGAACGTTATCGGGGATGAAAATGATAATAGCGTTTTTATCAAGATTATATTTTTTCAGGCGTTCTATAATCAAACACACTGGTCATCAAGATACGATATTAGCCCCGCTTAAGCGGTGCGGGGCTGCGTACGAGGTGTGCAACCAGTGCTATGCGCATTCCAATACGGTTTGATGCCTCACTCCTGTAAATACATATCAATCCACTTTTGCTGAGTCTGTAGCCTCACGTTAGGCTTAGGATTGGCAATGACATCCCCCTCTGAGATTATTGTTCACTTGACATTTTAGCACTAGATGTTTCGCAGTTTGCAAACTGCGAAATATTGACGAAACTACTGGTTTTTT